>JBBTDS010000737.1:0-1400 GCA_038060875.1 Acidobacteriota bacterium | reverse complement strand
GACCAGCGACGGCACCTACCAGGTACTGCTGCTGCCGGTCGGGACGTACAACGTCACGGCCGAGAAGGCTGGGTTCCGCAAGGTGGTCACGGAGCCGCAGCCGCTCTCCATCAACCAGAGCCTGCGCTTCGACATCCGGCTCGAGGTAGGCGCGACCACGGAGACGATTCAGGTGGAAGCGATCGCGGTGGGAGTGGAAACCGTCAATGCCACGCTCTCCCAAACGGTGACCGGTGGCCAGATCCAGTCGATGCCGCTGAACGGGCGCAATGTGCTGGACCTGGCGCTGTTGCAGCCCGGCGTGACTCCGTCGAGTCTCGGATCCACGGGGCAGCTCGGGTTCAGCATCTCGGGCGGGCGCCGCGATTCGGTCACTTACATCCTCGACGGCGGCATGAACAACAACCTGCTGAACAACAGCGTGGTGTTGAACCCCAACCCCGACGCTATCGCCGAGTTCAGGATTCTGACCAGCAACTACAACGCGGAGTACGGGCGAAACGCCGGCGGGATCATCAGCGTGGTCTCCAAGTCCGGCGGCAACGAGATCCACGGCAGCCTTTACGATTTCATCCGCAACGATGCGTTTAACGCCAACCAGTACTTCAACAACAAGAACAAGCTGCCGCGGTCGATCTTGAAGCGCCACCAGTTTGGCGCTACCGTCGGCGGTCCTGTGATCAAGGACAAGCTGTTCTACTTCTTTGCGTATCAAGGCCAGCGGCAGACTTCGACGGCTTCCCGCAGCGCTGTGCAGGTGTTCACTCCGGCCGAATTGAATGGCGACTTCTCGCTGTCCAACAGCGCACGGAACGGGCCGGACGAGAGGGTTGTGAAGTTCCTGAACACCTTCCCCTACTTCCAGCCCAGCCAGGCCCTGCGGTCGCAGGGGATCATCGACCCGAACCGCATCGATCCGGTGGCGAAAAACTACATCAAGGCTGGCCTGCTGCCGACTTCGCCGACGGGGCAACTGCTGCCGCGCGCGGGCGCCAGTGCGGATGTTGACGAATACACGCCCAAGGTGGATTACGTGCGCAGCGTGAAGGACCGTTTCGGCGTGACGCTCGGCTACAGCAAGGTGCCGAGCCTTGCTCCCTTCCACGACGAAGCCAACGTCCCGGGCTGGGCGATCACGAACGAGGTGCGGCGCAAGTTTGCCGGCGTAAATTGGGTGCGCACTCAAAGCGCCTCTTTCATCAACGACCTCCGGCTGACGGTTCAACGCAACGACGGCACGCAGGCGACTCCTGCGCGGCAGCTCCCCAAGCCGAACGAACTCGGCATCGGGATGATCTCTGACGACCCCACCGGACCGACCAACCTATGGTTCCAGAGCGGCATGCGCATCGGCTTCAGCCGCAACGGTCCCACCCGCCTGGTGGACAACACCTACATAG
>JBBTDS010000736.1:0-3739 GCA_038060875.1 Acidobacteriota bacterium | reverse complement strand
CCTCGTCCAGCCACTCGGGCCGCTTCAGCACGTCGCGCGGCTTGCTGCCGTCGGGCGGGCCGATGATGCCCTCGCGCTGCATCACGTCCAGGATGCGGGCCGCCCGCCCGTAGCCGAGCCGCAGCCGGCGCTGCAACGTCGAGGTGGAGGCCTTGCCCATCTCCAGCACCACCCGCACCGCCTCGCGGTAGAGCGGGTCCTGCTCGCCAGAGATCTCCTCGCCCTCGGCGCCCTCCTCTTCCTCCGACGGCGGGGCGATCAGGAAGGACTCGTCGTAGTCGGGATCGGCCTGGGCCTTCCAGAACTCCACCACCCGGTTGATCTCGCTCTCGGTCACCAGCGGCCCGTGCACGCGGGTCAGCCGCGAGGAGCCCGGCGGCAGGAACAGCATGTCGCCCTTGCCCAGCAGGTGCTCGGCCCCCATCACGTCCAGCACCGTGCGCGAGTCCACCCGCGTGGCCACCCGGAAGCTGATGCGGGCCGGGAAATTCGCCTTGATCAGCCCGGTGACCACGTCCACGCTCGGCCGCTGCGTGGCCAGCACCA
Organism: Acidobacteriota bacterium; assembly: GCA_038060875.1. Lineage (GTDB taxonomy): Bacteria > Acidobacteriota > Terriglobia > Bryobacterales > Bryobacteraceae > JBBTDS01. The sequence continues at coordinate 3,193 of JBBTDS010000736.1, read as the reverse complement.
GGTGCATGCCGACCGCTCGCGCCATCTGCGCCAGCCGCGTCACCGACTGCTCGACGTTCTGCCGCTCCACCATCATCAGGTCGGCCAGCTCGTCGATCACCACCAGCACGTGCGGCAGCGGCTCCAGGTCCTCCAGCTCGCGCTCCTCCTCGAAGAGGCTGATCGGCTGGTGCTCCAGCCGCCGCACCTTGCGGTTGAACTGTTCCACGTTGCGCACGCTCTGGGAGGCCAGCAGCCTCAGCCGCCGTTCCATTTCGAGCACCGCGTTGCGCAGCGCGTTGGTGGCCTTGCGCGGGTCGGTGATCACCGGCGTGAGCAAGTGCGGGATGCCCTCATAGAGCCCCAGCTCCAGCCGCTTGGGATCCACCAGTATCATCCGCACCTCGTCGGGCGTCGATTTGAACAGCACCGACATGATCAGCGAGTTGAGCATGACGCTCTTGCCCGAGCCGGTCGAGCCGGCGATCAGCAGGTGCGGCATCGACTCGAGCGAGGCCACCTTGATCCGCCCGCTGATGTCCTTGCCGAGCGGGACTGTCAGCCGCGAAGGCCCGCGGGAGAACTCCTCCGACTCCAACACCTGGCGCAGGCCGATCAGCTCGCGTTTCGAGTTGGGCACCTCGATGCCGACCGTCGGCCTGCCGGGGATGCGCTCGATCAGGATCGACTCGGCTTGCAGCCCCAGGCACAGATCCTCGGTCAGCGTGGTGATGCGGCTGTACTTGATGCCCGCCTCCGGTTTGAACTCGAAAGTGGTGACCACCGGCCCCGGGTTGATCTGCACCACCGCGCCGAGCACGCCGAACTCGCGGAACTTGGACTCTATCCGCGCCGCGGTCTCCTTCAGCTCCTGCTCGTCGTAGGCGTTGCGGCCGGCGGGTTCGTTCAGCAGCTCGGTGGAGGGAAGCGCGTACTGGCGGCGGGCGCGCTGGGCCGCGCGCTCGGGCCGGGCCTCCGGCGCCGCCGGCGCCAGTTTCGGCTCCGGCGGCAGGTCGTCCAGTGTCCGGATGGGGATCTCCTTGACCACCGGCTCCAGCGGCGGCGCGATCGGCGGTTCCTCAACCACCACCGGAGGCGCCTCCCGGATCACCCTGGCCGCCGGCTCCGGTTCGAGCGGGATCGCCGGCCCGCGGCTGGCGCGCCAGACGCGCCAGCGCCCCGCCGACCCGCGGAAGGCGGCCAGCAGCGAAAAGCTCGACAGCAGGTACAGCGCCACCACCGCGCAGGCTCCGGTGACAATAGCCGCGCCGGTGGTGTTCAGCAGGGAGATCAGCAGCTCCGCCAGCAGCGTGCCGGCCAGGCCGCCGCTCGGGATGTCGCCGTACAGCAGCCATTTCGGCCCCAGCTCGAAGGCCGTGCAGCCGCTCAGCACCAGCAGGGCGAAACCGGCCAGGCGCAGCATGAGCGGCCCCATCCTTCCCGTGCGCACCCGGTTCCAGGCCAGCATCAGCAGCACGACCGGCAGGGACAACGACCACACGCCGAACGCCTGGAAAAACAGGTCGGAGAGCAGCGATCCCGCCGGGCCGATCAGGTTCCTGGGGCTGGCGCCGGTGGCCGTGTTCCAGGACGGATCGCCTGGGTTGTAGGAGAGCAGGCTCAGCCACATGAGCAGGCCCAGGATCAGGAACAGAAATCCGGCCAGCTCGCTGCGGCGCGAGCGCGGTGCCGCGGTCAGGTCGTTCATTCCGCTTCAGCGGCGGACGGTAAGAGCCAGAGCAATCACTATTATGCCAAAAATAACGCGGTAGTAAACAAAGAATTGCAGGGTGTGGGTCCTGAGGAAGCGCAGGAAGAAGGCGATGACCAGCCAGCTTGTCACCGCGCTGACCGCCACGCCCACCAGGAACGCCGTCTCCATGCCGGGCTGGATTCCGCCGGCGGCGCGAACATCCAGCCAGGCCTTCAGCGACGCCCCCGCCAGCGCCGGGGTCGAGAGCAGAAAGGAGAAACGCGCCGCCGCCGCCCGGTTGAGGTTGCGGAACAGGCCGACGGAAATGGTGATCCCGCTGCGGGAGGTCCCCGGGATGATGGCCACCGCCTGGGCCAGGCCGATGAGGATGGAGTCGGCCAGCGAGATCCCGCCCACGTCCCGGCCGGCCTGGCTGAGCCGGTCGGCCACGTACATCAGCAGCCCGATGCCGATCAGCATGCCGCCGATGACGAACGGGCTGCGCCAGGCGGTCTCCGCCTGCTCCTGGAAGAAGTAACCGAACAGCGCCGCCGGCAGGGTGGCCGCCGCCAGCCACCATAGCAGCCTCGGATTCCGGCCGAGCTCCGCGTCGCGGTTCCACCAGCGCAGGCCGAAGCCCTGAGCCGCCAACTGGAGCCAGTCGCGGAAGAAATAGGCGATCAGCCCCGCCAGTGTACCCAGGTGCAGCGCAATGTCATAGGTCAGCCCGGGGTCGCGCCAGCCCAGCAGCCACGGCGCCAGCGTCAAGTGGGCGGTGCTGCTGACGGGCAGAAACTCGGTCAGGCTCTGCACGAGCGCGAGGACCACGGCTTGATAGAGCGGCATGGGCGAAACCCTCATGGTAGCGCGGGCGGCCCCCATCTCGCCCCACCCCCGCCGTGCTAGGGTGCGCGACGTGGAAGTGGCTTGTGGCGGGTTTCCTTTTTACGCGCGAAGCCAAGTTGGGATGTGTGTTCACCCAGACCACCTGGGACCAGGAGGGCTACCCGATCCGCGATCCGGATTCCACCACCTATACCGGAGCCATCGAGACCGCCGAAGAGTTTGGCAAGCGGATCTATTTGGAGGCCTGGAAACGCGGCTGGAGCCGGGCGCAGAAGAAAGTCGTTGTGGGGGACGGCGCCGAATGGATCTGGAATCTTGCCGCAGAACACTTCCCTGGCGCGATTCAGAGTGTCGACCTCTACCACGCGCGCCAGCATCTGTGGGAGTTGGCTCGCCGGCTGCACCCCCACGACGAAGTCAGCCAGAAAGCGTGGATGAAGATCCACCAGCAGCGCCTGCTCGACAAGGGGGAAATCGAAAAGCTGGTGGAGTTGTTGCGGTCCATCGATACCGGCAATCCCGAGGTGGCCGAGAAGATCCGCATCGAGGCGGACTACTTTGAGAAGAACGCCAAACGCATGCGCTATCCTAAGTTTCGCCGCCAACATCTGTTTGTGGGCTCGGGCGTCATCGAAGCTGCACGCAAGACCGTGATCGGTTCCCGTCTCAAACGGT
>JBBTDS010000735.1:11482-13124 GCA_038060875.1 Acidobacteriota bacterium | reverse complement strand
CCGTTGTCGCCCTCGTTCCAGCGCTCCAGGCAGCGCCGTACGTCGTCCTTGGTGGCGCCGGGGTTGAGACCCATGAAGGTGTAAGGGAAGTTGTTCTCCTTGACGTTGTACTGCGGCGGGAAGTAGTAGGCCTCGGGCTTGCCCTTGTGGCCGACGCGCGCCGCGTGCTCGTCCCCCTGGTGCATGTGGTGGGGGATCGGCCCGAGGTTGTCGAAGAACTTGCACAACAGGTTGAAGCCGCCGTAGCGCCGCATCGCGTCGGCGCCGAGGAACTCGTCGCCGAGCGTCTCGATGGCCTCGCGGAACAGCGCCCGCTTGCCATTGATGGCCACGTAGCTGAGGCCTTCGTCCGCGGGCGTGCCGGGGCCGTTGTCGGCGTTGGTTGTGGAGCTGAACCAGCGCTCGTCGATGCCGCCGCGGTGGGCGCCGAGCGCGTACAGGTCGCGCGGATCGAGCTTCAGCCGGCCGCCCGGCATCAGGAACGCGCGCGGCACCCAGCACGGCGCCAGCCGCACAATGCCCTCGCCCGCGGCCAGGGCTTCTCTGATCAGAGCAGTGTTGGACATAGCTTTACAGTATCACCGAACCGCTAATTCGGTGACAGGCTACGCTTTCACCAATTTAATCTGCGCCGCGGCCGCCCTCAGATCCGCCGCCCGGCCAGCCCCAGGTTCTCCTTGACCATCTCGGCGCTGACCAGCTCGGAGTTGACCGCCGTGATGCGCTTGTTCCGGAGCACCCAGGAATAGGCCTTCAGCGGGACCTTCATGTCGCCGGGGACCGCCTTCTCCAGTCGCGCCAGCCGCGCCGGATCGACCGGGGCCGCTTTCGCCCGCCCGGGATGCACCGGGCGCGCCACCTTCATCGCGATCACGCCCAGGTCGGCCCGCGCCGCCTCCTCCAGCGCCGCGTCCACATAGCGGTGGTTGATGATGTTGTAGGCGATCATCGCCGCCGAGTAGACCTTCGCCTTCACCGCGCCCCTCAGCACGCCGGCCGGGTCGCTGTGCGCCGAGACGCCGAGGTGCCGCACCTTGCCGGCCTTCTTCAGCGACTCGAACGCCTCGAAGATTTCCGGGAACCGCGTGACCTCCTCGCCGCTGTTGGCGCCGTGCGGGCACATCAGCAGGTCCAGGTAGTCGGTCTTCAGGCGCCGCAGACTGGCCTCGACCGACTCGATGACGATGTCGCGGTAGTTCTTCCGGCGGTCGATGCGCTCGCCGAAGCGCCGCTCCATCACGTTGCTCAGGGCCACGCTCTCCAGTTGGGCCTTCTGGCCCGAAAAGTAATCGCAGAAGTAGTCTGGCTCCAGCGCCCGCGTTTCGTCCAGGTACTCGCGCACTTCCGCCTGTAGCTTTTTCTGTTCCGGGTCCGGAAGGCTGGCGAAGATGTCCTTGAACAGCTTGTTGCGGTTGTCGATCCACGGGCTGACCTTGGTGTTGAGGAAGACCCGCTCACGCTTCGCGCCGGCGATGACTAGGGCGTAGCCCTCCTCGCTGCGGCCGCGCCCGTAGGCCGCCGCCGTATCGAGGTAGTTCAGGCCCATGTCGATGGCCAGCTCGACGTGCCCGTAGCTCTCGGGCGAGATGGTGTTGCCCCCGCAGACAACCTCGGAAAGCATGTAGTTGGTGCGGCCCAGGCG
>JBBTDS010000735.1:8316-11382 GCA_038060875.1 Acidobacteriota bacterium | reverse complement strand
TGACGTCGGTCCATAGGTATATCCTATTCCAGATGAGCGAGCCTAAGCGGCGGCAGTTGCTGCAATCCCTGATCGCGGCCCCTCTGGCGGCGGCGGCGCCCGACCCGCGCGCGGCCGGCATCACCGTCACCGGCCTGGAAATCTTCCGCGTGCACGTCAATCGGCGCGGCGATTGGCTCCTCACGCGCCTCAGCACCAGCGCGGGCGTCACCGGCATTGGCGATGCCTCGCACGGCGGCTCCGACGACGCCAAGGTCGCCCTGATCCGCCGGTTCTTCGAGCTGTTCAAGGGCCGCAGCATCTTCGACATCGAGCGACCGCGCATGGCGGCCGAGCCGGAGATCGCGCGCCGCGGCAGCGTGGCCGCCATCGCCCTGAGCAGCCTGGAACAGTGCCTCTGGGACATCCGCGGCAAGGTCTCCGGCGTCCCCGCGTATGACCTGCTCGGCGGCCGCCTCCACGCGCGCATTCGCAACTACGCCAACATCAACCGCTCCACCGAGGACCGCTCGCCGTCCGGCTTCGCACAAATGGCCGAACGCGCGGTGAAGGCCGGGTTCGACGCCGTCAAGCTGGCGCCCTTCGACGGCATGCCCAGGCGCGCCGACCCGGCCCGGCTGGAGGAGTTCACCCGGCTGGGCATTGAGAGCGCCGCCGCGGTGCGCCGCGCTATTGGCCCGAAGGCGGACCTCCTGATCGACGCACACAGCCACTTCGATCTGGAGCGCGGCCTGGATCTGGCCCGCCGCCTGGAGCCGCTCAACCTGTTCTGGCTCGAGGAAGTGACCCCGGCGCGCCCGCTCGAAAACCTGGCCGCCATCAACCGCGCCGCGCGCATGCCGACCGCCGGCGGCGAGGCCATCTACGGCCTCAAGGGCTTCTACCCTTACGTGGCCGCGGGCGCGGTCGATATCCTCATGCCGGACGTGAAGTACTGCGGCGGCATGCTCGAACTGAAGAAGATCGCCGCGCTGGCGGAGGCCGCCGCGATGCCGGTCTCGCCGCATGGGCCGGCCAGCCCGGTGGGCAACATCGCCGCCGCTCACGTCTGCGCCGCCATGCCCAACTTCCAGATCCTTGAGTACGCCTTCGGCGAAGTGGCCTGGCGCGCCGAGCTGGTCGATCCGCCCGAGCAGATGGCCGGCGGCTACCTCGCGCTTTCCGAACGCCCCGGCCTCGGGATCGCCCTCAACGAGCGCCTGCTGAAGAAGCTGGCGGCTCCGGCCTGACCTCCGAGACCCCGCTGTCCGTCACGCCGCCGATCTCCACCTCGATGAGCTGGTTTGCCACTCTCGGACGCACCAGCTCCACCTTCAGGTAGTTGTCGCTGAGCGCGGCGCCGGTTTCTTCCAGCGTTACAACCGACAGCGTCTTGCCCACCATCCGCCGGCGGAATTCCAGGTTCTTCTCCGCGGCCAGCTCGCGCAGGATGCGGTTGCGCTCCTTGCGCACCGGCATCGGCACGTGTGCTGGCGCGGCTGCCGCCTCGGTGCCGGGACGCTCCGAGTAGGTGAACACGTGCAGGTAGGTGAACGGCAGGCTCTCGATGAACCGCCGGTTCTCTTCGAACTCCTCCGCGGTTTCGCCGGGGAAGCCCACCATGACGTCGGCGCCGATGGCGGCGTCGGGCATCAGCGCGCGGGCCTCGCGGATGCGGTCCTCGTAATGACGCGCGCGGTAGCGGCGGCGCATGCGCCGCAGCACGCTTTCCGAGCCGGTCTGGAGCGGGGCGTGCACGTGACGGGCGATGCGGGGCGAGGCGGCCATCAGCTCCAGCAGCTCATCGGAGAAGTCCATCGGCTCGATGGAGCTGAGCCGCAACCGCTGGACTTCGGTCTCCGCCAGCAGGCGGCGCAGGAGGCCGGCCAGGCGCATCGCGCCGCCTGGTTCGCGGCCCCAGCGGCCCAGGTTGATCCCGCTCAGCACCACCTCGCGGTAGCGGCGGCCGAGCCCGCGCACCTGCTCGACCACCCAATCCGCCGGCGCGCTGCGGCTGCGCCCCCGCACCGACGGGATGACGCAGAACGAGCAGCGGCAGTCGCACCCGTCCTGGATCTTGAGGTTGGGCCGGGTGCGGTCCCCGGCTGCGTCTTCGACCGCCGCCGCCAGGAACGCCTGCTGCGCGTTGAGGTCGCCGACGTAGATCTGCCCGTGATAGGCGAGGCCGGCCTCCGCGAGCATCTCCGGAATCAGCGCCTTGTGGGAATTGCCGACCACCCAGAAGACCCCGGGCAGCGCGGCCAGTTCCTCCGGCGCACGCTGCGCGTAGCAGCCGGTCACCAGGATGCGCGCCGTGGGATTCTCGCGCCGCACGCGCCGCACCGCCTGCCGGACGTCTTCATCGGCGGTGGCGGTCACCGTGCAGGAGTTCAGGATCACCAGCTCCGCCTGCCGCCGCCCGGCGAGCGCGTAGCCCCGCCCCAGCAACTGGGACTCGATGGCCGCGCCGTCGGCCTGGGTGGCCCGGCAGCCGAAGTTCTGGACGCAGAAAGTGCTCACTGCCTACTTCTGGCCCAATGGCCGCACACTCACTTCCTTGAAGTAGATGGTGGCCCGGTCGTCGTGCCCTTGCATGCCGAAGTAACCCGAGTCGGGCCGCGGGCCGCGCTTGGGCTCATAGGGAAACTTCTGCGGCGGCACCGGCGCGGAGCCGTCGTAGTCGGTGACCAGCACGCCGTTCACATGCACGATGGTGCGCGGGCCGTCGATGGTGATCTCCATCGTGCTCCACTCGCCGGCCGGCTTATAGGGCCGCGCCTTGGCCTGGGTCATCGAGTAGAGCACGCCGGTCGAGTGCCAGTCGTTGTCGTTGTTGTCGATCTGGACCTCGATGCCGCGGTGGATGGCGTCGCCCTCGGTCTTGGGCGGCTCGGGGATGCGGATGAAGACGCCCGAGTTGCCCTTCTCGTTCGACATCTTGTAGACCACGCGCAGGATGGCGCTGCCGATCTTCTCCCGCGTGTACCAGATCATCCCCTTGGCGCCGGTGGTCCGCAGCACGCCGTCCTCGACCACAAACGTGTCCCGGCCCTGGGTGCGGATCATCTCCCAGCCCTCGGTGTCCTT
>JBBTDS010000735.1:6828-8216 GCA_038060875.1 Acidobacteriota bacterium | reverse complement strand
GGCAGCCCCACGAAATCGTCAAGTCGAACTTCAACCAGAAGCTCGGAGCGTATTTCGAGCGGAATCCGATAGGGCGGGTCATGAGCGAGACGCCGTACCGGCTGGGCCCGCACGACGCACCGATGCCCGACGTCAGTGTTGTCCTGAAAGGTCGTCTGCAACCGGGGCACAGCGGCCTGATCCCTATCTGCCCGGATATCGCTATCGAGGTGGTATCCTCCGAGCCGGCGAAGGTCCTGCGGGCCAAGGTGCAGTTGTACCTGCAACACGGGGCCAGCGCCGTGTGGGTGGCGTACCCGGAGCTGCGGATGATTCAGGTCTATACGGCCGAGGGAGTGCGGGAGCTGACCGGCGACGAGCCGCTGGAGGCCCCTGATATCCTGCCTGGATTCACCGTCTCGGCTTCGGCGTTTTTCGCGGATCTTTAGAGACCGCTCCCTTCGGTCACGGCTCGGCAGAGTTACTGAGCCGCGACCGCAGGGAGCGGTACGTCGCTCTCACTTCCCAATGCAGAACGTGGCGAAGATGCGGTTCAGGATGTCCTCGGCAGTGGTGGCCCCGGTAATGGCGTCGAGGGCCTGCAAGGCGCCGTAGAGGTCGAGCAGCAGCAGCTCGTGGTGGACGCTCCCGGCCGCCGCCGTCCGCGCCTTCTCCAGGTACTCGAGCGCCTCGCGGAGCAGCCGCTCGTGGCGGATCGAGGTGATGAAGCCGGCCTCTTGCTCCAGGCCGCCGGCCGGGGCGAGCGTCTCCAGGATGCGCGCGCGCAACGCCTCGATGCCCTCGCCGGTCAGCGCTGAGACTATCACCAGCTCGTCGCCGATCCCGGCGCGGCGCGGCAGGTCGCACTTGTTGCCCACCAGCACCGAGCGGCCCTGCTGGCGGGCGCGCTCAATGAGCGCAAGATCCTCCGCCTCGACCGGCACGGACAGATCGAGCACCACCAGCGCCAGGTCGGCGTCGGCCATCGCCTGAAAGCTGCGCTCGATCCCCAGCATCTCCACCAGGCCCTGTTGGCCCGCGCGGATGCCAGCCGTGTCCACCAACTTGACCGGGATGCCGCCCAGCGCCGTCGCCTCGGAGACCAGGTCGCGCGTCGTGCCCGGGATCTCAGTGACGATGGCGCGGTCCTGCTCCAGCAGCCGGTTGAACAGGCTGCTCTTGCCGACGTTGGGCCGCCCTACGATCGCCAGCGTCAGGCCGGTGTGCACCAGTTTTCCGTACTCGAAGCTCGCGACCAGCCGCGAGAGGCCGCTTGTGACCGGCTCCAGCCGGCCGAGGATCTCCCCGGTCGAGGCCACGCTCACATCGTCCTCGGCGAAGTCGATGCCCGCCTCCAGCAGCGCGATCAGCTCCAGCAGTTGCTCCTTCAGCGGTGCGATCCGGCGCGA
>JBBTDS010000735.1:0-6728 GCA_038060875.1 Acidobacteriota bacterium | reverse complement strand
CGGGGCCGCTCGAAGAAGGTCACCACCACTTCGTCCACCGTGTGGCCGGCGGCATCGGGGAGTTCCGCCAGCGCGGCCGCCCAACTCTTCCACTCCGGCGGTTTGGGGAAGCGCAGCAGCCGGGCGGCGATCTCCCGCGCCTGTGCGCCGGAGAGACGCACGATACCCAGCCCGCCGCGCCCCGGCGGCGTTGAGATGGCGACGATGGTGTCCTGGAGGTTCATGGCCGGCCGATGGCGCGCTTCTGCCGAGCCGCGACCGTAGGGAGCGGTCAGCCGGCCGGGAAAATCACCACCCGGCGTCCGGGGCCGATCCCCTCGCTCTCGCTGCGCACCGCCGCTTCGTCCCGCAGCGCCAGGTGAATGATGCGCCGCTCCCGGCTGGTCATCGGGTTGAACCGGAACGGGATGCCGCTGCGCCGCACCCGGTCGGCGGCCGTCGCCGCGCTCATGCGCAGCTCCTCGATGCGCAGCACGCGGTAATCGTTGGCATCGAAGCAGAGCCGGGTGTGGTCTTCCGGGGGCATCCGCAGCATCTCCATGGTGAGGTGCTCGAGCGCCAGCAGCAGCTCGGCCTTGTTCTCCAGCAGCAGATCGTCGTCCGGGCCGGAGAACTTCACCACCACGTCCGGGTTCTCGAAATCGGGATGACGGTTCTCGTCCTGGCTGAGTTCGAATCGCAGCCGCAGGCTGGCGTGGCGCAGCAGCGGGACAAGGAAATGATCGAGCCGCGGCTCGAGCGCGGCCACCGTGTACTTTCTCTCGCTCACCGGGTCCCCTTTTTCTTTTTAGCCTCCGATTGTACGACAACCGCGGGGACGGGGCTGGTCTTGTTAATGAACCACTGCTGGGCGATGCCGACCAGGTTGCTGGTCAGCCAGTAGAGCACCAGCCCGCTGGAGAAGTGGTAGAACATGAAGCCGAACACCAGCGGCATGAAGAGCATCAGCTTCTGCTGGGCCGGGTCGGCGCTGGTGGTCGGCGTCATCTTCTGCATGACGAACTGCGAGATGATCATCGTGACCGGCAGGATGCGGATGGGCAGGTTCTCCGGCTGCGACAGGTCGCTCACCCAGAGCCAGCTCGCGCCGCGCATCTCGATGGCCACCATAAGTACGTTGTAGAAGCCGATGAAGAACGGGATCTGGAGCGCCATCGGCAGGCAGCCGCCCATCGGGTTCACGCCGTGCTTCTTGTAGAGATCCATGGTCTCCTGGTTCTGCTGCCCCTTGCGCGGGTCGCGCAGGCCGATGCCCTTGTAGCGATCCTGGATGGCCTTGATCTGCGGCTGGAGCGCCTGCATGCGCTTCATCGACTTCATGCTGGAGAACTTAAGCGGCAGCAGCGCGAAGTTGATGAAGGCGGTCAGCAGCACGATCGACCAGCCGTAGTTGTGGACGAAGCCGTTGTTGGCCCAGTTCAGGATCAGGAACAACGGCTTGGCGATGAAGCCGAACCAGGTGCCGAAATCGACCACCTGTTCCAGCTTGGGGTCCACCTGGCGCATGATGTCCACGTTCTTCGGACCCACAAAGACGGCGAACTCATTGCGGGCGGCCCCGCCGATACCCGCCCCGACGTGCGGCTCCTCCTTGGCGTTCATTTCCCCGCGCACGGTGTCGCTCAGCGTCCGGATCTCAATCTGCCCGTCGCGCGGCGGCAGGAAAACGGCCGCGAAGTAGGTGTCCTGGATGCCCGCGAACGAATAGTGGCCCGAGGTGCTGACCGGCCCGTCCTTGGCCGCCTTGGCCTCGTTGACCCTCAGCTTCCCGGCGGCCAGATCGTAGTACAGGGTGCGCCCGCTGGCGGCCGGGTTGGCCACCGCCGGATCGCCGAACCCTCCGCGCCACTCGACCAGGTGCGGCACGCCCGCGCCGCCCTCGCTGACCTCGGAGACGAACCGCGACAGGTAGTTTTTCCGTTCAAACCGGAACGCCTTCCGCGCCGCCACCAGGCCATCGGAGTACTCGTACTCGATGCCGAGCGAATCGGCGGCCGGCCTGGCCACGTAGAGAACCTTGTTCACATCGACCGCGGGCTTGCGGTCCTTGAACGCGAACGAGAACGGATGCCCGGTCTTCCCGGCGGCCGCCGTGTTCACCAGCTCCAGCGGCTTGCCGGCGCTGTCGTTGTACTTCTTCAGCACCCAGCGCAGGACGACCGCACCGCGGTTTGACAGCTCGATCCGGTAGAGATCCGTCTCGATGGCAAAGGTCTCTTCTTTCTGGGCGGCCACTGGGGCAGGCCTTTGGCCCGCCGCCTTTTTAGCCGCCGTTGTGGCAGGCTTCCGGCCTGCCGCTTCCTTCACCGGAGTGGCCGCCGGCGCGGGCGGCGCCGCCTCCTTCTGGGCCGCCGGCGCCTTCTGGGCCGGCTTGGGCGGCGGCCCGTAGAACTTCTGGTAGAGGTAGGGCGTCAGGAACATCACCAGCCCCGTCAGCAGGAACGCCAGCAGCAGACGCCACTGCATCTGCGGCTCCTCCGGACCGAGGCCTCGCTTGGGTTTGTTGGGACCGCCTGTTTCCGCCATTGGATTGCTCGCCTGCCCTACCTCACCGGATCGAAGCCGCCTTCACGGAACGGATGGCAACGCAACAGCCGCTTCGTTCCCATCCAGATGCCGCGCCCCGCGCCGTGCTGGGCGACCGCCTCCATCATGTACTCCGAGCAGGTGGGGTGGAACCGGCAGGCCGAGGGCAGCAACGGCGAGATCGCCGCCTTATAAGAGCGCAGCAGCGCCATCAGCACGCGCGACCACAACCCCGGCGCCGGCCGGCTTGCCGGCATCAGCTCTGACATCTGGAAAACAGCCTCTCCATGGCTCGCCTGAGCTCGGCCAACGGCGCCGTCAGCGCCGCCTGGCGGGCGTTGATCACGATCTCCCACCGCGGCTCCAACCGCCAGAGTTCACGCCGCACCGCCTCGCGCAGCCGCCGCTTGACCCGGTTGCGAATCACCGCCTTGCCGGTCGCGCGCGAAACGGACAGGCCGATTCGCGGTCCTCTGGGTTCCTTGGCCGCCGCGCAGAACGCGGTGAAGTAGGGACTCGACACCCGGAAGCCTTCGTCGTAGACACGGCGGAAATCCGCGGTTCGCAGGATCCGCGCGCTCTTGGGAAACGATAAACTACGCTTGGACGCTTCGATTGGATTACTTTGCCAGGCGGACAGATCGCTCATCGCTGACCGTCAGCTTCCAGCGCCCCTTGGCCCGGCGCCGCGCCAGCACCGCCCGCCCGTCCTTGGAACTCATCCGCTTCCGGAAGCCGTGTGTCTTGGCTCGCTTGCGATTGTTCGGTTGATACGTACGCTTCGGCATAACATTACCCGCCCCGATGAGACGCACGCCCCCCGGGCACAGATTTTTCGCTAAGTTCCAGTATAGGGTGGCCTCCGCGGGGGTGTCAAACCCGCCGCGCGGCCATCCAGTGCTAGACTCGGTTCGGAAACTCATGCGGGCGGCCAGTGCTCTCCTCGCTGTCATGCTTCCGGTGCTGCTGCCGGCCCAGGAGGCCAGCGGCAGCCTGGGCGGCCGCGTCACCGACGCGAGCGGCGCGGCCGTGACCGGGGCCGAAGTCGTGGCGCTTCACGCCGAGACCGGCGCCGTCCGCAAGACTGCGACCCGCACCGACGGCTCGTATCTCTTTCCCCTTCTCCCCGTCGGCGCCTACCAGGTGACGGTCGCGCACCCGGGTTTTAAGAAGGCGGTACGCACCGGCATTCAGCTTCACGTCAGCGAGCAGGCGGCCGCCGATGTCCGGCTCGAAGTCGGCGAGCTCACGCAAGAAGTGACTGTCGCCGAAAGCGCCGAACAGGTCCAGGCCGAATCCTCCGAGCAGGGCGCCGTCATCACCGGCGAGCAGGTCACCGAGTTGCAGCTCAACGGGCGCTCCTTTATGACGCTGCTGGAGCTGATCCCCGGCGTCGCCTCCGACATGCCCGATCGCGCCGATCCCAACACCAACCCCTCGGTCTCGATCAACGGCGGGCGCAGCTCCTCCTCCAACTTCAACATCGACGGCGGCAACAACGCAGATGTCATCGTCGGCTCCAGCGCGCTCAACACCTTCACCTCGGTGGAGACCATCGCCGAGTTCAAGGTGCTGACCTCGACCTTCTCGGCCGAGTACGGCCGCGGCGGCTTCGCCCAGGTCAATGTCGTCACCCGCAGCGGCACGCGCAACCTCCACGGCTCGCTCTACGAGTTCTTCCGCAACGACGCGCTCGACGCCCGCGACTATTTCTCCCACCAGGTGCTGCCGCTCAAGCTCAACAACTTCGGCTGGACCCTCGGCGGTCCCTTGTCGTTCCCGGGTTACAACCGCGACCGCAAGCAGACCTTCTTCTTCCTCACCCAGGAGTTGAATCGCATCAGCATCCGCGCCAGCGCCGTCAACACCACCGTGCCCACCGCCGAGGAGCGCCGCGGCGACTTCCGCGCGCTCGGCCCCGGCCGCGACGGCGCTTTTGGCACCGAGGACGACCCGGTGATCGACCCGACCACCGGCGCCGGTTTTCCCAACGGGATCATCCCTGACTCGCGCATCGATCCCAACGCGCGGAAGCTCCTCGATCTGTTCCCCTTGCCGAATTTCCGCGGCCCTGGCGCCATCAACTACACCTCGGCGGCCCCCAGCCAGCAGCACTGGCGCGAGGAGCTGGTCCGCATCGACCACGCCTTCTCGCCCAACTTCAAGGTTTACGGCCGCTACCTGCAGGACACCGCCGACGTGCGCAACCCGTACGGCGGCTCCGGCTACACGAGCATCACCACGCGGTTCCCGGGCATCGGCGCGACCACCTCCGACCGGCCCGGCAAGAACTTCGTCGCCAACCTCACCAACGTCATTAGTCCCGCGCTGCTCAACCAGTTCAGCCTCACCTGGTCGCGGCGGCTGTTCGCGATGGGGTCGGTCTCGGAGTTGGCCGGCCGCGGGCGGCTGGGCCTCACCATACCGGAGATCTTCCCCGAGAACCGCGGCAACCTCATCCCGGCCATCACCCTGGGCTCCGGCTATGCCGCGCTCAACGTGCCGCGCGGCGGCGGCAAGCAACTGTTCGTCCTCGAGTTCAGCGACAACCTGACCAGGATCGCCGGCCGGCATCTTTTCAAGACGGGCGTCTTCTACTCCTACGGCGGCAACCGCGAGCAGCCGTTCTCGCCCAACACCAACGGCGCGTTCTCGTTCTCGACCGGCTTCGCCCGCCACCCGGTGGCTAACCTGCTGCTCGGCCTCCCGCTCACTTACAGCGAGGTGGAGAAGGTCATTTTCTCCGACGCGCGCTTCGCCATGCTCGAGGCTTACCTCCAGGACGACCTGAGGGTCACCAGCCGGCTGACGCTGAACCTGGGCCTGCGCTGGTCGAATTACTTCAACCCTTACGACCTCAATGACATGCTCGCCAACTTCCTGCCGCACCGCTGGGAGGCGGCGCGCGCGCCCCAGATGAACCCGGCCAATGGCCGCCCGGTCCCGGGCGCCGGCGATCCCCTGAACGGGATCGTGCTGGCCGGCAAGACCTCGCCTTACGGGCGGCGGGTCACCGGGAACCACACCCACCTGCTGGGACCGCGCTTCGGCTTCGCCTGGGACCTGTTCGGCAAACGGAAGACGGCGCTGCGCGGCGGCTACGGCGTCTATTACACCCGCCCGCTGATCGGGACCTTCATCAACAACTCGTTCGACAACCCGCCGTTCTCCCGGTCGGTCACGCTCCAGCAGCCGTCGTTCGTCGAGCTTGGCGCCAGCGAAGCGCCGGCCAGCGTGCCCAACCTGACGGCCCTGGGCACGCCGCTCGAGGCGCCGACGGTGCAGCAATGGAGCCTGGGCGCGCAGCACGAACTGCGGCGTCACACCGTGCTCAACGTCAGCTACGTGGCCTCGCGCGGCACGCACCTGCTGCGGCCGCTCGACATCAATTCCGCTGAGCCCGGCGCGGCGGCGGCGCGCAGGGTCCACGTCAACACGGTGCGCCCGTTTCCCGGTTACGGCAGCATCGAACAGCGGCAGAGCACCGCTTCCAGCATTTACCACTCGCTCCAGGTCGGCCTGAACCGGCGGCTGGCGGGCAAGCTCACGGCCGGCCTGGCCTACACCTGGGGCAAGAGCATCGACAACGCCTCCAGCGACCGCAACGACACCGACCTTCCGCCCAACAGCCGCGACGCCCGCGCCGAGCGCAGCCCGTCCGACTCCGACCGCACGCACATCTTCACCTCGAGTTTCATCTGGAGCGTGCCGCGGCTGGCGCGCGGTCCGCTGGCGCGCCCCGGATGGCGGCCGCTGCTCGACGGCTGGCAGTTGAGCGGCATCGTCCGGCTGTGGACCGGCCGCACCTTCGACGTGGTCCTGACCTCGGACGTAGCCGGCATCGGCGCCATTCAGAACCAGCGGCCCGACGTGATCGCCTCCGCCCGCGGGCCGCGGACGCTGGAAGAGTGGTTCAACCGCGCCGTCTTCGCCCGCCCCGCTTCGGGGACCTTCGGCAACATGGGCCGCAACAGCCTGCGCGGCCCCGGCGTCAACAAGTGGGACCTGGCCCTGTTCAAGAACTTCCGCCTCGGCGAGAAGCTGCGGCTGCAATTCCGCGCCGAGTTCTTCAACGCCTTCAACCACCCGTCGTTCACCAACGTGGGCCGGACGCTGTTCACCTCGGCCGCCGGCGTGGACCCTTCGCGCAACAACTTCGCGGTGGTGACCGACACCCGCGACGCCCGCGTGGCGCAGCTCGC
>JBBTDS010000734.1:8531-13660 GCA_038060875.1 Acidobacteriota bacterium | reverse complement strand
GTGGTCAGGCCGTAAATCGAATCGGGCGAGAAATCGCCGCCACTGCCGAATGAGGGCAGCAGCTCGGCGGATACGCTGGGGATCCCCAGCAACGCCGCGTAGTTCTTACCATAGGAGAAAACGTAGCGGTCATCGCGGCGCCGGAAATACCCGATCCGAGCGTCATTGATGGTGCTGGGATTGATCACCCATGTCTTCCCAAGCGAGTAGTTCTGCTGTGTGTAAGGCGACTTGTCGCCGTGGTTGCCGTCGAAATCCCAGATGCGGATGTTGGTGGGCCGGCCCAGCCCGTTCGCCTCGTTATAGGTGTAACTGCCGTAGATCTTGAAACTGGGGCCGAATTGGTGGTCCATCCGCCCGTTGTAATCCTCGCGGAACGAGAGCGCGCGCTCGCCGTAGAGCAGGTTGCTGACCGGCCCGCTGGCGTTATAACTCCCGGTGCGGTTGGGCGGGTGCCAGGGGTCGATTCCAAGCACCTTGCGCGCCACCGGGTCTAAGCGGCTGACCGGGATTCGGTTGCCGGGAAACGGGTCGCGGACCCAGGTTCGGTCGGCCGCCTGGCGCGTGGTGACCGGGTCGAAGATGGGATTGCCGATGCCGCCGAACGAGAAGTCGCCGGCCTTCATCGCGGCATCCGGAACCGTGCCCTGATACTGCTTGGTCTGTTTCTCGATCATCTTTTGGTAGCCGAAATAGAAGAAGGTCCGGTTCCGGCCATTGTAGATCTTGGGCACCAGGACGGGCCCGCCCACGTTCGCGTCCGGCAGCATGTAGAAGATCTGCTGGCCCTTGGGGTTATCGGGGGTAGGCTGCGAGTTCCGGTTGACCTCGAAGAAGTTCCGATGCTGCATGCGGCGGCCGCGGCCGTACCAAGAGGCCAGCCCGTGCAGCTCGTTGGTGCCCGTTTTCTTCACGATGCTGACCACGCCGCCGGCGGAATGCCCGTACTCGGCCGGCAGCGTGGTGGTGAGCACTTTTACCTCGGCCACCGAGTTGAGAATGGAGTTGATGGAATTGGTGCCGCTCATCTGATCGTTGGCCACCACGCCGTCCTCGAAGATGCCGATTGCTCCGCTGCGCTGGCCGGCGATGTGGTACGCGCCGAGCGTCTTGGGATAGGCATAACCGCCGGCGGTCATCCCAGGCACCAGGTGCATGGTCCAGTTGATCGTGCGCTGGAAGAAGGGCATTTTGTAGGCGAAATTGCCCTCGACGAGGGTGCCGGTCGACGACGTCTCGGTCTGAAGCAGCGGCGCCGAACTCTTAATCTCGATCGACTCGGCCACGCTGCCCACTTCCAGGGTCGCGTTTACGGCCAGCGTGTCCTCGGCTCCCACGACGACGCCGTCGCGCACCAGCCGTTTGAAGCCGGCCGCTTCGAAGCTGAGGCGATACCGGCCCGGCTGGAGGGACGGCACCCGGAACAACCCCTGTTCGTTCGTCGTGGCGGCGAAGCGGAAATCGGTGTCGATGTTGCTCACGGTCACCGAAGCGCCGGGCACCACCGCCCCGCTGGGATCGGAGACCCGGCCCGTGATGGTCGAAGTCCCGATTTGAGCGGCGGCCACCCAGACAAGCGAGAAAACCAGCAGGCAGGAGCGGAAAAAGCTGATCCGCATGATCACGCCTCCATCAAGAAACTCACCGGCAAATATACCCCCCTCCCGCGCCGGCGTCAAGCCCAGACCGCTCCCGTTGGTCGCGGCTCGGTAACGGGCCTGCCTCTGCCGAGCCGCGACCGGGCGCCCCCTGGGCGGGGAGCGGTCACTATCAGTACTCCGAGCCCAGCAGGTGGCGGTTGCCGATGCGCACGTTGCGGAGGCCTGCGGCGCGGGCGGCGGCCTCGGCGTCCTGGGCGTGGCGGAGCGAGGTGCGCGGCAGGTCCGGCATGTAAAAGTGCGGCGCGAAGCCCAGCAGGGCGTAAGGGATCTCGGGGTTCAGCGCGGCGATGAAGCGGGCGATCTCGCGCACCTCGCGGGCATCGACGTAGCCGGGCACCAGCAGCGTGCTGGCCACCACCAGCGGCGGCTCGGGGCGCTCGGGAATGCGCCGAGCGGCGCGGGCGAAGTTCTCCAGCGTGCGACGGTTTGAGGCGCCGGTCAGCACGGTGTGCAGCGTTTCGTCAAAGGCCTTGAGATCGAACTTGATGCACCCGCCGGTTTCAAGCGACAGCCTGACGGCGTAGTCGAGTAGGTTGGGGTGCGACGTGCCGGCCGTCTCCCAGCAGACCACGACGCCCCTTCTGGCGAGCGTGCGCGCCGCAGCCAGCGCATGCAGCATCTGCGAGGCGGGGTCGCCGCCGAAGAAGCAGACGCAGTAGGTGCGCGCGTTGGCCGTGTTGGCCAGTTCTTCGGCGCTCAGGCCGGGGCCGCCCGGGTCGATCTCGCGGTAGTGCCAGTTCTGGCAGAAGAGGCAGTTGAAGGTGCAGCTTGCATAGAAGACGGCGAGGTTGTGGCAGCCGAGCTTGCGGCTGCCGGTGCAGACCCAGTCGGCCACGCAGTTGGTGGGGAGCGGATCGCGGTACCAGTGGAGCACGCCACGGCCAGGCGTGCCGGCCAGGTGCACCAGGCGGCGGTCGCGAACGGTGCGCAGGCCGCAGTAGCCGCGCTCACCCTCGCCCATCAAGCACTCGCGGGTGCACAGCGCGCACTGCACGCCGCCCTCCGTCCGCGGCGGCGAGAGGGGCAGTGCGAAGGCGCGGCGCGTCTGCGCGTGCAGCGCCCCTGCGACCCGCAGCGCTTCATCCGGATGCAGGCGAATGCACCCGCCGCACAGCTCCAGCATCTGGCTGATGAGCCGCGACCGGCGTCCACATAACCGGCAGGCCGGGCTGTCGCTGCGCGCCGCAGGTGGCATCCGCAGGTATTATATTCCCGCCCCCGGTGCCCGGGCGTCAGTCTTGACGGGTTGAGGCCTCCTCATGCATGATTAATGCATGGCTATCAAGACGATCAGCCTGGAGCTGGACGCTTATGAGAAGCTGCGCCGGGCCAAGCGCCCCCCTCGGGAGTCGTTCTCCAGCGTGGTCCGACGCGCCCGCTGGGAGGATCAGCCACCGGATGCTCGGAGCCTGCTCGAAGGTCTTCGCGTCTTGGTCAAGGAGCATCCTGAGGTGCTGCTGGCGCCGGACACTTTGCGCGCGATCGAGCGCCGAAAGCGCACGGCGCGGCCGAAGTCGCGGTGGGAGCGGTAACGCGCCGTGCTGCTCGATACCACCTTTCTCATCGACCTCCAGCGTGAACTGGCGGGCGGCCGCGCGCGGGGAGCGGTTCGCTTCCTCGACAGTCAACCCGGCGCGACACCTTGGATCAGCTTGTTCACGTGGATGGAGTTCGCCGAAGGTTATCCCGCCGAGAAGGAAGACGCCTGCCGGCTGTTTTTGTCCAGGTTTTCGCTGATCCTGCCAGACCCGGCCATCGCCTGGCGCGCGTCGCGCATCGCCCGCAAGCTCAGGGAATCCGGTTCAATAATCGGCGACCATGACCTCTGGATCGCGGCAACGGCCATCGAGCGGGGTATGCCGCTGGTCACGCGCAATCCGAAGCACTTCCAGCGCATTCCGGAAGTGGCGGTTTTCGGGTACTAAGTAGAACATGGACTTCTTCGAGGTTGTTCGCTCACGTAACTCGATTCGCGCTTACAGCGAAGCGCCAGTAGAGGAAGAGAGACTGACCGCCATTCTGGAGGCGGCCAACCAGGCGCCGTCGGCCGGCGACTTGCAGGCGTACGAGATTTACGTGGTACGCGACCGGGAACGCCGGCTGGCGCTGGCGCGGGCGGCGTTGGAGCAGTGGTTCGTGTCCGAGGCGCCGCTGGCGCTGGTCTTTTGCGCCCACCCGGCGCGGGCGGTGCGGCGTTACGGCCAGCGCGGCGTGCGCCTGTACGCCGTGCAGGACGCCACCATCGCTTGCACGTTCGCGATGCTGGCGGCCACGTCGCAGGGGCTCGCCACCTGCTGGGTGGGCGCGTTCGACGACGACGGGGTGCGGCGCGCCATCGGCGCACCGGAGAGCCTGCTGCCGGTGGCGATCCTGCCCATCGGCTACCCGGGAGAGCAACCGGAACTGACGCCGCGCCGCCGGCTCAACGACCTGGTGCACGAGCCGGTGTAAACTCACCCTTATGTGGACAATTCGACGAGCAGTCCTGATTGCGCTGTGTGCGTGGGCGGCGCAGGCCGCCGGCGACTGGAAGGCCGGAGTGGCCAAGGTCGTCATCACGCCGCGGGAGCCCATCTGGCTGGCCGGCTACGGGGCGCGCACCAGGCCCTCCGAGGGCGTTCTCCACGACCTCTACGCCAAGGCGCTCGCCTTCGAGGATGAGACCGGCGCCACCTCGGTGCTGGTCACCACCGACCTTCTGGGCTTCACACGCGACATGGCCGCCACCGTCGCGGGCCGCGTCGAGCAGAAGTACGGCGTGGTGCGGGCGCGGCTGGCGCTGACCTCCTCGCACACGCACAGCGGGCCCGTCACCGGGCAACTGCTGCGGCCCGCCTACGTCTTGGAGGACGACCAGGCGGCGGTGGTCACGCGGTACACGGGCTGGCTGCTTGATCAGGTCGTCGAGGTGATTGGCCGCGCCATCGCGGACCTCAAGCCGGCGCAACTGGCGTTCGAGCAGGGGCTGGCGGGCTTTGCAGTCAACCGCCGGCGCGTCGGGCTGCGCCACCTGCCGGGGCCGGTGGACCACGACGTTCCGGTGCTCGCCGTGCGCGACCTCGAAGGCAAGCTGCGCGCGGTCGTCTTCGGATACGCGTGCCACAACACCGTCCTCTCGGGCCAGGAGATCAACGGCGACTACGCCGGCTTCGCGCAGGAGGCGCTGGAGAAGGAGCTGCCGGGCGCGACGGCGCTGTTCGTGGCCGGCTGCGGCGGCGACGCCAACCCGCTGCCGCGCCGCTCGGTCGAGCTGGCCTCGATGTACGGGCGCATCCTGGCGACCGCCGTGCGGGAGGTCGTGGGCGGTAAGATGCGCCCGGTTGCCGGCCCGCTGCGAACGGCCTTCGATCACGTGGACCTGCCGTTTCAAACGCCGCCCGCGCGCCAGGAGCTACAGGCGCGGCTGAACGACAAGGACGCGATCAGGCGCCAGCACGCCCGGCATCTGCTCGAGATTCTCGACCGCGA
>JBBTDS010000734.1:0-8431 GCA_038060875.1 Acidobacteriota bacterium | reverse complement strand
TACGGCCAGCCGGGCCCGTTCCGCGCCGCGGTCGAAGAGATCGTCGCCGAGAAGGTGGACGAGCTGGTAAAGCGGGTTCGCGAGTAGGATAAGTGTCCCCACTTGTCATGGCAAGTCGGGAGACTTACCCTACGGCACCCAGGCCACCAGCTCGATCTCGACCCGCGTGGCGTCGTCGGGGAAGCTCACGCCGACCGCCGAGCGGGCGGGCGCGCTCTTCGGGAAGTACTTCGCGTAGACCTCGTTCATCCCCTGCTTCTCGCCCCTGACGTCGGCCAGGAACACGGTCACCTTGAGTACGTTTTCAAGCGAGGAGCCGATCGCTTCCAGGTTGGCCTTGTGCGCCTCGAGGATGCGCTCGGTCTGCTCCTTGATGTCGCCGGCGGGCGCCTTCGGGTCCTTGCGCGCCTCGGGGCGGAGGCCGGTCAGTCCGGAGCTGAAGAAGAGGTTGCCAAGACGTACGCCGCCTTTGACGAGCGTGCGGCCGCCAGGCGCGGCGGCCGCGACCATGGCCGCGCCGGCGCCCATTCCCACTGCCGATTTCAAAAAGATTCGTCTCTGTTTCATGTGTTGTTCTCCGACTCCTACCACAGGAACTTGGCGCCCAGTTGCAGGTAGCGCGGCGCGCCAAGGCCAGACACCTGGCCGAAGGCGCGGTTGCCAAGCTGCGTGTTGATGCTCTCGAGGTTCGGATGATTCAAGGCGTTGAAGACTTCCAGGCGAAGCTGGATTCGCATGGTCTCGCGGACGCGGACCTCTTTCAACGCGAAAGCGCCCAGGTCGAGCGCGCCGGGCCCGCGGATCACCCACTTGCCGGCGTTGCCGTAAGTGAAATCCTTCGGCCGCGCGAAGGCCTCGGTGCGGAAGTAGCGAAACAGCGCGCGCTGATCCTTGGGCAGGCGCCAGTCACCCACCACGTCGGGGCGCGAGGCCACCTGCCGCGGCGCTCCTGTAAGGCTGGGAGCGAACAGGCGGCCGGTATTGATGGTCCACACTCCGGAGACGCTCCAGCCGCCCAGGAGGCGTCCCACCAGCCCTTTCTGCGTTCGGTGCCAGGGCAGGTCCCAGGTATGCGTGGCCACGACATAGTGACGCCGGCTCTCTTCCAATTCCGACCGCTCGGGACGCCGGTCCAGCGGATTCTGGATGCCGCCGGCGACTCCCTCCATCCCGTAGCCGATAATCTTGCCCAGCGTATAGGCCAAGCTGTAAGTCAACTGGCCCGTGCGCCGCCGCGCCGCCACCTGCAACGAGTTATAGCTGGAAGTGGCCGAGGGCTCCACCAGGTTGATCCCGCCCAGCCCGCGGTAAGGATAGAACGGGCGCAGGTCCACTCCCTGGTGCGCAGCAAACTCCTCCGGGGTGAGGAAGTTCAGCGGCCGGGCAAACGAGAGCTGCCGGCCCGTGTTCCCGACGAAGCTCACGTCCAGCACTGTCTGGAGGGGCAAGGCATGCTGCACGCCGAGGCTGTAGATATAGACGGTCGGGATCTTGTAGTCTGCCGGCAGTGCGCCGGCATCGATGGGGAAGCGCGTGGCGATCGGGATGCCACTGCCCGGGTTGTCGGCATGACCGTTGGTGATGGT
Source organism: Acidobacteriota bacterium (assembly GCA_038060875.1). Taxonomy (GTDB): domain Bacteria; phylum Acidobacteriota; class Terriglobia; order Bryobacterales; family Bryobacteraceae; genus JBBTDS01. The sequence goes on along the minus strand of JBBTDS010000734.1, from coordinate 6,845 downwards.
GGAGGCCTGCGTCAGCGGCGGGCGCGCGCCCAGGTACCAGCCCGAGTAGGCGATGCCGGTCACGCCGTGGAACACGCCCGCGCCGCCGCGCACCGCCGTCTTTCCGTTGCCGAACACGTCCCAGGCGAAGCTGAGACGCGGCTGGAAGTTGGTCTTGCGCAGGGCGTTGAACCCACGCGGAACACCCCGGAACAGGCGCTGGAGATCGGGATCGTCCGCCTGCGGCAGGCGACCCTTGGCATCCTGCGGCCAGCCGCCGCCCGGCAGCACCAGGCCGTTGTAGATGTCGCCCGTGCCGGGCACGATGGCCCCGTTCGGGGCCACCTGCGGCGCCTTGGACGGATCCCAGAGGTGCTGCATGAAAGCCACCACGTTGTTCCAGCGCGCGGACCACGGCGCGATGAACGACCACCGCAGCCCGTACTCCACCGAGAAGCGCCGGTGGAGGCGCCAACTGTCCTGAACGTACAGCTCACGCGCGTAGCTCTGGTAGACGGTCTGGACCGGCGAGCTCGATTCACTATAGGCGTCGAAGTTGCCGAGCAGCGTGTTGGCCCACGGGTGGAGCGAGTTCTTCGGGTTGGTGGAGGAGTTGCCGAACGAGAACGCGCCGTTGTCGTTGGCCTGGTTCAGCTCGTTCATGTTCATCCACTCCCAGTAAAAGCCGGTCTTCAGGGTGTGAGAGCCGATGACCCGGGTGAAGTTGTCGCGCAAGACATAGGTGGGCGTGCGGGCGTAGGCCGGGTGGCCCGAGCCGCTGATGCCCGTGAAGCCGGTGATGCCGACCGCCGGGATGCGGTTTTCGCGGTTGCCCGGGTAAAGCTCGGGAAAGTCGATGCCCCAGGTTTGCCGCTTCGCTCCCTCGCCCAGGACGCGGAAGTCCTCGCGGTAGTCCGAGTAGCCCAAGCTGAGTTCGTTGAGCGTGGTCGGGCTGATGGTGGTGTTCAGCGCCAGGGCGTAGTTGTTGCCGCGCCGGTCGCGGTAAACCTGGAACAGCGGGATGTTGTTGCCGGTGTTGTCGAACCAGGAAGTGAAGTCCTGCTGGCCTTTTAGCCCGCGGAACATGAGCTGCCAGTTCGGCTTGAGGTTGTAGTCGATGCGGAACAGCGGATCCTGGTTCTTGGTCGGCTGGTTGCCGAAGGCGTAGTAGTTGCCGCCGGGACCGCTGTAGTTCGGGTCCGGATAGATCTTCTGCAACGACCGGCCCATCCGGCTGATCCGGGCGGCGGGCAGGATGTTGCCCGGAAAGGGCGCGCGCGTGTCCGGATCGATCGGCTTTTGCGCGCTGGCGGTGAAGTTGCCGCCCTTCTCCAGCGGCGTGGGCACCTGCGACAGCTTCTGGTTGGTACCCGAGCTGCGGCGCGCTTCCAGTCCGAAGAAGAAGAACAGCCGGCTCCGGTCGGTGTTCCAGGTCTTCGGGATGTAGAGCGGTCCGCCCAGCGTGAAGCCGTAGTTATGGTAGCGGATGCGCGGCTTGGCGGCGCAGCCCACGACGTATGGGCAGGCGGAGTAGGCCTCGCTGAAATAGAACTCGTGGGCCGAGAGGTGGAAGTCGTTGGTGCCGCGCCGGGTGATGAAGTTGATCTGCGCGCCCGTGGTCCGGCCGTATTCCGGCGCGTAGTGACTGGTCAGCACCTTCACTTCCTCGATGAAGTCCACGCCGAGGATGTTGTTGACCTGGACGCCGTCGCGGACCCGCGAATTGTTTATGCCGTCCAGGGTCACGAAGTTGGTGTCCTTCTTCTGGCCGTTGATCTGCAAGCCGCCCATCGAATAGCTGCTTCCGCGGAAGTCGCTCAGGAAGTTGCCGTACCTGGAGATAACGCCGGGGAGGATGCCCAACATGTAGTACGGGTTTCGTCCGGCCAGGGCGAAATTCTGCATCTGCTGCCCGGTCACCATGCGCGAGACCTCGCCGTGCGACGTCTCGATGGGCGTGGCCTCGGCGACGACCTCCACGCGTTCGGTCGGCTGCCCCACTTCCAGCCGCACCTGGAGCGCCAGCACCATGTCGGTGTCCAGGCGCACACCCGTGCGCGTCTGCGCCTTGAAGCCCGCCGCCTCCACCGTCACTTCGTAGTCCGCGGCCGGCAGCGCGGGGACGGTGAAGAACCCGCGCTCGTCGGTCGTGGCTTCCCGCGCCAGCCCGATTGCGGGCGCCTTGACGCCTACCTTCGCGCTGGGGATCACCGCCCCGCTTGGGTCGGTGACCTCGCCGGAGATCGTGCCCCTGGACTGACCGAGGAGCATCGCGGCAATGAGAAGCAATGCGCTGAAAATACGTCTTGCCATCATGGTCCCCCTTGCTCGACGGACTCGATACTCACCTACATCTTAGAACGAAATCGCGGGGCCGGTTGCGACCTTCCTCGTGAAGTCGGCCGAGCGCCGGCAGGGCCCCTGGACGAGGTTTCATGGATTGTATCCTGATTGACGATGTCGTTGGCGGGGCCGTGAATGAAGCCAACGTTGAGCTCGTTAGGCAGCGTCGGGGAAAAGATGCGCTGGTAGTAGCCGATGAAGGCCTTCCCCTGGTTATCGAGAGGGATTCTCAGTCCGCCCCATTTGATTGGAGCTTACCAGAGTCGAGATCTACCGCCGGCCCGCGGGCCTCAGAACGTGAATTTCATCCCCAACTGGATCTCGCGCGGCGGCAGCGCGGAGGAACTGATCCGGCCGAACGTCCCCGTTCCCAGGGTAGTGCCCGGGTTGGAGAAGTGGGGCATGTTGAACAGGTTGAACAATTCGGCGCGGAACTCGACCTGACGCTTCTCGTCGAGGCGGAACTGCTTGAAGGCGGAAAAGTCCCAGTTGTGCACTCCCGGCCCGCGCACGTGGCCGACGCCGCTGTTACCGAACAGGTAAGGCGCCGGATCAGCGAAGCAGGCGGTGTCGAACCAGCGATCCAGGCGCTTGGGGCGCGCGACGCTCTGGCAGGTGATATCGGCCCAGTTGCCGGTGCCGGTGTTCAACCGCGAGCTGGCCACGCCGATCACCATCGGTGCGCCGCTTCGAATGGCAGTGATGCCGTTGACGGTCCAGCCGCCGGCCACCAGGTCGGCCAGCCGAGAGGCGCCGGAAAGCCAGCGCTTGCCGCGCCCCACGGGCAACTCGTAGCTGTAGCTGACGACGAAGTTCTGGGGAATGTCAATGGACTTGCCGGTGGACAGGCCGCGGTTGAGTGTGTCCTCCAGCGGGAACAGGATGTGGGTGTAATTGTCGATGCTCTTCGAGACGGTGTAGGAAGCCAGCAGGGTAAGCCCGTCCCCGTAACGCTTGACCAGCTTGAACTGGGCGGACTGGTAGGAGGAGTCGCCGTCGCCGTTGCGCTGGTTGATGACCGAGATGGTGGGGGCGATCTTGTAGTAGGGCCGGCGCTCGGCCAGCGAGCCGGGGCCCGGCAGCGGGACGTTGACGTTGCGATTGCGGTAGATGTGGGAGCCCTTGGTGGCCACGTAGGCGCCCTCAGCCATCAAGGTGGGAGTGATCTGGCGCTGGAGGCTGAGGTTCCACATCTGGGCCATGTCCTGGCGGAAGTTGCGCGCCACCACCCAGACGGCGAAGCCGGCCGGCGGCGTCATCTGGGGTTCGAGCTTGACGGGCTGGTAGCCGGGCAGCCCGTCGCTGACCGAGCGCCAGGGTACGTACGGCGTGGGGGTGAACAGCTCGTGGATGAGGAAGAAGGGGTAGTTGCGCTCCAGCGTACCGCCGGTGGCCCCGAAGTTGTCGGGGAAGTAGCTGATGCCGTAAGCCGAGCGGAGGGCGGTCTTGCCGCCGTCGGGCGAGTAGGCCAACCCGATGCGGGGACCCCAGGAGCGCAGGAAATTGTCCACGTTGGGGCCACGGTTGGCCGCCGAAGCCAGATCAATGAAGCCGGTGGAGGGGTTGAAATTGGACTGCCGGTTGTACTTCTCCACCGGGCGGCTGAACAGGTCCCAGCGCAACCCGACGTTCAGCGTGAGCCGCGAGCTGATGCGGTAGTCGTCCTGCGCGTAGAAGCCCGCGAACAGCATGCGCACCCCGGGGCGGGTGTCCACGAAATCGCGCACCACATGCCAGGGGTAGCCCAGCAGGAAGCTGGCCCATGGGTTGCCGGTGCCGCTGGCGCCCTGGAGGCTGGAGACGTTGCGGTCGAACTCGAAGACGCCCCGGGGGCCGGACTGCGGGTTGGTCAGGGTGGATTGCACGCGCCGGATGTCGGCCCCGAACTTGAGCGTGTGGCGAGTGCGGATCCAGGTGAAGTTGTCGGTGTACTGGAAGATGTTGGCCACGCGGATGGCGTTGGTCGATCCCGGCCCGCCGGTCTGATGGAACCCCGGAATGGTAAAGCGCGCGATGCCGTAAGTGTACTCGTGGCCGGCAATGTTGCCATTGGGAATCCCGAGTTCGTTGTTCTTGGGGACGCCGAAATCGGGCGCGAAGTGAGTCACCGCAAAGCGGTTGAACCCGATACGCAGCTCGTTGATCTTGGTCGGGGAGAAAGTGCGCGTGTACCCGGCCACCGCGTTCTGGTTGCGCGAGCGGGAGTTGAAGCCCGAGCCGCCCGGCCCCGGCGCCATGAAGACGTTGCCCGGAGAGGGATCGGTCAGCTCGCGCTGGGCCAGCGATTCGCGCGCGAAGAAGTTGTCGCGCGGGCTGAGCTGGCCATCCACCTTGACGTCGAACTGATCCACGGTGGCGGCCAGCGAGTTGTTTTCGATGTAGTTCTCCACCAGGCCGGCCCGATTTGGCGCCGGCCAGATGTCGGCCACCTTGCGTGTGATGGGGTTGATGCGCGCCGGGGGAATGATCTTGCCGGAGAAGGGCTGGTTGTTCAAGGGATCATAGATGTCCGGCTGCGTGCCCTCGGTCAGCACCCCCTGCCGCTGCAACGACGTCGGCACGGTGATGATCTGGGTGCGCCCGCTGCGCTGGCGCAGGCCCTGGTAGTCGCCGAAGAAGAACAGTTTGTTGCGCTTCAGCGGCCCCCCGAAGGTGCCGCCGAACTGGTTGGTCTTGAAGGGCGCCCGGCGGACGGCGAAGAAGTCGCGCGCGTTGAACACGTCGTTGCGCAGGTACTCGAAGGCCGAGCCGTGGAACTCGTTGGTGCCGCTGCGCATGGTGAGGTTGACGACGGCCCCGCCGAAAGAGCCGAACTCGGCGCTGGGGTTGTTGGTCTGCACCTTGAACTCCTGGATGGAGTCCAGCGGCGGGGTCAGGTTGATGAAGGCGTTTAGCGGCTCGCTGTTGCTGACGCCGTCGATGGTGTAGTTGTTGCCGGACCAGGGCAGCCCGTTGACGCTGTGGTGGATGGCGCTGCGGGCGCCGGCCGCGGCAGGGTTCTCGCCGAAATCGGCGAAGCCGGTGGCCACTGTGCCGGGGGTCAGCGCTACAAGCTGCTCGAACAGCCGGCCGTTGAGCGGCATGGTCTGAATCTGCTGGGCGGCCACCACCGCGCCGATCTCGGAGGTGGTGCTTTGCACCAGCGGCGCAGCCGCGGTCACCTGGATCTCTTCGGTCACCGCGCCGGGGGTGAGAGTGAAATCCACGCGTGTGGTCTGGTTGACCTGGACGACGTTGTCGGCGGAGACCCCGGTACGGAAGCCGGCGTATTCCACCGTGATCTTGTACGTGCCGGGCGCCAGGTACGGCGCCACGTAGTTGCCCTGCCCGTCCGTGGTCCGTCCCGTCGAAATGCCCGTGTTTTGATTGGTCACCGTGACCTTCGCACCGACGATCACCGCGGCCGAGGCGTCCTGGACGGTGCCCAGCAGCGTGCCGGTGATGGCCTGAGGGAAGGCCGGAGCCGAAAGAGAAAGCCACAGCAGGACCGCCCAACCCAGTCTGGCGGCCCCATCATGCGTAAGACGGATCGTGTCCATGATACACCTCGAAAGGAATACCGATTGTACATCCGATCGCCTCCGCTGGGGCGATTCTCCTTCACCAGCCGGCGCCACAAGTTTGATGTGCCGCCGGTTCCTTCAGGCCCGGTAGCGATGCCGCTGCGCCGTGAAGCGCGCCTGCCCGTACTCGCCGAGGCTGACTTCGCCCGAGATGCGGTCGCCCTCGACCGCGCCGCTGAACTCATAGCTTAGCCGGGTGCCCTCGTAGGGGAAGCTGCTGCGGAAGCGGACGCGGTCCCCGTCGATGACGCCGTTCAATTCGCCCGTCAGTGAGCGGCCGAAATGCGTTCCGGTGACGCGGTTTCCGCTGGTCTCCAGGAACAGCCGGTGCCGCGCCGAGCCGCAGGCGAATTCCATCTCCACGTCCCACCGCCCGGCGACGTCGGCGGCGGGCGGAGCCAGCGCCGGTGGAACGCGTGGCTGCGCCTTGCTGAAGATGTCATGGAGCCGCCGGGCAACCAGCTTGTACTCGCCGGGCTTCATCGCCGCCGGGCGAATCACGAACGAATTCCCGTCGCCCTCGGCGTGCGACATGATGCGCGGCTCGCCGTCGAGCAACATCCTTCCGAGTTCGCCGGCGGTCAGCCCGATCCTCGCCGGGTCCCACTCCACGTTGAGCACCGGAAAGGGGCTGGCGCCGAGCGGGGGCCGCAGCTCGGTGCGGACTCCGGCCACGGCGGTAATCGTATCGCTGATGGAGGCGTACCAGGATTCCCACTCGCGATACTCGGCCTGCATGTCGCGTTTGCCGGTCCACACCTCGATGGCGGCCAGCATGCCCATGATCTCTTCCTTGCCCACTTTCATGGAGCGGCCGAAAGCGTGGTGCGGCGAGCTGTTTAGCCACGCGGCCCGGACCAGATCCCTGCGGCCCAGCAGCAGGCCGGCGCACTGGGGCCCGCGGATGATCTTGCCGCCGCTGTAGGCGACCATGTCGGCGCCGCGCGACAGGTACGGGTT
>JBBTDS010000733.1:0-13593 GCA_038060875.1 Acidobacteriota bacterium | reverse complement strand
GTCGGCAGCCCAAGCCCTACTACAGGAGCTTCAAAAGCTTACGGGTCGAGGGATCAGGTGGGGTTCCGAAACTGCTGCCGGCCGCCGCCGGGGACGGCCCCGCTCAGCCTTGCTTGATGTCGTGGAAGCCCTTGTGGATGGCGTAGAGCGCCAGTTCCAGGCGGTCCGACACGCCGAGCTTGTCGAAGATGTTGTGCAGGTGGTTCTTGACGGTCTGCTCGCTGATGAAGATCTTCTCCGCGATCTCTTTGTTCTTGTAGCCCTGGGCTACCAGCGAGACGATCTCGCGCTCACGCTGGCTCAGCGGCGCCCGCCCGCGTCCTTTTCGCTCGGCCCCCCCCGCCGCCTCCGGCGCGGCCGCGAACTGGCGCATGACCACGGCCGTGGTGTGCGAATCAAGCCAGATCTCCCCGGCATGCACCTTGCGGATGCTCTTGTAAAGCAGCTCGGTGGCCGTCTGCTTCAGCACGATGCCGGCGCAGCCGAACTTCATCGCCTGGACGAACTCGTTCTTGTCGTCGGAGGCGGTCAGGACGATCACTTTTGTCTTGCGCTTGGCGTACTGGAGCTTCTGCAACACCGCCAGCCCGTCCAGGCCGGGCATCTTGAGGTCCAGCAGCAGGATGTCCGGGTTCTGATCATCCAGCAGTTGCAGCACCTCCTGACCGTCCTTGGCCTCCCCGACAACCTCGAAGTCCTTCTCCAGGCTGAGCAACCGGCGAAGTCCGTCGCGGAAAATGGGATGGTCGTCCGCGATGACGATGGTGATCGGGACATCCGTGGGCCCCGGCGGAGGTGTAGTCTCCTCTGGTGTGTTCGCCACTTCTTCGGTCATCAACGCCCTTCCTGGGGTCTCGCCTGATTCTAGAGCGGCTATTAGTACTAAGTCAATCCGCCACAAATTAAAAATCGTTAACCTAACTCCCAGAACGACAATTCCAGCCCCCGCGTCAGAGCGGCGCCTCGTAGTACTAAAGTACTGAGCCGGGGATACCCTTGGCGCACCTAACCTCAATGATTCGTGTCAGCTCCTACGCGCCAGTTCGTGACACCCAACTAAAGATTCGGCATTCCGTGCCGGTTCCCCGTCAACGGTTGGCCGGGCCATTTCTAGGCCATAGGTACTACGGGGTTGATCCTCTTCTCATTCACCAATAGGGGTGATCTCGCGTTGGATGCTGGCAGGACTACCAGAACGTACTGGGCCACAGTCCGGTCGGCGTAGGTCAACGTTGTCGTGGCCCCGCGATGTCCTTGTACAACTCTGGCCGGCGGTCGCGCAGATGGCGGCTCTCGGTCACCTGTGACAGGTCCAGGTCGCAGACGAGAATGCCGGGCACGTTGGACTGGAGCCTGGCGACGATCGCGCCCTTGGGATCGGCGACAAAGGCGACGTTCGGGTGGGCAAAGGCGAGGAAATTCTCGTTTTCGTAGGCGCGGGTGCGCATCCACCACTCGTTATCCAGGTGCCACATCCCATAGGAGGGGATCAGCGTGAGCCGTGCCCCGCGCAGGCGCAGCACGCGGGCCGCTTCCGGCCAGCGGCGGTCGGCGCAGATGAGCACGCCCACTTTCCCCCACGGCGTCTCGAATACCGGCAGGTCCTCGCCCGGGGCAAACCGCAGGTCGTGCTCCTGGAGGTGGGTTTTGTAGTAGCGGCCGGCGTGGCGGCCTTCGCGGTCCACAAGCACGGCGGCGTTGTAGAACTTGTCCTGGCGCCTCTCGGTGTAGCCGAACAGGATCCAGGCGCGATGTTTCCGCGCGAGCTCGCGCAGGCGAATCAGGTAGGGGCTGCCGTCCGGATCCTGGGCGATTCCCTCGAACCGTTCCCGCGACCAGTTCTTGTCGGCGACCGCGTAGCCGTCCAGGAAGCATTCCGGCGTAACGATCAGGTCGCAACGCTGGCCCGCGTGGCGCTCCAGCGTCTCCTCGAAGGTCCGCCAGTTGGCGGCCACATCCCACTTCACCGGCATGGCGCTGAACAGCCCGAGGCGGATGCGGTCTTCCGCGGCAGCCACCCCGCTCAGCACAGAAAGCGCAAGCAGACACTGGAACCACTTCATGCCTGTTACCCTACCAAACTGAGGGGCACGGGGCGCCCTGCCGCCGCTGTATACTCCGGAGAGTAGGAGGTGTGAACGTGAACCATCGGCAAGTCAGTCGGCGCGACCTGGTGGGCGCCGGCGTCGTCGCCTCGGGAGCGCTGGCCGCGGCTCCCCGCGGAAAAACCGGCTCTAAGGACGGCCTCAAGGTCGGGCTGTACAGCATCACCTACCTCGGCGTTTGGTACCGGGGCGAGCCGCTGACGCTGGAGCAGGTCCTGGACCGGGCCAAGGAGTACGGCTACCAGGGCGTGGAGATCGACGGCAAGCGCCCGCACGGCAACCCGCTCGACATGCCCAGGAGCCGCTGCCTTCAACTCCACAAGAAAGCGGAGCAGAAGGGCCTGGAGATCTACGCCGTCTCGGCCAACAACGATTTCAGCAGCCCGATTGCCGAGCATCGCCAGTGCCAGTTGCTCTACCTGCGCGAGCTCATACGCATGACGGCGGATCTGGGCGCCAAGGCCCTGCGTGTGTTTCTCGCCTGGCCGGGCGTGACCAAGCATCCGCAGATCGGTCGCTACGACATCGCCCGGCGCATCTGGCAGGAGACGCACAAGGACTTCAGCGAAGAGGAGATTTGGGACTGGTGCCGCCAGGGACTGATCGAGTCGGCCCGCTGCGCCGGCGATCACGGCGTCACCCTCGCTTTACAGAATCATGGGCCGGTAATCAAGGACCACCAGGACGTCCTCCGCATGGTGCGCGAGGTCGGCTCGCCTCACCTGAAGGTGTGCCTGGACGCGCCCATCATGCCGAAGAAAGACCCGGTCTCCGTGCGCCAGGCCGCCCTGGACACAGGCTCCTTGCAGGTGCTCTCCCACTTCGGCGGCGACTACGAGGGACGAAACACGGACGGCAGCGTCAAGGGGCAGGATTTCTATCTGCCCTTCGTCCGGGCCATGATCGAGATCGGCTACCGCGGCTACCTGGGCTACGAGTTGTGTCATCCGCTGCCGGTGGTGAACGGCCAGACGGTAGGCATCGACTACGCGGATACCAGCGCCCGGCTGGCCGCCGAGTTCATGCGGGGCGTCATCGCCCAGGCGGTGAAGGAAACCCCTCCCGGCCGCCCGGCGGGATGAGCCTTCCCTCACGCCGCTGCCGCTCGCGTCATACTGGTATCACCGTGAGGAGGGGTTCATAATGGCGACTCAGAGGATCATTCTCGTTACCGGCGCTACCGGGGCGCAGGGAGGCAGCGTCGCCTCGCATCTGCTGGCGGGCGGGAAGTTCGCCGTCCGTTGTCTCTCCCGGAAACCCGATTCGGAGCGGGCTCTGGCGCTGCGGCAGGCCGGCGCCGAGGTGCTGAAGGGCGACCTGGGCGATCCGGCGTCGCTCCGTGAAGCGATGAAGGGCTGTTACGGCGTCTTCGGCGTCACCAACTACTGGGAACACTTCGACGGCGAGTTCCGGCATGGCAAGAACCTCATCGACGCCGTGGCGGCTTCGAGTATCCGGCATTTCGTCTTCAGCACGCTTCCCCACGCGAAAAAGCTCAGCGACGGCGAGCTGGATGTTCCCCATTTCGACTTGAAGGCGCGGCTCGAGGAAGACGCGCGCGGCAGGGACTTGCCGGCCACCTACGTCCATGTGGCGTTCTATTACGAGAACTTCCTGGCCTTCTTCCCGCCTCGTAGGGAAGCCGACGGGACCTTTGTGGTCGGCGTTCCGCAAGGGGACACTCCCCTGGCCGCGGTGGGCGTCGAGGACGTCGGGGGTGTCGTTCAGGCGATCTTCGACCGCCCGGAGGAGTTCCGGAACACGACGGTTGGCATCGTCGGCGATGATGCGCCGGTCCAGTCCTATGCCGAGACGATGACCCGCGTCCTCGGCGTGACGGTAGCCTACCGGCACGTGCCGCGAGAGGTCTTCGCCTCACTGGGTTTTCCGGGCGCCGAGGACCTCGCCAACATGTTCGACTTCAACCGGCGCTTCATCCCCAACCGGCGCGTCGACCTCGAGCGGAGCCGGGAGCTGTACCCGAAGATGCGCACGTTCGAATCGTGGGCCGCCGCCAACCGCCAGCGCCTTCGCGGCGCCCTCGGGTTGGCCGCCGCCGCTTCGTAGCCGGCCGGGCCGTCAGGCCACGCCAGAGTGGCGCTTGAGAATCTGCGGCAGGTTCTGCGACAGGGCCGAGCGGGCCATCACCATGTTGCAGCCGCTCTCGTGCGCTTTCTGCTTCAGCTCCCCCTGGACGGGCGACAAGTAGCCGATCAGGCTGATGCCCTTCAACTCCGGCGTGCTCTTCAGCCGGGAGATGACTTTCAGCGGCTGCATGGCGTGGAAGTTCAGATCCAGGATGATCAGGATCGGATGGTCCTGGGCCTTCTCCAGCAGTTCCTTGTCCGTCTTTACGAACTCCACCTGCATGCCTGCCTTCCTGGCGGCTTCGGTGATCTTGTGAGTGAAAAACAGCTCCGCGACCGCGGCCAGCAGTTTCTTTGCCTGTTTTTGCATAGGGACCAGCTACTAATCAATTCGCCGTCGTCGGAACCGGCACGATTTCGGACAACTGCCCGTGATTGGAGGGGGAGAATTTCATCCTACCTCTTTCCGCGGCCCGGCGCAACCCGGCCGTCCCCGAAGCGTTATAATGAAAACACCACCCTTCATGTTCGAGAACTTATCCGAAAAGCTCCAGCGGGTCTTCAAGAACCTCCGCGGCGAAGGCAAGCTGACGGCCGCCAACATGGAAGCGGCCTTGCGGGAGATCCGGGTCGCGCTGCTGGAGGCCGACGTCCATTTCCGGGTGGTCAAGCAGTTCATCGAGGACATCCGCCAGAAGGCGATGGGCGAGGAAGTGCTGGCCGCGTTCTCGCCGGCGCAGCAGGTGGTCAAGATCGTCCGCGACGAGATGGTGAAGCTGCTGGGCAGCCATCATTCGCGGCTGCGGCTTTCCAACGACCCGCCGACGGTGATCTTCATCGTCGGCCTCCAGGGCTCCGGCAAGACGACTACCACCGGCAAGCTGGCGCGGCTGCTGACCCGCGAGGGGCACAGCCCGCTGATGGTTTCGGTGGACGTTTACCGCCCCGCCGCCCGCCAGCAGCTCAGCATCATCGGCCGCGAGGTCCGGCTGCCCGTCTATGAGGGCGGGGACGGCCAGCCTGAAGAACTGGGCCGGGCCGCCCGCCGCGAGGCCGTACAGACCGGCAAGGATGTGGTGCTGGTGGACACCGCCGGCCGGCTGCACATCGACGGCCAGCTCATGGAGGAGCTGCGCCGGCTGAAGGAGCTGCTCTCGCCCACCGAGATCCTGTTCGTCGCCGACGCCATGACCGGCCAGGACGCCGTCAAGTCGGCCGACGAGTTCCACAAGCGGCTGGGCATCACCGGCGTCATCCTCACCAAGATGGACGGCGACGCCCGCGGCGGCGCCGCCCTCTCCATCCGCAACGTCACCGGCCAGCCCATCAAGTTCGTCGGCGCCGGCGAGAAGTTCGACGCCCTGGAGGCGTTCCACCCCGACCGCGTCGCCTCCCGCATCCTCGGCATGGGCGACATGCTGTCGATCATCGAGAAGGTCGAACAGACCATCGACCAGAAGCAGGCCGAGGAGATGCAGCGCAAGCTCATCGAGAACGAGTTCACGCTGGAGGATTTCCGCGACCAGCTCCGCCAGCTCCGCAAGCTGGGGCCGCTGGAGTCGATCCTCTCGATGATGCCCCAGGTCGGCCCCTTCAAGGGGCTGAAGAACCTGGAGGTGGACGAGAAGGAAATCACCCGTGTGGTGGCCATCATCGACTCGATGACGCTGAAGGAGCGCGCCAATCACATGCTGGTCAACGGCTCGCGCCGGCGGCGCATCGCCCGCGGCAGCGGGACCAGCGTGCAGGACGTAAACCAGTTGCTCAAGCAGTACGCGCAGATGCGTAAGATGATGAAGAGCTTCTCCGGCGGGTTCCTCGGCAAGAGGCTGGGCAAGCTGAAGCTGCCCCAGTTCCCCGGTCTGGAGCAGCGGTTGTGAAGGCGGGGTAACCCGCGCAAACGAGGTATACAGATTTATGCTGATGATTCGACTGGCGCGATTCGGCGCCAAGAAGAAGCCGTCCTATCGTGTGGTGGTAATCGAGAAGGAGCGGGCCCGCAACGGCCGCGCCATAGAGGTGGTCGGGTTGTACAACCCGCTCACGCGCCCGTCGACCGTCCGGTTTAAGCAGGAGCGGATCGCCTATTGGCGGAGCCAGGGGGCGCAGCTCTCCGACACGGTGTCCCGGCTGCTGGAGAAGAATCCCGCGCCGGCTCCCGAGCCGGCCGCCTGAACTCCGGTCGCACCGCCCCGTTCCATACAGTGCTATCATCGAGTTCAGGGACAGGAGGCTCACGGGGATGGCAGGGATGAAGGAGTTAGTTGAAGATATTGCGAAGGCTCTGGTAGACATCCCAGACCAGGTGGCTGTCCACGAAGTGCAAGGCGAGCAGGTCACCGTCCTAGAGTTGAGGGTGGCCCCCAGCGACCTTGGCAAGGTGATCGGCAAGCAGGGCCGGACCGCCCGCTCGATCCGAACGATCCTCGGCGCGGCCGGCATGAAGCTCAACCGGCGGTTTACGCTGGAGATTCTGGAATAAGAGGCTTCTGGAACCGCAAGGCGGCTCTCGGCCGGACGACGCGTGGGTGACGATCGCGTTACTTGCGCGCGCCTGGGGCAATCGCGGCGAACTGTCCGCGATTCCGTTTGGCGCCCGGCCGGAACGCTTCCAATCGCTCCCCGAGGTTTACCTCTGCGGCGGAGAGGCAGCGCTGGAGGCGGAGCCGTTCGAGATTGAGTCGGTGTGGGAGCACCGCGGGCGGCTGATCGTGAAGTTCCGCGGCGTTGATTCGATCTCGGCGGCCGAGGCGTTGCGCGGAGTTGAGGTGCGGATCCCGCGGGAGCAGCGGCCCGAGCCGCCGCCAGGCGAGTATTACCACTCGGACCTGGTCGGCTGCCAGGTGGTCGAGCGCCGCACCGGGGACCGGCTCGGGGAAGTGACCGGCTTCAGCGACGGCGGCGGCCCCGGCCTGCTGGAAGTAAGAGGTGTCCGTCCCGGCGAGGAGATTCTGATTCCGTTCGCCCGTTCGATCTGTGTCGAGATAGACGTCGCGGCGCGGCGGATCGTGGTCGATCTGCCGGAGGGCCTGAAGGAATTGAACGCGCCATGATTTTTCACGTGCTGACGATCTTCCCGGAGTTCTTCCGGGGACCGTTCGAGCATGGCGTGGTGGCGCGCGCGCGGCAGTCCGGCGTGTTGGACATCCGCATCCACAACCTGCGGGACTGGACTCAGGACCGGCACAAGACGGTCGATGACCGGCCCTTCGGCGGCGGAGAAGGCATGGTGCTTAAGCCGGAGCCGCTCTTCGGGGCGGTGGAATCGCTCTGGCCGCGGCCGAGCGGCGCCCGGCGCGCGATCCTGCTCTCGGCCCAGGGCCGGCTGTTCGATCAGCGCACGGCGCGCGAGCTGGCCGGTTGCGAAGAGCTGCTGTTCGTCTGCGGCCGCTACGAGGGCGTCGATGAGCGAGTGGCCGAGCATCTGGCCGACGATGAGATTTCCGTGGGAGACTATGTGCTGAGCGGCGGCGAGCTGGCGGCCGCGATCGTCATCGACGCGGTCGCGCGGCTGCTGCCCGGCGTGTTGGGCAACCAGGCCTCGGCCGTGGCCGAGTCGTTCAGCGCCGACGGCGCCGAACCCGCTATCCTGGACTATCCGCAGTACACGCGGCCGGCGGAGTTCCGGGGCTGGAAGGTTCCCGAGGTGCTGCTCAGCGGGCACCACGAGGAGATCCGGCGCTGGCGCCGGCGCGCCGCGCTGGAGAAGACCGCCCGGTTGCGCCCCGACTTGTTGGCGGTGGAGCCAGACGAATTGGCGAGTTTAAGGAAGCGGTCATGAAGACACCTCTGCTAGCGAAGTTCATCAACAAGAACAAGCGGACGGGCCTGCCGGAGTTCCGGCCCGGGGACACCATCCGCGTCCATGTCAAGATCAAAGAGGGCGACAAGGAGCGCCTCCAGGCGTTCGAAGGCACCGTCATCGCCCGCAAGAACACCGGCATGGGCGAGACCATCACCGTGCGCAAAGTAAGCTTCGGCCACGGCGTCGAGCGCATTTTTCCGGTGCACGCGCCGGTGATCGACCACATCGACGTCGTGCGCACCGGCAAGGTGCGCCGGGCCAAGCTCTATTACCTGCGCGGCTTGAAGGGCAAGGCCGCCCGCCTCAAAGAGCGCGTGTGAGTTGCCGAGCGCCGGCCGAGTCACGACCCGCTGCACGGGAACGCTGGAGCGGCGTCTGCGCCAGGCCGGCTGGCCGCTGGTCGCCGGCGCCGATGAAGCCGGGCGCGGCTCGCTGTTCGGCCCGGTGTACGCGGCGGCGGCAATTCTCGACCCCGACCGGCCGGTCCGGGGACTCCGCGACAGCAAGCAACTCGAGCCGGACCGGCGCGAGGATCTGGCCACCGCCATCCGCGAACGGGCGGTGGGCTGGGCGGTGGCCTGCGTCGATGCCTTCGTGATTGACCGCATCAACATCTACCAGGCGTCGCGCCTGGCGATGAAGCGGGCCATCGAGCAACTGGACCCGCAGCCCGCGTATTTGCTGCTTGACGCCATCCATGTTGACCTGCCGCTGCCGCAGCAGGCCATCATCAAGGGCGACGCCCGCTGCCAGGCGATCGCCGCCGCCTCGATCCTGGCCAAGGTCCACCGCGACGCATGCATGCGCGAGTGGGACCTGGTGTTTCCCCAATACGGCTTAAGCCGGCACAAGGGCTACCCCGCTCCCGAGCACATCGACGCGCTGCTGATCTACGGCCCGACCCTGCATCACCGCTTCAGCTACCAGCCGGTGCGCGAGGTCTGCCGGACGCTGCCGCTCGGAGGCGCCGGGTGACATCAGGGCGCCGCCCGGGGCGCTGGTGGCGCGGCGCGTTCGCTCTGATCTATAAGATCGCCGCCTTCCTGGCCGGCGCGCTCCTGCTGGTCTACCCCTGGCTGGAGCGGTGGGAGCGTAACTACTTCGCCCCCCTGGTGCCGTACTGGAGCGACACTAACGCCCGCGGCGTCGTCAGCGGCCTCGGCCTGGCGACCATCGTCCTGGTGCTGGCGCCGGCCTTGCGGTGGCGGCGCCGGGGCCTAGCGCCGGGTTCGCTACAATAGGAGCGAGGATCCCAGTGGAACGCGAGAAACCGAACGTCGTGGAAGAGGCGCCCGAGAAGGCCCCGCACAAGCACAGCGAGCACCCGCGCGGCACCATCGCCGAGTGGACGGTGACCATCATCCTGCTGCTGTTCGGCACCACCACGCTGGTGCAGGCCTTTGTCATCCCGACCGGCTCCATGGAAGACACGCTGCTGATCGGCGATCACCTGCTGGTTGACAAACTCGCTTACGCCCCGGCCGGCCCGCTCAGCAAGCACCTGCTTCCCTACAACCCCATCCGCCGCGGCGACATCATCGTCTTCCGCTACCCCATGGACATCCGGCAGACCTTCGTCAAGCGCTGCATGGGGCTGCCCGGCGACCGCATCCGCATCGAGAACAAGCAGCTCTTCCTGAACGGCAGGAAGCTCCACGAGACCTACAAGTTTCTCAAGACCGACTACGTCGATTCCTATCGCGACAACTTCCCCGGCGAGCCCAACGTGCGCCTGCCCGAGCCGGCCATGGAGATGCTGGTAAAGCACGTGGTCAACGGGGAAGTGGTGGTGCCGCCCGGCAACTACCTCGCGCTGGGCGACAACCGCGACTCCTCGCTCGACAGCCGCTACTGGGGCTTCGTGCCGCGCGAGAACATCGTCGGCAAGCCGCTCATCATCTACTGGTCCTACGACGCCCCGACCGAGAACCTGGCCAACTCCATCTCGCTCGACCATATGGTGGACCTGCTCCAGAACTTCTTCATCAAGACCCGCTGGCGCCGCACCTTCCGGCTGGTGCACGCTTATCCGGTGAATTAGCCCGGCCCCACGGCCATGCCTGACGCGCCCTACTACGCAGTCATCATGGCCGGTGGGCGCGGCACGCGCTTCTGGCCGCGGAGCCGGCGCCGCCACGCCAAGCAGGTGCTCAACGTGCTCGGCGAGCGGTCGCTGATCCAGCAGACGGTGGACCGGCTGCGCCCGGCGCTCCCGCCCGAACGCGTCTGGGTCCTCACCAACGAGTACCTTCGGGAGGAGATCGCCCGGCAGTTGCCCCAGGTGCCGCCGCGCCAGATCCTGGCCGAGCCGGCCCAGCGCAACACCGCCCCCTGCATTGGGCTGGCGGCCCACATCCTGGAATCGATCGATCCCGGCGCGGTCATGGGCGTGTTCCCCGCCGACCAGGTGATCGCCAACCCCGCCCGCTTCGTGCGCCTGCTGCGGCCCGCCTTTCGCGCCGCCGGCCAGGGCCACACGGTGGTGCTGGGCATCCGGCCTCGCTGGCCCGAGACCGGCTACGGGTACATCGAGTTCCCGCCGGGTGTGCGGCCTGATTCGCTGCGGCCCGCGCCGGTGCTGCGCTTCCGCGAGAAACCGGATCTGAAGACGGCCCGGCGGTTCCTCAAGGCCGGCCGCTTCTACTGGAACTCCGGGATGTTCTTCTGGCGCGCCGGTGTGTTTCTGGAGGCGCTGCGCAAACATCTGGCCCGCACGGCCACCGTGCTGGCCGCGCTGCCCGCGTTCGAGGACCGTGCCTTCGCCGCCCGCCTGCGCGAGGCCTATCCGCGGTGCGAGAACATCTCGGTCGATTACGCGATCCTCGAAAAGACCAAGGACGTGGTCGGCTTCCCCAGCGACGCGATCGCCTGGAACGACGTCGGTAGCTGGAACTCCGTCTACGAGCTGCTGCCGCGCGACCAGGACGGCAACGCCGCCCGCGCCGACGCCCTGTTCGACTCCAGCACCGGCAACTACGTGGACGCCTGCGGCAAGCTGGTGGCCCTGCTGGGCGTCCGCGACCTCATCGTGGTGGACACCCCCGACGCCCTCCTGGTGGCCGACCGCTCCCAGGCCCAGCGCGTCGGCGACCTCGTCAAGGCGCTGGAGGCGCGGAAAAGAGAGGACCTGCTGTAGCCGCTCGCCCCGTTTGGGCCGGCGCCATTCTGGACAACTCTACGCGGCCACCGCGGGGGCGGCAGCCAACCCTACCGTGGCGGGTCGCCCGCCCCCCACCGTTTCACCGCACCGGGATCTTCACCTCGGGGCCGTTGATCCAGGCCACGCGCAGACCCAGGCTGGCTGCACCTGGCCCGGCGCCCCCTTCATCCTGTTACACGGGAAATGCGTTCCGCACTTACAACCGCCCGGTGAAGATTCCCGCGCCGCCCGCGGGTGCTACAATTGGCCCGAAAGGGGAGTATGAGATCTGGTACTCCCGCGGACATTACCGGGTTGCTGCGCGCCTGGAGCGAGGGGGACCAGGCGGCGCTGGAGAAGCTGATTCCGCTGGTCAAGGCCGAGTTGCGCCGGATTGCCCGGCGCTACCTGGAACGGGGGCGTCCTGACGCGACCCTGGAGACGGCGGCCCTGATTAACGAAGCCAACGCGCGGTTGATCAATCTGAACCAGACAAAGTGGCAGGACCGATCCCACTTCTTCGGCGTTTGCGCCCGCGCCATGCGGAGCATCCTGGTCGATTACGCCCGCGCCCGCAGCTCGGCCAAGCGCGGCGGAGGCGTGCGGCCCGTCCCGCTGGAGGACGCCCTGGCCGTCTGCCGGGAACAGAGTGCCGATGTGGTCGCAGTCCATGAGGCGCTTAACGCGCTGAGGTGTACAAGGCCAGGGACACACGCATGGGCCGTGAGGTCCCGCTCAAGTTTCTGCCCGAACAGTCCTCCAGGGACGCGCACGCCCTGGAACGGTTCACGCGGGAAGCTCGCGCCGCTTCCGCGCTGAGCCATCCCAACATCTGCGTCCTCCATGACATCGGCGACCATGGAGGCCGGCCGTTCCTGGTGCTGGAGCTACTGGAGGGTCAGTCACTGAAGGACCGCATCGCCGCAGGGCCGCTTCCCCCCGGCGAGCTGCTGAAACTCGCGGTGCAGATTTCCGGCGCCTTGCAAGCCGCTCATGCCCGAGGCATCATTCATCGCGACATCAAGCCGGGCAACGTCTTCCTCACTGGGGCGCCCTCTGGGCCCGTCCAGGCCAAGATTCTGGACTTCGGCTTGGTGAAGCTGGCGTGGGATAAGCCTCCCGGCTTGTCCGGAGCCTGCCTTGAGACTGGCGGGGACAAGGCGGGAGCCATATCCCACGACGAGACCCTCAGCCGAACCGGCGTGGCCATGGATAATTAGTATCAGCTTGAACGCTAATTAGAATAACACGCTGGAGGATCTCCCGCGCCGCGAAGCAACTCCTGTCCGGGTGCTCTCTGTGCAAGCGGGCGACAGCTACCCAGCACTCGTCGGCGACCAGGATATCGCTGAGCTCGGCCACGGTCTCGACTATTACATGTTAAACCTGTTTATGCCAACTATACGACCCCAGCCGCAGCCCCACTCAGTCGCCCACCACCGCCTCGATGGTCCGCGGGGCGTTGCCCTCGAAGCGGTTGTTGACGAAGATGAACGCGGCGCGCCGGTTCTGGCGGGCGGTCTCGATCAAGGACCGCAGCGCTTCCCGGCCATCCGGGTTGGGGTCCTTGGTCTCCTCGTAGGGCGAGAACAGCTTGACCGCCTGCTCGTAGCCGCGGCCGCGCCGCAGCAGCGCCCGGCAGACGGTGAAGCCGGCGGTGAAGGCCTCGGCGAATCGCAACTGCGCGCGAAGATCGGGCATCCGCGTCCAGGCGTTGAACACGTGCGCCACGCCGTGCCGCGTGAGGCAGTCGAAGTACCCGGCGCCAAGGTATTCCGGGTTGCGGACCTCCACCGAGTAGCGGAACCCGCCGGGCAGCGCGGCGAGGAAACGGTCCAGGTCGGCGAGAAACTCGCCCGCGGCGGCGTAGCTGGCCCGCGAGAACGTCCCGAACTCCAGGATCAGGGCCGCGATGCGGTCCCGGTACGGGGCCAGCGGCCGCAGGAAGGCCTCCGCGAAGAGGCCGGCATCCAGGTAGGAGGCATTGACCTCGCCGGCGCGGGCGGCGTAGCGCGCGTGCGACGGAAACGTTTTAACCGTGATTTGTTCCGGCACTTTCAGACCGAACTTCAGGCTCGCCGGCGCGGAGGCGAACAGCCGGTTCCAGTAGTCCTCCGTGGGGAACTGGTAGAAGGAGAAGTCGCCGCCGACGGCCGGGAAGGTCTCGGCGTACTCGCCGAGGCAGGCGGCGGCGAACAGCTTCGGCGAGAACGAGCCGCGCGCCAGGTACCGCTCGCGCGTGTAGATCTGACCGATCCAGCCCTCGTACTTCCAGGAGCTGGTCCCGATGAAGATGTTCTCGGCCGCCAGCCGCCTTAGCGCCTCGGCGAGCCGGCGGCGGTCGAACGGCGGGCGCTGGTCGAAAAGGGGTGTGGTGGACATCGCGGCGCGCCGCTGCCCATTATAGGCGATATGAGCGAAATCGCGGAACTGCTGGAGCGCTACCGCCGCGGGCCG
>JBBTDS010000732.1:0-6654 GCA_038060875.1 Acidobacteriota bacterium | reverse complement strand
TCTCTACTCCCGTCTCTATTATCGGCGCTGCTGATTGTCCCCTTGGTTCAGGCCCAGCAGGGCCGGGGCACCATTTCAGGCACCGTGACCGACCAGCAGGGCGCCCTGGTTCCCGGAGCCAGCATCGAGATTCGCAGCGTCGGCACCAACGCCATATTTCGCACGACCACCAATGAACAGGGCTTCTATACGGCGCCCGGTCTCCCCGTGGGCGGCTACGAAGTGAACGCGGCCGTCCAAGGGTTCAAGCGCGCGGTGCGCAGCGGCATCACCTTACAGGTCGACCAGAAGGCCGCCGTGAACTTTACGCTGGAGCTGGGCCAGGTGACCGAGGCCGTCGAGGTCGTGGGCCAGGCGCCGCTGGTGGACGCAAGCAGCGCCACCGTAGGCAAGGTGGTCGAAAACCGGCGCGTGCAGGAACTGCCGTTGAACGGGCGGAACGCCCTGGCCCTGACGCTGCTGGCGCCCGGCGTGCGCTCCAACTCCGCCTCCAGCAGCGGCTTCGGGGACCGAGGGGTGGAGGTTTCCTCGATCAGCATCAACAACGCGCCGAACGCGATGAACGCGCAGGTTCTGGACGGCGGCAATAACGTCCAGACCTATCTCGGCGAGGTGAACATGAACCCGGCCGTGGACGCGGTGGAGGAGTTCAAGGTGCAGACCAACACCATGTCCGCCGAATTCGGCTTCACTGCCGGCGGGGTGATCAACCTGGCGACCAAGTCAGGCACGAACTCGCTGCACGGGACGGCCTACGAATTCTTCCGCAACGACAAGCTGGACGCGCGGCGGGCTTTCGCCGCCGAACGGGGAATCTTCCGCTATAACCAGTTCGGGGTTTCGGCGGGCGGGCCGATCGTCAAGGACAAGGCGTTCGCCTTCGGAAATTGGGAGGAGTGGCTTTTCCGAAAGGCGGTGCCGAAGATCGGTACTTTTCCGACGCTGCTGCAACGCACAGGGGATTTTTCCGACCTGCTGGATTCCAGGGGCCGGCTCGTCCCCGTCTACGATCCCGCGACGACGGCGCCGAATCCGGCTGGATCGGGCTTTGTGCGGACGCTGCTCCCGGGAAACAAGATCCCCTCCAACCGGCTGGATCGGGTGGCGTTGAACGTTCAGAAGTTCTATCCGGAGCCCAACCGCACCCCCACGGATCCCTTCACCAACAGCAACAACTACGGGCGGAACGCCAACGAAGAGCGGTCGTCCCGGCAGTTCACCTTCAAGGTGGACCACCGCCTCTCCAGCGCCAACACGCTCTTCGGACGATACTCGCGCTACCGGCATATGACCGACGGCGGCGCGCCTGACGTCGGCACGGGCGGCATCTATCCGGACCCTGTCGTCTCCAAGCGCGACGACCGGCTGCGGAACCAGAATTTCCTGCTGTCCGACACGCACGTCTTCTCGCCTTTCCTGCTGAACGAATTCCGCCTCGGCCTGACGCGCTCGTCGTTCCCGTTCGAGGTGCGGAGCTTCGGCGGGGACTGGCCGAGCAAGCTGGGCTTCCCGCCGGTCGTGCCCAACGATACTTTTCCGCGGATCAATAACGGAACGCCTGCGTTCAACACCGGCACAGCGGGTATCCGCGGAAGCATCGCCTGGCAGATTTCCAACATGATGACGCGCATCCGGGGCGGCCACACCGTCAAGTTCGGCGTGGAACACCGGATCATCCGCGGCAGCAATTACCAACGCAGCAATCCTTCCGGGAGCTTTGACTTCAACGCCGGTCTGACGGGGAATCCGCAATCTCCGTCGGGAACGGGATCGGCGTATGCGTCGTTCCTGCTGGGTGAGGTGGCCAGCGCCAGCGTGACCACGCACCTGGGCGAGGCGGAGCATGGTTATGCGACCACCTTTTTCTTCCAGGACGACTGGAAAGCGACCCGCCGGCTCACACTGAACCTCGGACTACGGTACGACTTCCAACAGCAGCCGCTGGAACGGTGGAACGGCCTGTCCAACTTCGATCCATCCAGCGTCGATACGGTGAGCGGGCTGATGGGCCGGACGGTCTTCGCGGGCGTGGACGGCCAGCCGCGATCGTTCCGAAAAGAGGACAAGAACGACTTCGGCCCGCGCATCGGGTTCGGCTATGACATCTTCGGAGACGGCCGCACCGTGCTCCGCGGCGGTTTCGGCGTGTTCTATCCGTGGATCTTTAACACCTTGTTTTTCGGAAACAGCGCCGGTTTCGCCTCCACTTCGACCAGCTACACCCCGGCGGGAGGCGCCAACTTCCGGGCGTTCAGGTTGAACGACGGCTTCCCGTTTGCGCCGATCCAACCGCTGGGGTCGAAGCTCGGACCGTCGGCCTTCCTGGGCCAGGGCGTCAGCGTGGATGAACCCGACGGAACGACGCCGATTTCGCTCCAGTGGAACCTGTCGTTGCAGCGGCAGTTGGGGCAGAGCTGGCTGGTTGATGCGACCTGGTCGGTCAACCGTGGCTACCATTTCATCGGCAGCGGCTACGACCTGAACCAGCTCGACCCGAAACATGATTCGCTGGGGCTGGCCCTTCAGAACGGGGTTCCGAATCCGTATGCCGGGAAGGTGCCCGGGGCGCTGGGCGCGGCGACGATCACGCGGAGCCAATCGCTGAGGCCGTATCCCTATTACCAGGGCATCGGCGTGCGAAGCCCGCGGCTGCACGGCTTCATTTCTCACCTGTATCTGCTCACCGTGGAGAAGCGCATGGCGCAGGGGTTGACGATGCTGCTCTCCTACACGGCGGGCAAGGTGATCGGCAACAGTGGGGTGGCCGAACTGATCGGCTTCGCCACCGAGAGCGCGTCGGCTGCCGGCTATCAGAATGGGAAGTTCGATCGAACCCAGGAACGCTCGGTTGAGCCGAGAGACATCTCCCAGCGGGCGGTGATCAGCGCCTTGTACGAGCTTCCGTTCGGCCGCGGAAAGCGCTGGAGTTTCCAGGGCGCGGCGGCGGACAAGCTTCTCGGCGGCTGGCAGCTCAACACGATCGGCGCCATGCAGACCGGCAGGCCGCTCGGGGTCACCGGGGCGAGCAACTTCCGCGCCAACCGTCCCAACTCGACCGGCAAGAGTGCGAAGCTGGACGTGCGGACCCGCGCGCGCTGGTTCGACACCGAGCAGTTCATCAACCCGCCCAACTTCACCATCGGCAATCTCGGCCGCCTCTTGCCGGATGTGCGGGAGCCGGGCGCCGTCAACTGGGACGTCTCGCTGATCAAGAACACGGCCATCCACGAGCGCGTCAGCCTTCAGTTCCGCGCCGAGGCGTTCAATTTCCTGAACCACGTGAACCTCGGGCGCCCGGACACGGGCTTTGTTCCGGGGCCGGACGGCAAGAACCGCAGCGGGTCGTTCGGGGTCATAACGAGTTCGGATGATGCGAGGATCATCCAGCTCGGGCTGAAGCTGATCTTTTGAGTTCCCAAGCTGGAGGCGATGCAATGAAACGACGGGATTTCATGGCGGGCTTTGCGATGGGGCCGTACTCGATCATCGTGCTGGCTGACCAGATTCCTCCGGCTCCAGCGCCGCCCCGTTCCATGGACGAGATCCGAAAACAGATCGACCGCCTGACGCCACCCAAAACGGGGGCCCGCCGCGCATCCGCCGAGCCGAACATGGCTCAAGTCGATCTGGAGACCGACTTTCTCGTGGCTGGAGGCGGCCTGGCGGGCGTCTGCGCCGCAATCGCGGCCGCGCGGCACGGCGCCAAGGTCATTTTGGTGCAGGACCGCTCGCGGCTGGGCGGCAACTCCTCCAGCGAGGTCAAGATGCATGTCTGCGGTTCCCACGCGCTGCCCGGCTGGCGGGAGACCGGGCTCGTCGAGGAACTACGCATCGAGGACGCGGTGCGGAATCCGCAGCGCGCCTTCGAGCTCTGGGACCTGATGCTGTACGACAAGGTGATCTCCGAACCCAACATCACGCTGTTGCTGGACAGCACGCTGTACGCCGCCAAGCGGAAGGGCGACCGAATCGAAGAGGCGATGGTGCGCTGCGATAAGACGGAGATCCAGTATCGCATTCAGGCGAAGTTTTTCTGCGATGCGACCGGCGACTGCCGGTTGGGACTGGAAGCGGGCGCCGAGATGCGCGCCGGCAGGGAATCGCGCAGCGAGTTCAACGAGTCCCTGGCGGTTGACAAAGCCGACGACGACACGCTGGGCAGCAGCATCCTGTTCACATCGCGCCTGCATCAGCGGCCGATGCCGTTCACGCCGCCGCGTTGGGCGAGGAAGATCACCAGCGAGCACCTGCGGATGCGCCGCATCCAGGAGTGGGACTACGGCTACTGGTGGATCGCCTGGGGCGGGGATGCGGACACCATTCGCGACAACGAGCGGATCAGGTTCGAGCTGCTCTCGATCGTGCTGGGCGTGTGGGACTACATCAAGAACAGCGGCGATTTCCCCGACAGCGCTCACTGGGCGCTGGACTGGGTCGGCATGGTGCCCGGCAAGCGCGGGAGTCGCCGCCTGGTGGGCGATTACATTCTCGCCCAGCACGATCTCATCCGGGGCGACATCGAGGACGCCGTCTCGATCGGCGGATGGCCGCTGGACGATCACCCGCCGGAAGGCTTCGATCGCCCGGACCTGCGTCCCAACGTGGCGACGCGCCTGGAGGAGCCCTTCAACATCCCGCTGCGCTCGCTCTACAGCCGGAATATCCGCAACCTGTTCATGGCGGGCCGCAATATCAGTTGCTCGCACGTCGCCTTCACTTCGACCCGCGTCATGGCCACCTGCGGCGCCGAAGGCCAGGCCGTTGGGACCGCGGCCGCGGTGTGCATCGCCGAGGGGATCGCGCCGCGGCAGCTTTACCGCAACAAAGAGCGACTGGCGGAGCTGCAACAGACGCTGCTGCGGGATGACCAAACCATCAAGAACCGCGTGAATAAAGATCCGCGCGACCTGGCGCGACGAGCCAAGGTCACGGCTTCGAGTGAAGAACGCGGGGCCCTGGCCGCCAACGTCGTTGACGGCCATTTGCGTGACATCCCGCGCAAACCCGAAAGAGCGGTTCACCAGTGGAACGCGCGAATGGGGCCCGATGGCGCCTGGATCGAACTCGCCTGGGACCAGCCGCAGCGCATCCGCCACATCCAGGTGACTTTCGACACCGGACTCGAGCGGCGGCTGATGTTGAGCGGGGCGGCATCGGTGAGCCGCGGGCAAATCCGCGCTCCGCAGCCGGAAGCGGTACGCGATTACGCGATTCTCTATCGCGCTCCCGGCAGCCGGGAGTTGAAGGAAGTCGTCTCCGTCAAGGCCAACTACGAGCGGCTGCGCCGGCATGAGTTCACGCCGGTTGAAGCCGCCGCCATCCGCATTCATGTCGCGGCGACCAACGGCGATGACCTGGCGCGGATCTACGAACTCCGGTGCTATGCCTGATGTCCCGGCGCCGGGGGCGCCGTTCACGCTGCTGGATGGCCGCCAAGCTGCGGCCCGGCCTCGGCATCGAGGTGATCCGCGAAGCCGTCAGCCCGCGTCACCCGTTCTTGCGGCCCTTGGACGACGGGGCGCCGTCTCCGGACAGCCGGTCCTGAGCTCCCAGAGCGGACTCTCACCCCGGGTCCCGGCGGTATATACCAATGGTGTATACTGGCCTCTGAGATGGTCACCCGGGTCTTTCGCAGCGGCAATTCGCAGGCGGTGCGGATTCCCCGCCAGTTTCGGCTGGATGTGGAAGAGGTCGAGATTCTCCGCCGGGGAGATGAGATCGTCCTCCGGAAGCGCCCGCGAAATCTCGGCCGCGCCTTTGACCTGCTGGCCGGTCTCTCCGCCGACTTCTTCGCCGCCGGAAGGAGACAGCCCAAACCGCCAAAGAGGCCGCGCCTCTGATGCGATATCTGCTGGACACCAATATCTGCATCTACATCGCGAAGCGGAAACCCGCCGGCGCGCTGGCGCGCTTGGAGCAGATGCGGCCCGGCGACGTCGGTATGTCCATAGTGACCTATCTGGAATTGGTTTATGGAGCCTGCAAGAGCCAGCAGGTGGCTGCGAACCTGGCCCGCATCGAGCAACTGCGGGGCATTGTGCCCGTGCTGCCGCTCGATGTGGGCGCCGCCAGGCACTACGGCGAGGTCCGGGCGGAGTTGGAGAAGAAAGGGACTCCGATCGGCGCTTACGACCTGCTCATTGCAGCCCACGCCCGTAGCCTCGGCCTGATCCTGGTCACCAGCAACGCGCGCGAGTTCTCCCGAGTCGCCGGGCTGCGTCTTGAGAACTGGGCGGCCTGATATAATCGGCCCGAAATGAGAACTCTTACTACACGACGCTCGCTGTTGAAGTCCGCGGCGCTGGGCCTCGGCGCCGCCTTCTGGGCTGATGAATCGCTCGAAGCGGCTCTCGGCAACGTACAGACCAGCTCGCGGCCCTCGGAGCTGAAGATCACCGACCTGCGCGTGGCGGCGCTGCGGCGCACGCCGCTCATCCGCATCGACACCAACCAGGGCGTCTCCGGCTTCGGCGAGGTGCGCGACGGCGGCAGCAAGATCTACGCGCTGGTTCTCAAGAGCCGCATCCTCGGCGAGAACCCCTGCAACATCGACAAGGTCTTCCGCAAGATCAAGCAGTTCGGCCACCACGCCCGCCAGGGCGGCGGCGTCTGCGGCGTGGAGATGGCGCTGTGGGACCTGGCCGGCAAGGCCTA
>JBBTDS010000731.1:1598-5762 GCA_038060875.1 Acidobacteriota bacterium | reverse complement strand
TGATGAGCGTGAGGCGCGCTTTGACCACCACCTGCTCGGCCAGATGGGTGGCAGCGCCGTCGATCGAGCCGATGATGGCCCACACCCGGTCACGGTACGCCAGCCGCACCACGGCGGAAGCGCCCGCGGCCCACGGATTCTCCGCCCATCCAGGCACGAGGCGGAAGGGCAGGCCGCGATAGCCGCCTTCGCGGTTGGCCTCCTCGATGGCCAGCGCGGCGCCGGCCCAAATGGCGCCGGCCTCGGGATGCTGCGGATCAGCCGGACCGAAGTAACCGATGCCGACCTCGCGCACGCCGGACGGTTCGGCGTCCTCGCGCCCGGGGCCGTGGTAGCTGGGCGCCTGCTTGCGGCCATCGAAGTACGGCGGGCGCACCTGGCCCAGCGCCGGCAGCAGAATCAGCAGGCAGATCCAAAGCCTGCTCACCGTGGTTTCGCCGTCTCCGACGCGCGGCTGATGCGGTCGCGCGCCGGAATGTATCCGCGCGGGATGCCGAGGTCCTCGCGCGAGTAATACCGCCACGCCCCGCTCTCGCGCCGCGCCAGAAATACCTCGCCAACATCGTCCAGGGCGGCGCTGAAGCTGATATCGCCGCTGACGCCCGGCCACGGCCTGGCGCGGTGGGCCACCAGGTCGCGGATTTTTGCGCGGTTCAGCCCCGCCGCCTGGACGGCCCAGAGCAGCATGTTCATGCCGTCGTAGGCGTGGGCGGCGTAGGTTTCCGGCTCTTCGTTGAACCGCGCGCGGAAGGCACGGCGGAACTCCTCCAGCCGAGGATCCTTGCTCGTGGGGTTCCACGGGTAGCCACAGATGACGCCGTCGGCGTTGGCGCCGGCCAGCTCGACGAACTCCTCCGACACCGCCCGGTCGCAGGCAAAGTACGGCTGCCGCAGGCCCAGCTTGCGCATCTGGTTGAGGATCAGCGCGCCCTCGCGGGCGTCACCCCAATGGACGATGGCGTCCACGTTGGCCTCCTTCAGGCGCTCCAGTTGCAGGCTGAAGTCATCGGCCCCGACGCGGTAGGCCATCTCGAGCGCCACCGGCTGGCCCAGCCGGCGCGCGCTGTCGCGCACCTCGCGCACCCCGAAGCGGCCGTAGCGGTTGCTGGCGCGGATGATGCCGAGGCGCCTGTGTCCGGTCTTGCGAATGATGTAATCCACCAGCAGGTAGCTCTGCTGGCGGTCGTCGCCGATGACGCGCGCCACCCAGGGAATGTTGGTCTCGATGAAGGTGGGATCGGTGTCGCCGCTGTTCACCACCAGCAGCTCGGCCTTCAGGGCCACGCGGATGGCGATGTGGCTGTTGGCCCCGTCGATGGTGCCGAGGATGGCCCACACGCCATCCTTGTAAGCCAGCTTGATGATCTCGTTGCCCGAGGAGCCCCACAGGCCGTTGTCGTTGCTGATGACCAGCTCGAACGGGATCTTGCGCTTCAGGTAGCCGCCGCCCGCGTTGGCCTGCTCGACGGCCAGCCGCGCGCCTTGGAGCATCTTTACGCCGAGGACTTCCTCGTGGCTCTTCCCGCCGGTGGCCACCGAGACGGTGGGCGCGATCGGGCCGATGAAGCCGATCTTGACCGTCTTCAGGTCCATCGGCGGCTCGGGGATGGCGCGCCCGGCCCCGGCGTACTCCATCTGGAGCAGGAAGTGCTCCTTGTACGGCTTGACGCCGCCGAACGGCTCGACGTCTTGCGGTGTGCGGGCGTAGTTGTCGTCCTTGCGGAGCTTGAGATCCGGCACTTCATAGGGACCCGCCGCGTTGAGGCGGCGCAGCAGTTCCGCCGTTTCGGGGTCGATGAGCGGATCAGTGGCGCGCTTGCTCTGCGCCAGCGCCGCCAGCGTTGCGGCCAGCCCGAGAATGCACGCTCGTTTCATCGCGCCGCTCCTTTGCGGGGCGCGGCCGGAGGTCGCGGCCGCTCGCGCAGGCCGGGGTAGTAACCATCGCCGATCGCCCAGCCCAGCCCTTTGGAGGTTCCGATCCACGCATCCGGGCCGTCCAGATCGGCTGCGATGACAAAGTTGTGCGGAACGCTCAGCGGGAGGTCCACCGTCGCCAGCACCTCTTTGTCCCTGGTCACCACCGCCTTGCCGCCCTTGCCTGTCGGATTGCGCGTGTAAGCGACCCAGGTGTTGGTGGCCACGTCGACGACTACGCCCAGTCCCTTGTCGGAGGAGAACCAGGCCTCGTTGGCGCTGCGGGCCCGCACGTGGTTGTTGAAGTCGCTGGGCAGCCCCGACTCCTGGTTGAAGAAACCCCGCCAGTGCCGGCCGTCGTAACGGCTCACGCCGAAGTAGGTCGAGACCCACAGCGTCTTGTCCACGTAGCCGACGCCGCTGGTGACCACGTGCACCAGGCCGTCGTCGCGGTACAGGTCGATTTCCATCTCGCCGTCCGGATCGAGGTAGTCTTTCCAGCGCCCCGTGGCTACATCATACTCCAGCACGCCGCTGCCCCAGACGGCCAGGTGCAGCTTGCCGTCGGCGTAGTGGGCGTTGTAGTTCCAGATCTCCTCCATCGGGGCGTTCTTCTCGGTGAAAATGGTCCACTCGCCGGTCAGCGTGTTGAGGCGGCTGGCGCCGGCGGTGGTGGCCGCCCATACGTTGTCGTTCTCCACCGCCACTCCGTAGACCACGTCATTGACCAGGCCGCTGTTGAGCTGGTGCCAGTGGTCGAAGCGCCCGCCGCTGAAGCGCGCCAGGCCCCCGCCGAACAGCGCCAGCCACACCTCTCCGGTCTTCGGGTTGACGTCGATACCGGTCACCACGCGCCACGGCAGGCCGTCTTTCTCGCGCCAGCTTCGGATCTTGCCGGTGCGCTTGTCGATGAGGGCCAGGCCGTCTTCGGTGCCGACCCACACGCGCGGCCCATCCACCTTCACCGCGAAGATGTGGTCGTTGGGCAAGCCGTCCGCGACGGTGAAGTGTTTCCACTTCGTGTAGACGTAGGGCAGCTTGGGCGGCGGGGCGGCGGCAAGCAGGCCGGGGAGGGCCAGGCTGGCCACTACCCGGCGCGCGACGTAATTAGTGAAAGCGTAGCCTGTCACCGAATTACCGAATTTAATCTCATAGGGTCTTGAGGTATTCGATCAGGTCGTTGAGCTGATCCTTGGTCAGGTCATTGGTCACCCCGTGGCGGTCGTCGGGATTATGCACGGTCCAGATCTCCTCGAGCGTGAAGGCCATGCCGTTGTGAAGGTACGGCGCCGAATCGTAGATGTTGTTCAGGTGCGGGGTGTCGAAGCGGCCCTGGCGGTCGTGCGCGTGCCGGGTGCCCACGTCGGCGAGGCGGCGGCTGGTGTAGTACGGCGGCGGATGACAGGTGATGCAGCGGCCCTCGGGCGGAATGACGCGCCCGTCGTTAGTCGTTGTCCGCTCATAGACCGCCTTGCCACGCCGCTGCGCCGGCGTGAGCGGCGCCCACAGCGCACGGTAGCGGTTGGGCGGGCGCAGGATGGTGGTGATGTAGTAATCGACCGCCGAGAGTTGCTCCGGCGTGAACGGCTGGATGCGGGTGAAAAACACGGCCAGCCGCGGGCCGCATTGCCGGGCCAGGCTCGGGTTAGTGCCCTCCCACTTGAACGGCGCCGTGTCGAGGATGCCGCGCAAGGTGCGGTTATCGACCGGGCTAAGACCGATGCCGTCCGACTCGATGTCGTACGTCAGCCCGTCCACGTGACCGTCGGGGTGACAGGAGTGGCAGGAGAACTGGCGGTGGAAAGTGATGTTGGCGCTGTGGAACACGCGCTCGCCGTAGCGCGCCTTGGAAACCTCCTTGGGACCGCCCAGGTCGATGCGGCCCGCCGCTTCCAGCCGGCCCAGGTCGATGACGGTGAGCGAATCGTCGAGCGAGTTGGCAACGTAGGCCAACTTGCCATCGGGCGCGATGA
This sequence comes from Acidobacteriota bacterium, assembly GCA_038060875.1. Taxonomy (GTDB): domain Bacteria; phylum Acidobacteriota; class Terriglobia; order Bryobacterales; family Bryobacteraceae; genus JBBTDS01. Next base: position 1,875 of record JBBTDS010000731.1, on the reverse strand, counting down.
CCAGGCCCCGCGGGCTGTCCTTGGTCGCGATGTGCTGGACGAGGAACTCGCTGGGCTTGCCGAGGTGGTTGGGCAGCACCTGCTCCCGCTCGTACTGCGACGAGCGCCGCAGCAAGGCCAGCAGCTTCTGGACGTCCACCACGGCCACGCGGTCGGTGCCGGAGCTGGTCACCAGCGCGTAGCGGCCGTCCGGCGTGCACGCCACATCGGTGGGGTCGGCGAAACCGAGGTCCATTTCGTCCAGCAGCACTTCATCGACGCGCCCGTCCCGCCACAG
>JBBTDS010000731.1:0-1498 GCA_038060875.1 Acidobacteriota bacterium | reverse complement strand
AGCGCCAGCGACCACGGCGCACGCCCGGCGCTGAGGTTCTTGAGCCAGGCCAGCGTACCGGCGTCGAACACCGAGATGTCGTCCGAGGAGCTGTTGAGCACGTAGAGCAGTTTGCCCTGCCGGTCGGTCAGCAGGCCGTGCGGCTCGTCGCCCACGCGCAGCGTGCGCACCACGCGGCGGGCGGCCGGGTCGATGACGGAAACGGTGTCGTCCAGACGGTTGCTGACGAACGCCCGGCGTCCGTCGGGCGTAAACGTCACGTCGGCCGGGTTGCCGCCCACGGCAATCTCGGCGACTCTCTCGCGCCGCGCCAGGTCCACCACAATGAGGGAGTCGGCCGCTTCGCAGGCGACGTAGAGTTCCCCGCTCCCAGGCCGCAGCGCGAGGTTGAGCGGCGTCTTGTAGCGCAGATTCTGGGATGCAGGCAGCACCGTCGTGTGCGATCCCCGCTCGATGTGGCAGGCCATGCACTCGCGCTCGCCGGGCATCACCAGGCCGGCCTTCTGGGCCGCCTGGCGGTCGCGCATGACCTTCTCCTCCGCGTACTCGCTGCCCGGCCCGTGGCAAGCCTCGCACTGCACGCCGTCCTCGATGCGGAAGGTGTCGTCCTTCTCCCACTGCTCGGCGTAGGCGGCGGTGGCGTGACAGCCCAGACAGATGGGAGACTGCCGGGGAGACTCGCGCAGGCCGCTGATCCTGGCGATCTCGCGCGCTTCCGGCCGCGCCAGCACGGCATAGCTCTGGCTGTGCTTGCGGTCGAGCCCCCGGCTGCACTGGCCGCCCGTCGCCTGGCCGGTGTGGCAAGCCGCACAGGCCCGCGCGCCCAGGTAGACGGGTTTCTTCGGCGCCGCCTGCGCGGCCCCGCCGAGCAGCACCAGGCATACGAGCAGCGGCCTCATCGCTTCACCGGTCCCGCTTTGGCGTCACGTCCCAGCTTCAGCAACCGGTTCGCCTTGACCTTGCCGAGCTTCTCGACGGCGCCGTCGGGCCAGCGGATCTCGACGGCATCCGCCTGCGCGGCCTTGCCCAGCCCGAAGTACAGCCGGGAATCGCCTTGCGAGAGGTATCCCCGCACCGGCACGAGATCCTCAACCTGCCGCAGCGTACCGGTGGTCACCGTGACCCGCGCTCCGATGGCATCGCGCGCGCCGGTGGGGAACTTCAGCTTCGCTTCGACAGCCAGCCAGTTGTTGCGGTTGCCGCCGTCGTTGCGCAGCAGCTTGGCGTAGTCGTTGAGGTTGACCACCACCAGGTCGATGTCGCCGTCGTTGTCGTAGTCGGCGTAAGTGGCGCCGCGGCCTACATACTTCTCCTGGAAGTACCGGCCGGAGCGGACCGAGACGTCCTCAAACGTCCCGTCGCCCTTGTTGCGCATGAGCGTGTCTTCCTGGACGTACTCGTGGTGAGCGTTGCCGTGGACGGTGAACACGTCGAGCCACCCGTCGTTGTCGTAGTCGAACATGACCGCGCCCCAGCCGGCGTACTGGCCGAGCGCCTG
>JBBTDS010000730.1:0-1834 GCA_038060875.1 Acidobacteriota bacterium | reverse complement strand
AGGTCCGCTCCACGAGCATATTCGCATTGTGTTTTGGCTCTTGCTTTGTCGTTCTATCTTGTATATTATTAATACAAGACATGACGTCCCGCCTCAGCCGCGCCGAACTCTCCGCTACCGAACGTGGACTCCGTTCCCGCATCGCGCAAATCGCCTCCAGTGAGCGGTTTCTGCGCGGGACGTTGTCGGAGCGCTCCAGCAAGTGCGGCAAGCCCAACTGCCGGTGCGTCGACGGCGAGCGGCACGCTTCGCTGTATCTTGTGCAGGGCCATGCCGGTACAGTACGCCAACTCTGCATTCCGAAGGTGTTGCAGGACCCGGTTCGCCAAGCAGTCGGCGAGTTCCAGGAGATGCAACGTCTCTTGCATGAAGTTTCCGAACTGGAGTGGAAACGCTTCCTGGCAAGGAGAGGCTGACCATTCTCCGCCGCCTGATCGCATACGCCGACAAAGTGTTCCGGTTCTCGGACGTACTCATTGCCTCCATTACCGACCGCAGGCCGGAGCCGCGGATCTCCACGGCTACGGTCGCCAAAGCCGCCATGGCCTTGTTTTGGATGCGGCTGGGAAGCCTCAACGCTTTGGAGATGTCGGGCGCCTCCAGGTTCTGGAAGCTTTGGCTGGGCCATCCGATGCCCAGCGCCGAAACCATGGGCAACGTGCACGCCAAGATGGATGCGGACACGGTGCGGGAAGCGATTCATCAAGTCTACGGCGGCCTGAAACGCAACAAGGCCTTGCCGGACGATCGCGGCATCTCCGTGGCCATCGTGGACGGCCATGAAAGCCATGCCAGCTATCGCCGTCATTGCCCGGGGTGTTTAGCGCGGACCATTCATTCCCAACAGGGAGACCGCATTCAGTATTACCACCGGCAGGTGACCTTGCTGCTGGTGACTGGCGCGCCTCCCGGACGCCCGCCCCTGCGGTTGCCATTGGATCATGAGCCACAACTCCCCCTGGAAGATGAAGTCGCCACCGCCACCCGTTTGCTGAAGCGCGTGCTGGTCCGGTATCCACGCGCCTTCGATTTAGTGTTGGCCGACGCGCTCTACGCTCAGGCCCCCTTCTTCAACTTCTTGCTGGCACAGCGCAAACACGCCTTGGTCGTCCTCAAGGATGAACGCCGGAATCTCTATCAAGATGCCGCCGGGCTGTTCAATTTGGTGCCGCCAATTCAGGGGACCTTTCGCTCACGCGATTGCCTCTGGTGGGACTTTCCCGACTTGGGCTCTTGGCCGGAGGTGAAGGCGCCCATACGGGTGATTCGTTCCTTGGAAACCTATTCGGTGCGGCGCCAACTCGACAAAAAGGACGAGCCTCAAATCAGCGATTGGATGTGGGTAACCACGCTGCCGGCGGCGCAAGTTCCCGTGGCGCGCGCCGTCGGTTTTGGGCACCAGCGATGGGACATCGAAAACCACGGCTTCAATGAATTGGTCGAGGGTTGGCACGCCGATCATGTATTGAAGCACGACGCCGCCGCGATCGAATGCTTCCTGCTTATGACTTTTCTCGCGTTCATCCTTTTTCACGCTTTTCTTTATCTCAACCTGAAGCCAGCCCTTCGTCAGGGCAAGTCCAAAGACTTCTGGGCCAAAGTAATGGCGGCGGAAATCTACCAAGACTTCATCCCCTGCGCTCTGTCGCCTTGATCCGCCCGTTCGACTTGCCAACTCCCCAGCCCCTCAAATCCCAACCAACCTTCCGGCCTACGCTGGCGCCGCAGTGTGCCCGATTCCTTCATTCTTGCCGCCCGCAGCCCTAAAACGCTCACCGCGATTCTCCCCTTCCGCCAAACCACCTCGCATCTTCAAGCTTTCAAAACGCTTTGA
>JBBTDS010000729.1:5152-9316 GCA_038060875.1 Acidobacteriota bacterium | reverse complement strand
AGCACGGCGCCGGAGTTCATCGCCCGCGACCACGTGAGCGGCTACGCGCAGCAGTGGAACCTCACCGTTCAGAAGGAACTTCCCGGCAACATCCTGTGGGAGACCGCTTACATCGCCAACGTCGGGCACAAGCTCAGCGGTCAGAACGCGAACCTCAACATGATTCCCCTGGTCAACGGGCGCGGGCCGGCGACGCAGAGCCAGACCGCCCGGCTGTTCCCGCAGTTCAACAACGTCGTCAGCGTTTCACCCTCCTGGGGCAACTCCACCTACCACTCCTTGAACGTGAAAGTGGAGAAGCGCTTCTCGCACGGGCTGAACATGCTGGGCAACTACACCTGGGCGAAGTTCATCGATGATGTGGAGGGCAGCTCGGAACTCGGCGGCGGCTCCGGCAACGGCTACCAGCACATCGACGCGCGGGGCCTGGATAAGTCCATGGCCGGCCCCGATCTGCGGCACCGGCTGGCCTACAGCTCGCTCTATGAGCTTCCGCTGGGCCAGGGGCGGCGGTGGGCGATCGGCAACAGGGTCCTGAACGGCGTGGTGGGCGGCTGGACCATCGGCGGGATTCTCGAAGCCCGCACCGGCGCGCCTTACGGCGTGGTTGAGTCCACCAACCGGCTGAACGCCTTCTCGGAATCGCAGCGTCCGAACCTGCTGCGCAACCCCAACCTGCCGGGCAACCGGTCACGGGACGAGAAGATCCGGCAGTTCTTCGACACCACCGCCTTCCAGGCTCCCGGCGAGGGTGTGTTGGGCAACGCGGCCCGCACCAACGGTTCCGGCCCGGGCTTCTTCGGCCTCGACGTCTCCGTTCACAAGCTGTTCCAGCTCACGGAGCGCTTCGGCCTGACCTTCCGGGGCGACATGGTGAACCTGCCGAACGTCCCGGTGTTCGCGGCGCCCAACCAGTCGCGCGGGGACGGCAGTTTCGGCAGGATCGCCGGCATTCTGGACGGCTCCACCGCGCGCGAGATCCAGCTCAGCCTGCGGCTGGCCTGGTAACAGGCTACCCCCAGAGCTGCGGCGGTCTCCGCCGGTGGGCAGAAAGGAGTACAATAAGCACAGAAACTGAGGATATCCGAGTATGGCGAGAATCCAGCCCGTCCTGACACCGACCGAGCTCGCACTGGTTGACCAGATGGCTGAGTTGACGCGGTCGAAGCGAACCGACGTGATCAAGAGCGCACTAGCCGTCTATCACTGGTTCGTGCGCCAGGCGCTCACCGGCAGCCGCGTGGTGGCGCGCAAGCCAACCGGAGAAGAAGTCACCCTCGAGACGCCTGAACTGGCAGTCCTGGAAGGCAAAGGCAATCGCCTTGGCCCGGAAGAGTTAGGCTTGTTGGCTAAGCGGCTCGCGGCCGCGCCGGATCCCGTCGAGGCGGCACGGGTGAAGGAACTTATTACCCGCGGCTTTTACGGGATTTAGCGGCGGGCATCCAGGGAATCAGGTCGTGCCGAGAGTCCGCCGCCAAAATGTGCCGCCCGCCTTATTTCGGCATCTGCTCGACCGTGTCCAGAATCGGAAGATCCCCGCGTCTCAGTTGGCACTGCTGGCGAAATGGCTCGACAGCGAGCCCGAAGTGCCTGAGGGTGAGTGGTACAAGCGATTTTCCGGCATGACAGTCTGCGGCCAGGGCGAATTGATCAAGACGTTTCTACTCCCTGTTCATGTACCCAAGGGGCAGCGTGTTTCTTGAGATACGGCTCTTCGTCAGGCCACCAGCGATCCTCGAAGCCCGCACCGGCGCGCCGGCCAGCGTATTAGAATAGCCCTGTTATGCGCAGACTTCATTCGCTGTTCGTGCTCGTTGTGTGCCTGGGTGCGCTGGCCCAGCCGACCTACCAGAAGCCGCCGAAGGAAGTACTCGACGTGCTCCACGCGCCGGCGCCGCCGCAGGTGTCGGTCAGCCCGGCGCACGATCACATGCTGCTGTTGGAGTGGCTGCGCTATCCGCCCGTCAGCGACCTGGCGCAGCCAATGCTGCGGCTGGCCGGCTCGCGGATCAATCCCAACACCAACGGCCCGCACCGGCCGTTCTACTTCGTCTCGCTGGTGCTGAAGCGGATCGCCGACGGTGTCGAGAGCAGGATCGTGCTGCCGCCCAATCCGAAGATCGGATTCCCGCAGTGGAGCCCGGACGGAAAGCACTTCGCCTTCACGCACACCACCGCGAGCGGCATCGAGTTGTGGGTCGCCGAGACGGCCACGGCCAAGGCGCGGAAGCTCCCCGGCTTCACGGTGAACGCGGCCGACAGCGATCCCATCGACTGGATGCCGGGCAACCGCACCTTGCTGGTGAGGCTGATCCCGGCCGGGCGCGGCAAGCCGCCGGCCGCTCCGGCTGCGCCGCCGGGGCCGAACGTGCAGGAATCCTCCGGCAAGGGCGCCCCCGTGTGGACCTTTCAGGATCTGCTGAAGACGCCGCACGACGAGAAGCTCTACGAGTATTACTTCACCGCCCAGCTCGTCCTGGTCGATATCGCCAGCGGGAAAGCGGCGCCGCTGGGCAAGCCGGCCATCTTTCAGACGGCACAGCCTTCCCCCGACGGCAGGCACTTCCTGGTGGCGCGCGCGCATCCGCCGTACTCTTACCTGTATCCGGACCGCTCTTTCCCCAAGGAAGTCGAGGTCTGGGACCGGGCGGCGCGCGTGGTGTACAAGCTGGCCAGCCTGCCGCTGGCTGACGCCGTGCCCACCGACGGCGTGCCCACCGGCCCGCGCCAGTACAACTGGAGGCCGACTGAGCCGGCCACGTTGGTCTGGATCGAGGCGCTCGACGGCGGCGACCCTAAGAAGAAGGTCCCGCACCGCGACCGCGTGCTGATGTTGAAGGCGCCGTTCGCCGGCGCGCCGCTGGAGCTGATCAAGACCGAGCACCGCGGCATGAGCCCCCAGTGGACCGAGAAGGGAAGTCTGGCGCTGGTCGCGGACCTCGAGCGCGAGCGCCGCTGGCTGCGCGCGTTCCTTGTCAACGCCGATCGCCCGTCGGAAGCCCCGCGGCTCATCTGGAGCCGGGACATGCGCGATCGCTACAAGAACCCCGGCGTCCCGATCTCCCGCACCTTGCCCAGCGGCCACCGCGCCATCCAGCAAAACGGCGACTCGATATACCTCTCCGGACAGGGCGCCTCGCCCCAGGGCGACCGGCCGTTCCTGGACCGGCTCAATCTCAACACTCTCCAGTCCGAGCGCCTCTTCCGCTGCGACGAGAAGAGCTATGAATCGGTGGAGGTCCTGTTGGATGACGCCGCCGGCCGCCTGCTCACGCGGCGCGAGAGCCCCTCCGAGCCGCCCAACTACCACGTTCGCACCCTTGGAGCGAGCGCGTCGCTGAAGGCGGTGACCCAGTTCCCCGACCCGGCGCCCCAGCTTCGCCAGATCAAGAAGCAACTGGTCACTTACAAGCGCCCCGACGGTGTGCAGCTTTCCTTCACGCTCTGTTTGCCGCCCGGCTACAAGGAAGGCACGCGGCTGCCGACCATCATCTGGGCCTATCCGTTGGAATACAATGATCCGACCACCGCCGGCCAGGTCGTCGGCTCACCGCAGCGCTTCACCACGCTGGGCGGCGCCTCGCACCTGTTCCTGCTGCTTCAGGGGTACGCGATCCTGGACGACGCCACTATGCCGGTGGTCGGCGATTTCAGGACGGTGAACGACACCTACGTCGAGCAGATCGTCGCCAGCGCCAAGGCGGCCATCGACAAGGCCGCCGAGATGGGCGTGACCGACCCGGCGCGCGTCGGCGTCAGCGGCCACAGTTACGGCGGCTTCATGACCGCCAACCTGCTGGCCCAGTCCGACCTGTTCCGCGCCGGCGTCGCCCGCAGCGGCGCTTACAACCGCACGCTGACGCCCTTCGGCTTTCAGAGCGAGCGCCGGACGTTTTGGGAAGCGCCGGATCTGTACATGAAGGTGTCGCCGTTCGTCCACGCCCATAAGATCAACGAGCCGATCCTGCTGATCCACGGCGAGGCCGACAACAACTCGGGCACCTTTCCGATCCAATCCGACCGCATGTACCAGGCGATCCGCGGCAACGGCGGCACGGTGCGGTTGGTAATGCTGCCGCACGAGTCGCACGGCTACGCGGCCCGCGAGTCCATCGAGCACGTTCTCTACGAGACGATCGCCTGGTTCGACAAGTACGTGAAGAA
>JBBTDS010000729.1:0-5052 GCA_038060875.1 Acidobacteriota bacterium | reverse complement strand
TCGGCGGTCTGGTTTCCGACCTGATCCCGCAGCGCCAGCAGGATGGTGTACTCGCCCGGCTGCGCCTTCTCCAGGTTAAGGCTCAGCATGCCGTGTACATAGCGGTTGGGGTAAAAAGGTGTGCTCTCTTCGACCGCGGCCTGCGGTTCTGAATAGAGCACCTTGCCGGTAGGCCCCAGCACGGACAGCCCGTACTCGATGCGAATGTGGTTCTTGTCGCCGAGCTTGTAGCCGGTGATGTCGAAGCGCGCCCACAGCATTTCGCCCCGATGGTAGACCGCCGGGCCCTCGATCTCCGGGCCGTCCTCACCGCGCAGGAAACGGAAGTTGCGTGCCACCAGCGTCTCGCTCGGTTCCACCAGCGGGGCGCGGACCTGAAACGGGATTTCGGCCTTCGCTTCGCGGCCCGCCAGCTTGTCCTCCAACCGGACCAGGATGCGACAGGCGCCCGGCTCCGCCAGCGGCGGAATCTGGAATTGGTGGCGCACCACCGGCAGCCAGTCCTTGTCCTCGGGCGCCAGTTCGCTCTGGATCTCCTGTTGGGCGGGTTCCACCAGGCGGATGCCGCGCGGATCCACCGCCTCGATCGCGTAGCTCAAGTGCAGACCGGCCTCGGAAGTCTGGTACCCCTGGATCCGGAAGCTGAGGAACACGGTCTCACCGCGCACGAAACGGAAGCCGGCGCCCAGCGCCGGCCCGCCCTCAAACTGGTGCAGCGCGGCTTGGACAACGGCGAGCTGGCTCCAGGCGGGTAGCGACAGAACCGCCGCCAGCAGGAGGCTACGGCTGGCAGCGGTGGTGAGCATCGGGCGGTGGCGGAGGCCGCACCTTACTTCGGTTGCTGGCCGGGCGGGCGGATCGGGAGTTCCGGTGGCGCTGGCGGCGCCTGGAACGGTATGTCGATCAGCGCCGCTCTCTCCTCTTCCGGCTCCGCCTCGTTGACTACGCGCAGCCGGTAGGAGCCGCTGGGCACGTCAAACAGCACGCGGGCATGTTCGGTGCCGGCCGCCGAAAGCGAACGGAGATAGCCGAGCCACTGCTCGACGCCCTCGCCGTTCGTCAGTTCCGGGTAGCTCTGGTCGCCAGGGCCGATCAGCGTCAGCGGCGGTATGCTTGACTCCCGGGCGCCGCTGTTGGTCACGCTGAGACGCAGGATCAGGAAGCGGTGCTGCGGCGTCCTCAGGTTGGGCGGCGCCCCGAGTTGATCCCGCCATTCGCCTTCCAGCACGGTGTAGATGAGCGGGCCGACCTGGACCCGTTCGCCCATCGGGAAGGCGCGCGCCGGAGCCGACCGGCTCGCCTGAGAGCAGCCGATCAATGCGAGGCACCACCACAGCGCGATCACTCCCGCCGCTCGCCGGCGCCTGCGACCTCCTTGAGTTGGCAACGCCACGGTTACCTCCCGCGGACCTATCCTAGCAAAACAGCAGGCATGGGCGGCGGCCAGGTAGCCGGAGGCAGTACACTGGCGGAGATGGACTCAGGCAAAGGCTCCGTCTATCCGTCTGAGCACCTGGCCGGCCGGGACCGCGCCACTGGTGTGCTGGTGCACCAGATGACGCAGCATCCGTCGATCAACCATCCGGCTCACTTTCTCCAGAGCTCGTTCACCCCCGACGGCGCGGCCCTGATCTTCACCTCCTACCGCACCGGCACGGCGCAACTGTTCGAGGCGCGCTTCCCCGACGGCCTCATCCGCCAGTTGACCGACGGCCCGCCCATCCATCCCTATTCCGCCGCCATCCACCCCAACGGTGAGCGCATCTTCTTCGTGCGCGGCGGCTCGGTCTGGCGGATCGACCGCATCGACCTGGAGGAACGCTGCATCGTCTCCTTCGGCCAGGCCCGGCTCGGCGAGTGCTCGCTGGCCGGCGAATGGCTCACCGCCGCCGCCCTCCAGGGCAACCAGCACGGGCTGGTGGTCGGCCGCACCGACGGCGCGCGCTGGGACTTCTTTCCCTTCTCGCGCGCCGTAATCCGCCCTCAGTTCCACCCGGTCGAGCAGGAGTGGATCGAGTTCGGCGCCGAGCCGGCCCCGCGCATGCACCGCATCCGCCGCGACGGCCAGGGCCTGGAGTGCCTCTACTATCACGGCAACGACGAGTTCGTGGTGCACGAGACTTTCCTCGGCAAGTCCGGCGACCTGATCTTCGCCCTCTGGCCCCGCGCGCTGTGCCGCATGGACTGGCGCAGCCGCCTCATCCGCACCGTCGCCGAGTTCAACGCCTGGCACATCGCGTCCAACCGCGCCGGCACCCAGATCCTCTGCGACACCAATCACCCCGACGAGGGCCTGTTGCTGGTGGACGTCGCCAGCGGCGCCCGCCAATCCGTGTGCCGGCCGGAATCCAGCAACCAGGGCAGCCAGTGGAAGGAGTCGCGCTACGCTCCGGCCGGGGCTTCTGAGGACGCCGCCGCCGACACCGTCTACGGGCCGCACTGGACCCATCCGCACCCTTCGTTTTCCTGGGATGAGCAGCGCGTCGTGTTCACCAGCGACCGGAGCGGCCATCCCCAGGTTTACGTGGCTGAACTCGGGGATCTGCCCGGCCGGCCTTTCGGGGCCATGGTGATGTGAGACACCCGACAACAAAGACCGCTCCCTGCGGTCGCGGCTCAGCTTACACCCCGGCTTCCACAGTACGATAAGGAGTATGGGTGAAGCCTCGCCGGCCATCGCGGTCCGCGGGTTGCGGAAACTCTACGGCGACAAGGCAGCCGTGGACGGACTCGACCTGACCGTGCCGCGCGGCTGCTTCTTTGGCTTCCTCGGGCCTAACGGCGCCGGGAAGACCACTACTATCCGCATGCTCATGGGGCTGGCCCCAGCCACTTCCGGGACCATCGAGCTGCTGGGCCTGCCGATGCCCGACCGGGCGCTGGACATCAAGCGAAGGATCGGCCTGGTGCCCGACGAGTCGCTGCTGTTTGACCGCCTGACCGGCTGCGAGTTCCTGGAATTCGTCGGGCGCATGTACGGCCTGCCGCGGGCGACGGCCGCCGGGCGCGCCGGCGAGCTGCTGGAGTTCTTCGAGCTGAACGGCAGCCCCAAGAAGCTGATCGGCGAGTACTCCAAGGGCATGCGCAAGCGCGTCAGCATGGCCGCCGCGCTGATCCACGGCCCCGAGCTGTTCCTGATGGACGAGCCATTCGAGGGCGTCGATGCCGTGGGCGCGCGGATCATGAAGGGTCTGCTGCTCGATCAGGTGCGCCAGGGCGCCACCATCTTTCTCACCTCGCACGTGCTCGAGGTGGTCGAACGGCTCTGCGACCGGGTGGCCATTCTGCACCAAGGCCGGCTGGTGATGGAGGCGGCCATCGGCGATCTGCGCAACGGCGCCGAGACGCTCGAAGACGCCTTCGTGCGCCTGGTGGGCACCGAGCGCGCGCTGGAAAAGCTGGCTTGGCTGTAGCCCATGTCCTCCCAGGCGCGCGCGATTCTCCGGGTCCAGTGCCGGAGCCTGTGGAACTTCCGCACCAGCGAAGGGGTGGCCGGGCGGTTGCTGGCCGGCGCGCTGGCCTTGCTCTGGTACAGCTTGTGGGCCGGGCTGGCCGTAACGGCCGCCTCGCTGCTGGATCAGCCGGCCCGCGCCGAGCTGCTGGTCATCCTGCCCTGGGGCCTGATGTCGGTCTTCCTTTACTGGCAACTGGCCCCGGTGCTGGCGGCCAGCCTCGGCGCCACGCTCGACCTGAAGAAGCTCCTGGTCTACCCGATCCCGGAAGGCCAACTGTTCGCGGTGGAGGTGCTGCTGCGGCTGACCACGGGCCTGGAGATGGTTCTGGTGCTGATCGGCTCCGCCATCGGCCTGCTTCGGAACCCGATCGTGCCGCGGTGGGCGCCGCTGGTCGCGCTGCCCCTGTTCGCGCTGTTCAACCTGCTTCTGGCCGCCGGGCTCCGCAACCTGCTCGAACGCGTGCTGGCCCGCAAGCACGTGCGCGAGACGGTGGTCCTGCTGCTGGTGCTGGCCGCCGGCCTGCCGCAGTTGATGGTGCTGACCGGTCCGCCGCTTTTCCTGCGGCAGATGGCGGCCCGCAAGCCGCTGCCCTTCTGGCCCTGGGTGAGCTTTGGCAAGCTGGCGGCCGGCGAGGCCGCCTTCTATGACTGGGGCCTGATCGCGCTGTGGCTGGCGGCGGCTTACCTGTTCGGGCGCTGGCAATTCCGTAGCAGCCTGCGCTTCGACCGCGCCGCTGTCGAGGCTTCCGCCACGCGCCCCGCCCGCACCGCCGCCGCCACCGAGCGCTTCTTCCGGCTGCCGAGCTGGCTGGCTCCCGACCCGCTGGCGGCGCTCATCGAAAAGGAGCTGCGCTCGCTGTTCCGCTCGCCCCGCTTCCGGCTCGTCTTCCTGATGGGTTTCTCGTTCGGCTTTCTGATCTGGTGGCCGGTGTTGCGGCGCCCGGGCCAGGGTCTCTCGGGGGACTACCCCGTCTTTGTCAGCCTCTACGCGCTGCTGTTGCTCTCCGAAGTAGTCTTCTGGAATGTGTTCGGCTTCGACCGCTCGGCGGTGCAGGTCTACCTGACCGCGCCCGTCTCGTTTTCCCGCGTCCTGATCGGGAAGAACCTGGCCGCGGCCTCGCTGGTGACGCTGGAGGTCACGGTGGTTCTGCTGGTCTGCGCCGTGCTGCGCATTCCGCTCGCGCCCCTCAAGATTCTGGAAGTCTACGCGGTGACGCTGATCCTGTGCGTGTACATGCTGGCGGCCGGCAACCTGAGTTCGCTCTACTACCCGCGGGCGGTGAATCCCGAACATTCCTGGGGGCGTGCCTCCTCCGCCAGGTTCCAGTTCCTCGCGTTGCTGCTCTATCCGGTGCTGGGCAGTCCGGTGCTGCTGGCCTACGCGGCCCGCTTCGCCTTCGAAAGCCAGGCGGCCTTCTTCGGCATGCTGGGAGTGGCCGCCGGCATCGGAGCCGCCTTCTACTGGGTGGCGCTGGATTCGGCGCTGGCCCTGGCCGAGCAGAGAAAAGAGAGGCTGATCGAAGCGTTGGGGCGGGGGGCGGGGCCGGTGCTCACGCAATGAGGCTTGCGGCCGCGTTCCTGCTGGCGGCGCTGCTGGC
>JBBTDS010000728.1:0-2428 GCA_038060875.1 Acidobacteriota bacterium | reverse complement strand
CCGTTCCGCGGCAGCTCCACTCACCCGCTCTTGAGAGTTAATCCCCAAACGTCGGTGGGACCGGGCCTGCCCGTGGTGTACTTCGACTTCACTGACGACGACAAGCTCGATATCCTGATGGCGCCCAAGGGTTCGGGCTCGGAGAACATGAGCACGATGCACATGTTTTACCCTGCCGATGGGGTCAAGGCGTTGAAGAAGTTCGTGCTGGACGCGGTCATTGAGAGCGGCGCCAATCCGTGCCCCCCCGGCATCATCGGCGTCGGCATCGGCGGCACGGCTGACCTCGTCGCCAGGCTGGCCAAAGAAGCCATCCTGAGGCCGGTGGGCCAGCGCAACCCCGATCCCGAGGTCGCCCGCATGGAGGAGGAACTGGAGGAGGCGATCAACGCCACTGGCCGCGGTCCCATGGGCCTGGGCGGCGATGTCTCGACGTTGGCCGTGCACATCGAGACCGCCTACACTCACATAACCTGCAACCCGGTCGCCGTCAACACGCAATGCTGGCCCGCCAGGCGTGCGCGGGCCATCGTCCGTCCTGACGGCGCCGTCGAATACGGCTATTGACATGACGGAATTCCATCTCCACTCCCCTTTTTCGGAAGAAGACATCCGAAGGCTCCGCGCCGGCGACATCGTGTACTTCGACGGCCTGCTTTTCGGCATCCGCGACCTGACCCAGATCTACATGTTTGACCAGGGCCACGAGCCTCCGGTCAGCCTGGCCGGCGCTCCCTGCATCCATACCGCGCCGAGCCTCCGCAAGGCAGGCGACAAGTGGGAGAAAATCTGCGTCGGCGCCACCACCAGCACCCGCATGGAGCGCTTCACCCCGGACCTCATCGGCAAGTACGGCGTGCGCGCCATCATCGGCAAGGGGGGGCTGCACCAGGGCAGTCTCGAGGCCATGCGGAAGTACGGGGCGGTGTATCTGGCCATCGTCGGCGGCGCCGCGGCGCTGGAGACCCAGCAGATCGAGGCGGTCGAAGCCGTCTATTGGGAGCACCTCCACCCCGAGGCTCTCTACCAGTTCCGGGTCAGGAACTTCGGCCCGCTTACGGTGGCCATGGATAGCCACGGCCGGAACTTATACGAGGAAGTCAAGGCGGAAGCGGTCCGGCGGCTTCCCGAGATATACAAGAAACTGGGCGTTTAACTGCCAACATGCCGCTGCCCATTAGGGTTGTTCTGTTTCTGCTAGCCGGTCTTGGCTTAGGTCTGCTTTTTCCGCGTAACTCGATCGTCGAGTACCTCTACCTCAGCGGGACGTACTTTCCGAAAACCATCGTAACCTTTGCCGCCTTCGTTATCTTCAACCTCCTGGCGGCGGCCATGGCCAAGCTCATGCTCTTCCACAGGGAAAAGGCCGGCAAGACGTTCGGCGTCATCCTGGGCATGTACGTGACCATGGGGGCGGTTTCGCTGGTTTGGGCAACGGGTTGGCTCGCCTTCCTGTCCGGCTTGCCATTTTCCCTCCCGGGAGTCAAGCCTCCAGGTCCCGCCGCCTGGGCCATCGAAATCGGCAACACGTTCGCAAATGTGCTGTCCCAGCAGCCTCTGCTTCAGGCGCTGGCCGGAGCCATGTTCGCGGGCTGGGTGACCGCCAAGGTCCCGGCCCTGAACCGGATCGCGTATGGCTTCATCGCGGTCGGCGACTGCATTCTCTGGGTATTCCGGAAACTGCTCTGGTACTACCCGATCATGATCGGCTGCCTGGCCATCGGCATCCCCATGAAGTTCGGCGCCAGGGGCATAGCTCTCTATGGTACGGGCGTCCTGTGGGACCTGATCATCGTTTGCGCCTGGTGCGCGCTCATGATCCTGTTTTGCGGGCTCGCGACCCGCAGAACCTGGAAACAGATTGCCGCCTACTACGCGACCGTCTGGCCGACCGGCTTCGGCACCGGTGGTTCCTACGATACGCTCGCCGTCAACATCATTTCCGCCGAGAGCGACCTCGGCCTGGACGAGGAAGTCGCGGAAGTCTCGATCGTCTTTGGCACGGTGCTTAACAAGAACTGCTCCACCATGTCCGTGTTCGTCGTGACCATCATCGTGGCCAGGCTGCTGAATGTACCCCTCTCGATGACCGAGATCATCATGATGATCCCGCCGGTCATGATCCTGGGATTGGAGTCGCCCGGCATACCGGGCGCCGCCGGCTACTTCATGTCGCCCATCATCGCCGTGCTGCTGAACGTTCCGGACCCGGCCGTCTGGGTCACGACTTTCGTGGCTTGCTACAGCGGTCTGATCCCCATGTTGAGCACCGCCGGCAACACCACCGATGACGGCGTGGTCGGGGCTTTGCTCCAGGACCGGTTCCCTCATCTGCTCGGCAAGGGCAAGGAGGCGCCGGCATGCGCAAGCTCGTAGGTTGGGTCGCGTTCCTCGCGGGTTCCTGGATGCTGGTCTCGCCGCAGGCGCT
>JBBTDS010000727.1:0-41926 GCA_038060875.1 Acidobacteriota bacterium | reverse complement strand
CTATGAGGCCGCGCTTTGCGCGTTCAGAAAGATTTCACTCCGACAGACTCCTAGCAGGCTGGAACCGGAGGAGGCGGGCTGCGGGTTGGTAACGAGGAAATTCCTACCCCTGCCTTTTCTTTGCGTGGTAACATTGCCTGAGGTGCACCATGAACATGCGAATGCTCTTGTGGTTAGCTCTGAGCACACTCTGGCTTGTCGGCACTTTGCCGGGGCAGAGTTACAGCGGTGACGCGCGCAGGATCGCGATGGGGGGAGTCGGCTATTCCGAGAACATCGCGACTAGAATGATCGAGGACGAGAGACCTTATACCTCCATTGTCCTGCCGGTCGGCCTCATACAGTTGCTGAGGTATCGGAACCGCTTCGATCCTGACGACGACAACTTCGACCCCGTCCTTGCGATGGAGTATGCAGCCAATCCCCTGCACTATGTTTTCGGCCGGGATCCGAGCGGCAACCGCAGCAGGTTCGTAGAAGATGCCGTCAACGGTGAACTCTCCAGGGATCTCAACCGCTATCGCGGATTCAAGCCGACCAACAGCCTCACGGCGGAAGGTCTAGCCTCGCCGAACTGGGGCAAGACCTTCAAGTTCGCGAAGCGCCCGGACGGAGCATTCCAGGGCTTCTACCTAGGCGCCGGGCCATACCTGTCGGCGAGGACTGCCTTGAGCACCGACAAGGGGCTGACCGACATCCTCGGCAGTGCCTCGCCGGTGCCCTCCGCATCGCTGGCCAACCGCAGTTTCTCCATCGCCAACGCTTCGATAGGACAGATCGCCCTGGCCATCACCGGCGGTTACCGCGCACGCATCGCCCTGCCGGGACGGAGCGGACGCGATGGCGTCTATGTTGGGGCAAACTACCACTATCTGCGCGGTTTTCGCTACGAGGATGCAAACATCGTTGTCCGATTTGACACGGACCAAGCCGGCCTGCTGACAGTTCGGCCGACCACGGCGCCCGCCGCTGTCGACTACAAGTACGCACGTTCCGGCACTGGCTATGCCGTCGATGTCGGTCTGGCGAGCGTGGTCGACCGCCTGGAACTCGGATTCGGGGCAAACGGGCTTGGCAACCGGATCGACTGGAAGAACCTGTCGCTGCGGCGTTACACTCTGAGAAGCCTGGTTGAGGGAGGGGACTTCGTCGAGCAGAAGCTCCCTTCGCCGGCTTCGAAGTTGAGGATGGAGCTGCCGGTGGACTACACCGGCAGCGGAGCCTACCACTGGACCAATGTGTCCGCCGTGGCTGAGGTAACCCGCGGTTTCCAGGGGACCCGCGTTCACAGCGGGCTGGAGTTCCGGCTGGGGAGGATCGAGTTTCGCGGCGGTGCGCGCTACTCGCTGGACAAGTGGCACCCGGCCGGGGGCATAGGCTTGAACCTCAGCGAGCGAGTCTCCCTCGATGTCGCCGCCTTCGGAAGCACCACGAACATCGAGCGGGAACTCCGCCCGGCGATTGCCTTGTCGCTCCGAATCAACCGCTTGCGGTGAGTCCCGGTCAATAGGCCTGCGAGGCGGCCAGGCTGGAGTTCTTCGGCATGACGATCCAGGCCACGATGTAGCCGACAAGCCCGACGCCCAAGAAAGGGTCAAGGTCAGCCACAGGATCCGGACCAGAGTCACCTCCATATCCAAGTAGTCCGCGAAACCGGCCCAACATCTGCACCCGTTTTCGTCCCCCCGGCCGCCGCACCCGCAGGCTGATGCCGTCCAAAAACGGGCACACGCACTCCTCCTGCAGCGGCCCCTGATGAGACGCCCGCACCGCTTCATCCAGCTCCCGCGTGAGCTTGGGGACGTCTGAGCGCTCACCGGCTCCCCCGTCAAGGGGGCCACCACCCGTCCCACTTGCCGTGTGGAAATGCCTCAGAAATTCTCCTCCAGCGTGTTGACGCAGATGTCCGGGCTTCCGATGGCAAACTCCGGCGGCTGCATGGGGCTCTCCAGCGTCGAGTTGTGGACCAGGATCTTGTTGCCGTTGGCCTCGGAGATCTAGAGGCGGCCGCCGGCGGCCACCGCTCTCGATCCGTCGCGACCGTTGAACCGGAAGCCGCTGATGGAGAAGAGCGGCGGTTGCCAGCCGGATTCCGTCGCCCCATTCCAGAAGTCGAGGGTGCGGCCCAGCAGGCACAGCTTCCCGTCAGGCAGGAAGTTGCGTTGCAGCCAGGCGGAGCGCTCGTCGATCGGGTCGGTTAGGAAGTAGTCGAAGCGAGCGTCCTCGGCGGCGGGAAACGACTTCCACACGAAGTTGCCCTGGCCATAGACGGTAGTCCGGGAGTTGTGATCGCCGAAAAGAGCCCGGCTCGACGCCGGTCAGTTGCGGGCCCCGACGCGGCGCGAGCGCTACCGGCCGAGGACCACATCGATCCCCGAAAACAGCAGCTCCAGCTTGGCACGCGGGAGTTTGCCCACCCGTTCACTGAGCAGAGCCTTGTCCACGGCCACGATCTGAGATACATTAGCCACGGAATCCTTTGCGAGCCCGGTAAGAGGTGCCGGGAGAGAGACATTCCCCGGCGCGCCCGCCCACCTCAGGTTGCTGGTCAGCGGTACGCACACCGCGGTCGCAACGCGGCTGCGGTTCATCGCGTCTCCCTGCACGACGACAACCGGCCTGCGAAATCCCGGACCCGATCCCGCCGGGGCAGGTAGATCGGCCCACCGGACCTCACCTTGTGAGATCACCACTCGCTTCGCTCCAGAAGGCGCCGGGCGGCCAACGACACGAATGGATCCTTCGGATCACCCAGCTCGGCGCAGACCCGGTTCATGGCCTCGGTTACCTCCTCCGGCGCGTGCCGCGCCACATAGTCCCTAAGCGCATCGCTGAACAACTGGCTCCGCGATTTCCCGGTGTGCCGCGCAAGCCGCTCGGCTCCTTCGAACACATCATCCGGAATGGACACCGCCGTCTTCATACCCATAGTATAACCGTACTGTCATGTCGTGAGCTAGCGAATCGGCCGCCAGTCGGACCTCCCCGGGACCTCCACGGTCGGCCTACCGCTGCGCGTCACCGGCGGGCCGGTCTGCCCCCCGCCCACTCCAGCTCGGTCGTGCGCGTGACGTGCTTCTCGCTCGACAACCTGGATTCGGTCTTCTACCCGCCGTACTTCTACCGCGATTACTGCCACGACTTCTTCGCGCGCGCCGCCGAGATCATACACCGCCGCGGCAAGATTTTCGTGGTTCACGCCTGCGGCCAGAACCGCGTGCTGCTGCCGCTGGTGGGGCGCAGCGGCGTCGATTGCCTGGAAGGGATCACGCCGCCGCCCACCGGCAACGTCGATCTCTCGCAGGCCCGCCGGCTTTCAGGCTACGAGAGATTCACCGTCAACGGCGGCATGGACGTCACGCGGCAGGAAACCGCCGCGGACCCCGAGGCGCGCATCCACGACTACACGCGCCGCCTGTTCGAGTCGATGGGCGACAAGCGGCACTTCATCTTCGCCTCCAGTTGCAGCACTTCGGTGCTGACGCCCTGGGAGAACCTGGTTCACTTCCGCGACGCCGCGCGCGAGTACGGGCGGGCGTAGCGGGCCGGGCGTGCCCGGCCCCTACAGAAACCAACGCCAACCGGAGTAGGGGCGAGGCACGCCTCGCCCTGTCAGTGGCCCGCCCCCGCCCACTCCAGCTCGGTCGTGCGCGTGACGTGCTTCTTCAGCTCGTTCGGCCGCAGGAACTAGGTCGGCTTGGCGCGGGAGCGGCTGAAGAGCTTCTCGGCCTGGTCCTCGAAGTGCGGCGAGTCCTGGTGGTCGCTCTCCCCCAGCGGAATCACCATGAAGGACTGCGGCGGCTTGGTCAGAATGACGATCTGGGTCGAAGTCTGGCCGCCCTGGCCGATCATGAGGTTGCCCCGCTGCGCGAAGCTGATGGCTCGTGGCGTGGCCATCGCCGCCTGGGTCACCGAGCCGCCGCTCACCGGCCACGTCCGCGCGCTCCCCTCGCGGCCGACGCGGAACAGCGTCCCGTAGGTGGCGTCGGGCGGGAACTCGGCCTTGAGCCGCTCCTCCGCCTTGCGCAACGCCGCCCGCACCTGCTCGTCGGCCAGCGTGTCGGGCGGCTCGATGGCGCGCGCGAGCGCGCCCAGCTCCATCTTGAAGAGGTAGAAGGCGAGGGCGGCCCGCGAATCGGCGTCGCTGCGCCGGTTCCAGCCGAGCAGCAGCTTCACGAAATCCGAACCCTCGCCGGCCGCCTTGCGAATGCGCTCCTGCCAGCGCTCGGCCTTGTAGACCAGCGGCGAAAAGGCAATGTCGATGGCCTGTTCCACCGTTGCGCCTTTCGCCTGGTCGAGCAGCTCGATCGCGGCGGCGGCCCGCTGGTGCGCCGGCCCCGGCGGGGCGTTGTAGAGATAGAAGCGCTCGGCGAACTTCCCGGGCTGGAGCGGCGAGTCCTTCATGAGCCACTGCGGCGAAATGTTGCAGTTCTGCATGTAACCCTGCGGCGGGTTGGTGATCTGGACCAGGTCCTCAAACGGATGGATCCCCTGCCACTCACAGGCGCCGGTCGAGCCGGGAAGCGGCCGCGAGGGATCGCAGCCCTTGGGCCTCACCGGCACCCGCCCGTTGCGCACGTAGTAGATGTCGCCGTCCACCGTGCCGACCATGACGTTCTGGGACATGAGCTGCAACGCCGCCAGCGCTTTCTTCATCTCGGCGAGGTTGCGGGCGCGCATCATGTCCCAGGTCTGCTCGACCAGCCGGAACTCCTCGGCGTAGGGGATAGCCGCGGCGTAGGCCTTGCCGTCCTTGCGCGCGACGATCGGGCCGTGGTGCGTGGATTCGATGGCGACTTCCTTCCACTCCACCTTGTCGCCCGTCTTGACGCCGATTCGTTCCTTGCGCACCGCCAGCGGCCGCCACTCGTCCTTGAACTTGTACTTCCCGCCGGCCACCTCGGCCTCGAATATGTCCGAGGTGTCCGGCCCGCCGGTGGTCATCGCCACCGAGACGTAGCGGTTGTGCCCGAGGGCGGGTATGGGCAGGCCGGCAATGGCCGCGCCGGAAACGGCCAGCTCGCCGGCGTACACCCGCATCTCATAAAAGCGGAACTCGCCGTACCAGCTCAAGTGGGGATCGATCACCGCGATCGGAGCGCGCATGGCGGTGCGGCTCGGGGCCAGCAGCCATTCGTTCGAGCCGCGGTAGAGGGCCGGGTCCGGCTTGATCCCGCCGCGCAGCAGGTCGCCGCCCGCCTCGCCCTCCGGCCAGCCCCAGATGATGTAGCGTCCCAGCGCGATCACCCGCCACGGCTCCAGCTTCGGCGCCCAGGCCGGGACTTGCTCGGGGTGTTCGCGCATGTAGCGCTCCATGCCGGCCAGGAAGGCCTCCACTCCGGCGCGCAGCTCCGGACGCAGGCGGCCGTAGTTCGCCTGCGCCACCTCGCGGTGGCGCCACAGCCGCTGCCGGTAGTCGTGCTGGAACCACTCGGCGCCGAAGGCCTCAGCCATCGTGCCCTCGGCCTTGCGGTAGTTCCGCATGATCTCTTCCAGCCGGTCCTCGGCCTGGGCGTAGCCCGAGGCGTGGAATGCGCCCGCCGCCGTGCGCGCGAAGATGTGGGGCACGCCGAATTCGTCGCGCAGGATGCGCACCTTCTCGGCGCCCTGCGCAACAGCGAAACAGAGGAGTGCGAGACAGAGGCGGCTCAACTTTGCTTGGTCCCCTTGATGAAGCCTTTGCTGCCGGGGCCTTTCCAGGTGCCTTCGATCGCGGTCCCGGCAACCTTCACCTCGATCGCGTAGGTCTGTTCCTCGACCACCACCTTGAAGGTGAAGAGGTCGCCGTCGAGCTTCGCATCGACGAGGGGAAACTGCCCGGGGCCGCCGGTCATGGTGCCCGTGAGCTTGCCGTCTTCCTCTTTGACCACGACGGTCCAGGTGTATTGCTCGCCGTCAGGGCTGTCGGTGACCGCCTTCCAGGCGCCGACGATGGGCTTGTCGGCCGCGGCCAGCAACAAAGCGAAGGTCAAGATAAGGGTGATAAGTTTCATAGCACTCCGCCGCAATCTGTTGTATGATAACATCCCGTCTGGAACCGAGGAGGGCACGTGCGAACTCTCATTCTGGCTGCCGCATTGGCCGTTGCCGCGGGGCCCGCGACCGCGCAACGGCATCAGATCACCATCAACGCCGAGACGCCCGAGGGGCAACTGCTACAGCAGATCGGCCAGGAAGCTGACGAGGCCAAGAAGCTGGCCCTGATGGAGAAATTCGTCGCCGAGCACCCCAAGCACGAGGGAATGGCCTGGGTGCTGGAGCAGATGGTTCCCGCCTACGTCAAGGCCAACCAGTTCGACAAGGCGATGGACGCGGGCGAGAAGCTGCTGGCACTGGATCCGCAGGATCTGGAGACTGCTCACCAGGCGCTGAAGGCTGCCGAGGGCAAGAAGGACCCGGCCGCGGTCATCAAGTGGGCCGGGAGAACTTCCGAGGCCGCCCGCAAGGTGGCCCAGACGCCCAAGCCCAAGGAGGAAGACGAGGCCGAAGCGTGGAAGACCACGGTCGAGCACGCCCGGCAGCTCGACGTCTACACCGAGTACTCGCTCTATGCCGCCGCGCTCCAGACGGCCGACCCCAAGACGAGAATCCAACTGATTGACGCGCTCGATCAACGCAACCCCCAGAGCCAGTACATGCCGCAGCTCGCCAACCCGCGCTTTGTGGCCTACCTTCAGGCGGGCGACACCGCCAAGGCCATCGCGGTGGCCGAGAAGGTGCTGGAGACGGACCAGTCCAACGAAGATATGCTGCTGACTGTCGCCGACAGTTACCGGATCGGCAAGAAGGATCCGCAGAAGGTGCTGGACCTGTGCGCCAAGGCGCTGGAGGTCCTGAAGTCCAAGCCCAAGCCGGCGGGGATCAGCGACGCCGACTGGGAGAAGCGGAGGACCCAGTTGTCGGGCCGCGCCCAGTGGATGACCGGATTGGTCCACGCCAGCCAGGGCCGCTGGACGCAGGCGGACCAGGCGCTGCGGGCCGCACTGCCCGGCCTGCAAGACAGCCAGGCCATGACGGCCGAGACGCTGTTCTATCTCGGGCTGGCCAACTTCCGGCTGGGCGAGAAAGACTGCGAGCCGGAGCGTATCCTCGCCGCCGTCAAGTTCACCAAGGAGAGCGCCGCCATCCAGAGCCCCTACCAGGCGCCGGCCCGCACCAACCTGAAGGCCTTCCAGTCCAAGTGCGTGGTGCGATGAACATCCTGGTCCCCAACCTGGGATCGACTTCGCTCAAGTATCAGGTGCTGGAGATGCCCTCCGAGCGGGTGCTCGGGCGCGGGCGGTTCGAGCGTGTCAGCGATTACCGCGAGGCGATCGCCGAGATCCGGCTGGCCGACACGCCGCTGGATGCGGTCGCCTTCAAGGCCGTGCTCGCCGGCAAGAAGTACCGCGGCACGTTCCTGATCGCGAGCGACGTGCTGGCGGCCATCGAGGAGTACCTGCCGGCGGCGCCGGCGCACAACGCCATTTACCTGGCGGCCATCCGCGCCTTTCAAGAGGCCATGCCCGGCGTGCCGCTGGTGGCCGCGTTCGAGACCGAGTTCCACGCCACCATGCCGGAGTACGCCGTCCGTTACGGCGTGCCCGGCGAGTGGCGCGAGCGGCACGGCATCCGCCGCTACGGCTTCCACGGCGCTTCGCACCAGTACGTCGCCGAGCGCGTGCCGGAGCTGATCGCGAGGCCGCGCGAGTCGCTGCGCCTGGTGAGCTGCCACTTGGGCGGCAGCTCTTCGATCTGCGCCATCCAGGGCGGCCGTTCGATCGACACCACCATGGGCTTCTCGCCGCAGTCCGGCCTGGAGAACGCCACCCGCCACGGCGAGCTGGATGTCTTCGCCGTGCTCTACATGATGGAGCGGCGCGGCTGGAGCACCGAGGAGGTGCGGCGGCAGTTGGCGCGCGAGGGCGGCCTGGCCGGCCTCTCCGGTATCCCGGGCGGGGACGTGCGCGACCTGGAAGCGGCCGCCGCGCAAGGCAACACCGATGCGGCACTCGCGCTCGATGTGTTCGCCTACGAGGTGCGCAAGACCATCGGCGCCTACGCCGCCGCCCTGGGCGGTCTCGACGCGGTGGCCTTCACCGGCGGCATCGGCGAGAATTCGGCGCGCCTGCGGGCCGCCTGCTGCGCCGGCCTGGAGTTCCTCGGCATCAAGCTCGATCCCGCCCGCAACGAGCAGGGCGCCGGCGTCGTCTCCGCCGCGGATTCCGCGGTGACGGTGGTGGCCCTGGCCACCAATGAGGAGCTGATCGTCGCCCGCCGCGCCTATGCCCTATTTCGGTGACAGGCTACGCTTTCACTAATTTGATCTTTCGCCGCTGACATCAATAAAGTGAAAGCGTAGCCTGTCACCGAAATCAAATGCGCATCTTGACGCCACGAATCATCGCGCTGGCCACCGCGGTTCCCCGCAACCGCTATGCGCAGGAAGAGTTGCTCCGCATGGCCGGCCACGACAGGGCCCGGGCGCTCTTCTTCCTCAACAGCGGCATCGAGCACCGCCACCTCTATTTCGAGCCGGGCTTTCGGGGTGACGAAACCATCGATGAGATGAACCTGCGGGCGCGCCGGGGCGCAACCGAGATCGGCGGGCAGGCCATCCTGAAATGCCTGGAGCGCGCCGGGGCAACCCCGCTGGAGGTCGATTTTCTGGCGACAACCACCTGCACGGTCAGCCTCTGTCCCCAGCTTGACACCCGCTTCATCCGCGACTTGAACCTCCCGTCCTCGATACGGCGCGTTCACGTGGGGGACACCGGATGCGCCAGCACGATGGTGGCCCTGCAAGCCGCCTGGAACCACCTCCAGGCCTACCCCGGCCACCGCGCCGTCGTCGCCGCCGTCGAGATTTGCTCGGCCGCCTACTACCGCGACGGCAGCACGGAGGCGGTCATCGGCGAGGCCATCTTCGCCGATGGGGCCGGGGCCATGTACTTGTCCGGCTCCAGCTCGGCAGCCGGCTTCGACGTGCTGGCTCACAAGACCCTCATCCGGTCCGAGCACATTGACCTGATGGGATTCGACTTCCCTGGGGGCCGCCGCCGGCTGGTTCTTTCCAAGGACGTGCGGCAGACCGCCGCCGGGATGCTGAAGGAACTGGTGGAGGACCTGCTCCAGGCCCACCAGTTGCGCACGTCCGACGTTCGCTTCTGGATCCTGCACTCGGCCGGCCGCAGAGTGCTCGAGAATGCGCAGGCCGGTCTGGGGCTCGGCGACGAAGACCTGGCCTTCTCCAGGGAAGTGCTGAGGGACTACGGCAACATGTCGTCGGCTACCGTGCTCTTCGTGCTGGACAAGGTCGTTGCTTCCGGCCTTCCGCGGCCGGGCGATCTGGCGGTGATGGCCGCGCTCGGACCCGGCTTTGCCGCCGAAGGCGCGTTGTTGCGATGGGCCTCCTGATTCCGGCCGACCCCAGGAACCAAGGCCCGGAACTGATGGATGGCCCCTCGCTGGAGCCGGCCGAGATCAGGCAGAACCTGCGGGACCTGGAGCGGTTCAATCGCTATTTCGGCGGCGCCTCGGCCATCCTCTCCCCCCTGCGCAGGCTGCTGGCCGGCTGCGGCCGTTCCGGCCCCGTCACCATACTCGACGCCGGCGCCGGCGGCGCCGACATCCCCCGAGCGATCGTCCGTTGGGCCCGCCAGTCCGGGCTTCCCGTGGCGATCGTCGCCTGCGACCGGCACCCGCAGATCCTCGAAGCGGCCACCGAGTTCTCCGCCGGCTTCCCCGAGATAACTTTCGCGCGGCAGAACGTCCTGGATCTCCCGTGTCCGCCCGGGTCGTTCGCGGTGGCGATCTGCTCGCTGATGCTTCACCACCTCACCGATGCGGAAGCGGTGTTGCTGCTTCGGAAGCTCGATGAAGCTACGCGCCTCGGCTTCATCGTCAGCGACCTCGAGCGCACCCGGCTCGCCCACGGGGGCGTCTGGCTGGCCACGCATCTTCTCAGCCGGAACCGGCTCACCCGGCACGACGGGCCGTTGAGCGTTCGCCGGGCGTTCACTCTCCGGGAATTGCGGCGCCTGGGCCGCGAGGCGGGCTGCCGCCACCTGAATTGCTACCGGCGCCGGTGGTTTCGAATCCTTGGCGTGTGCGCGAAGACGACCGGGGCCGCGGCCGTGGTGGAACAGCGCCCATGTGGGACGCCCTCATAGTCGGCGCCGGGCCGGCCGGCAGCGCGCTGGCATCGTTGCTGGCGGACATGGGCTACGCCGTACTCCTGGTGGACGGCGCCAGGTTTCCCCGCGACAAGCTGTGCGGCGAGTATCTCGGCCCCGGGTGCCGCCGGTTGCTCCAGCAGATCGGGGTCCTCGGCATGATCGAGCAGGCGGCCCGGCCCCTCCGCGGCATGCGCGTTCGCTCGCCCGGTGGCGCCACCTTCACGGCGGAATTCCCTCCCGGCCTGCACGGTCTCGCGATCCGCAGGCTTCATCTCGATCACTTGCTGCTGGAGCATGCGCGGCGCAACCGGATTGAGTGCCTGCAAGGGTTCCGAGTGGAAAGGCTCGTCTTCGCAGGCAATCGGGTGTGCGGTGTCGAGGGCCTCCACCACCAGCGCGGCCGCGAGGTCCTCCCGGCCCGGCTGGTCATCGGCGCGGACGGCAGGAATTCGGTGGTCGCCAGGAGGCTGGGCGTTTTCCGCTGGCATCGTGCCCATCGCAAGATGGCGCTGTGCGTCCACTACGAGGGAGTAAGCCTGGAAAGCGACTACGCCGAGGTGTACATCGGGCGCCTCGGCTATGGCATTCTCAATCCGCTGCCGGGCGGTCTCGCCAATGTAAACCTGGTCGGGGATCTCGAAAACTTCGCCCCGGCCAGGGGACGTGTCGAGGATTGCTTCGGCCGGTGGCTCAGGACGCTCCCGGCCCTCGAGGAGCGGCTGATGGCCGCGCGACCGGTCGAAGACGTGAGAGCGCTCGGGCCGCTCGCTCACCACGCCGCCCGCGCCTCTTTCGACGGCGGGCTGTTGGTGGGCGACGCCGCCGGTTTCTATGACCCCTTCACGGGAGAGGGTATCGGCATGGCCCTCCGGAGCGCCGAGATGGCCGCCGGCGTCGTGCGCCGCGCGCTCGAACGGGGCGATTGTTCGGCACAGTTCCTCCGCCAGTACGACGTCGAACGAGCGGCGCAGTTCCGTGGTCGGTTTCGGCTGGAGGCCGCCATCCAGGCGGTCATCGGGCGCCCCTGGCTCGCGAATCTGATTGCCGGGCGATTGCGGCTGAGACCGGAAGCGGCCGGGGAGCTGCTAAGAATGACCGGCGGCCTGGTCCCGCCCCGAATGACGCGCTGTTTGAAGCTCGTGGGGCGTGTTATCGCTTAGGAGGATGCTGAAGAACGCCCCGGCAAGTCGGGAGACTTACCCCACTTGGGCCGCAAGCTGTTGGTTTCCCGTGTAGGATAAGTGTCCTCACTTGTCACGGTTGGCCCTTGAAAGGCGTTTTTCAGCATCCTCTTAGGCCGGCTTGGTGCGGATGAGAGGACTTGAACCTCCACGGGATTGCTCCCACATGGACCTGAACCATGCGCGTCTGCCAGTTCCGCCACATCCGCTCTCAGAGACTATTCTCTAAGAGTCGGGCGGGCGTGTCAAACGCTCCAGGAACAGCCGGTGAATCCGCGGGTCGGCGCCGAGCTCGGGGTGGAAGGTGGCCGCCAGGTGGCGCCCGTCCGCTACCAGCACCGGGGCGCCGTCGTAGTAGAGCAACACGCGCACCCGCGGCCCCACGCGGCGGATCTTCGGCGCGCGGATGAAGACCGCCTCCAGCTCTCCCGGCGCGGTGCGGCTGGCGAACTCCGGCTCGGGAACGAGCCGGACCACCCGGCTGTCGAGCTGCCGGCCATAGGCATTGCGCTCGACGGTAATGTCCATCAGCCCCAGCGACGGCTGCGCCGGGCCGGTGACCTCGCTCGCCAGCAGGATGGCCCCGGCGCAGGTGCCGAAGACCGGCCGCTCGCGGCCGAAGCGGCCGAGCGGCTCCAGCAGCTTCTCGTCCTCGAGCAGGCGCAGCATGGTTGTGCTCTCGCCGCCGGGAATGACCAGCCCGTCCAGCGCCTCCAGCGCGGCGGCGGTGCGCACTTCGACGGCGCGCGCCCCGGCCCGCTCCAGCGCCTTCCGGTGCGCCTCGAAATCTCCCTGCAAGGCGAGCACGCCGACGGTTTTCATCACCAGCCGCGCACGGCCAGCCGCTCCGACTCCGGCATGTGCGCCACGTCCAGCCCAGGCATCCCCATGCCCAGCTCCTCGCTGGCCTCCAGGAGCTTGACCGGGTCGTTGTAGTAGGTGGCCGCCTTGACGATGGCGCGCGCCCGCACCTCGGGGTCGGCCGACTTGAAGATGCCCGAGCCGACGAAGACCGCCTCGGCGCCCAACTGCATCACCAGCGCGGCGTCGGCCGGAGTGGCGATGCCGCCGGCCGAGAAGTTCGGCACCGGCAGCTTGCCATGCCCGGCTACCCACTCCACCAGCTCCAGCGGCGCGCCGAGTTTCTTCGATTCGGCCACCAGCTCCTCCTTGCCCAGCACGGTGAGCTGCTTCATCTCCTTCTGTATGGTGCGCATGTGCCGCACCGCCTCCACGATATTGCCCGAGCCGGCCTCGCCCTTGGTGCGGATCATGGCCGCGCCCTCGGCGATGCGCCGCAGCGCCTCGCCGAGGTTGCGCGCCCCGCAGACGAAGGGAACCTTGAAGTCGCGCTTATCGACGTGGTGCTCCTCGTCGGCCGGGGTGAGCACTTCGCTCTCGTCGATGTAATCGACCGCGAGCGCCTCCAGCACCCGCGCCTCCATGAAGTGGCCGATGCGGCACTTGGCCATCACCGGGATCGAGACCGCCTCCATGATCTCGCGGATCTTGCGGATCGGCGCCATGCGCGCCACCCCGCCTTCCTTGCGGATATCGGCCGGCACCCGCTCCAGAGCCATCACCGCCGTCGCCCCCGCCTTTTCGGCGATCAGCGCCTGCTCGGCGTTGGTGACGTCCATGATGACGCCGCCCTTGAGCATCTCGGCCAGGCCGACTTTGACACGGAAAGTGTCGTCCAAATACATGCGTGAAACCTCCTTCAAACCATCGCCGGCGCCGGCTCGTAGCGAACGCGAGCCCGCGCCTGTTCCAATTCCCCCGCGAATATCCTGCCCAGAATCTTCAGCCCGGCGCGGATCTTCTCCGGCGCCAGCCCGGCAAAGCTCAACCGCAGCGCTCCCGGGTGGTGGTGAGAGATCTCGAAGTACCTCCCCGGGAGATACGCCACGCCCTCGCGTTGCGCGCGGGACAGCAGTTCCGCGGCGTCGAGCGGCTCGGGCAGCCGTACCCATAGATTCATGCCGCCGCGCGGCCGGGTGAAAAACGTCCCCGGCGGAAGCTGGCGCTCGCAGGCCGCCAGCACCGCCCGCAGCCGCTCGGCGCCGGCCGCCACCACCCGCGCCCGGTGCGCCTCCAGCCGGCCCGATTCGGCGAACCGCAGCAGGACCGCCTGCGACAACTGATCGGTGTGCAGGTCGCAGGACTGCTTGGCCTCGGCCAGCCGCGCCACCAGCGGCCGCGGGCCGATGATCCAGCCTACCCGCAGGCCGGGGAACGTCACCTTGGAGAAGCTGCGCAACAGGACCGTGTCCCCGCTCTGGTCGAGCTGCTTGATCGGCGGCGCCGGCGCCCCTTCGTAGCGCAGCTCGCCGTAGATGTCGTTCTCGACTACCACCGCGCCGGCCGCCCGCGCCAGCCGCAGCAGAGCCAGCCGCTCGGCCACCGGCAGCGTCGCCCCGGTCGGGTTCTGGAAATTCGCCGTCGCGATCAGCAGCCGCGCCCTGTGCCGGGCGAGCAGCCGCTCCAGTTCTTCGATGTCGAGGCCATCCGGGCCTACCGCGGCTCCGATCAACTGCGCGCCGGCGCGCGGGAACAGGTTCTTCAGCCCCGGATAGACCGGGTCCTCCACCAGCACCGTATCGCCCGGCCGCACCAGCACGCGCTGGATCAGGTCCAGCGCCTGCTGGCATCCGTTGGTGATGATCACATCGTCGCTCGCGCGGGCCACGCCCTCGCGGCGCGCCTTCTCCAGCAGGAACTCGCGCAAGGGGGCATAGCCCGCCGGCGAACCCAGTTGCAGGACCGCGGCCGCCTGAGGACCGCTCAGCACTTCCTCGCAGGTCTGCCGGAACGCCGCCAGCGGGAACAACTCCTCGGCCGGCCGCGAGGTGGCGAAGCTGATCAGATCGGGCGCGTGCGCCGGCGGCGGGGCCGTCGCCGCCTCCGACGCCGGCAGGATGTCGTCCCAGACGATGCTCGCCAGACCGGCCCCCGCCTCGGTACTCACGAAGCTGCCGCGCCCGACATGCCCGCGGATCAGGCCCTCGGTTTCCAACAGCTCGTAGGCGGCGGAGACGGTGGTGCGGTTCAGTCCAAGCAGGCCAGCCAATTCCCTGGTGGCTGGCAGCCGGTCCCCCTTGACCAGCTTGCCGGACTGCACTAACTCCTTGATCCGCGACGAGAGTTGGCGGTAAATGGGCGTGTCCGAGCTGGAATCCACGCTGATCTTCGGGAACATTCCGGTCAAGCTCAATCTACCATATTGGATGGCTGGCGGCAAGCCATTCCGCCACCGCCCTGATCTGCTACAATCGTCTCCGAAACCTGATGCTGCGAACGGCGCCCGCCCTGCTCCTGATCCCGTTGTTCATCTTGGCCGCCGCCGTCCAGGAACCCGCCGAGAAGAAGAAGAAAAGGAGACAGAAGAAAGAGCCCGAGGAGATCACCCAGGTCTTGGCACTGCCAAAGGAGCCCCCGGCCACGGTGATCGCCGAGAGCCAGCGGCTCAGTTTTCACGTCTCGCCGCTGTCGGGCCAGGGCCTGCTCTCCCCGCAGGTCCGCGACGCGCTGCGATCGCTGTTCCGGCAGGTGCGCGGCGCGGCCATCGTAAAGCTGCGCGCGTTCGTGGCCGGCACCGGCGATTTGCGCCGGGTGCAGGCGGTGGTGAGCGAGTCCTTCACCGGCCGGCGCCTGCCGCTGCCGGCGCTGAGCGTGGCACAGGTGGGCGGCCTGCCGCTGGTGGGCGCGCAAGTCGTGCTGGAGGCGACTGCGGTGGAACGGAAAGCCGTCAATCCGCACGGGCTGGCGTTCATCTCCGGCCAGGCTGCCTCGGACGACAATCCGCTGGCCCGGCTCGGGCCGCTGGTGGAGAAGTCGCTGGCCGACCTGCGCGCGGCGGTGGGGGCGGCCAACGCCCAGCCCGGCGGCGTGCTCCGGGTCACCTGCTATCTGACGGCGCTCGATGACTGGATTGAGGTGCGGCGGCGGGTGGCCTCCGAGTATCCGCGCGCGGCCTTCAACATTGTGCAGCCGCAGCGCGCGCCGTCGCGCGCCCTGGTCGAATGCGAGGCGGTGGCGCGCCTGGGGGCCCCGCCGCCGGCGCCCCTGCGGTTCGCCAACCCGCCGGGGCTGCCCGGGTCGCGTTTCTACTCGCAACTGGCGCTGGTGGGGCCGGGGCGGCTCGCCCTCACCGGCACGCAACTCGGCTTTCGCTACACGGAAGAAGATGCGCGGCTGGCCTTCCAGCGGCTCGGCCGTACGCTGGAAACGGCCGGCACGTCGTTCGACCGTGTGGCCATGTCCTCGATCTACCCGCTGTCGGCGTCGATGGGCGAGCTGGTGCGCCGGGTGCGTACGGAATTCTACAGCCGCGAGACGCCGCCGGCCAGCACCATGCTGCCCTTCGAGGGCCTGCCCTCGCTGGACGCCTCCTTCGGCGTGGACGTGATCGCGGTGATGCCGCAGGCGGCGCCCGCCGGCCCGCGCCAATGAGTTATTGTTCGACAGGAGTACCGCCATGCCCGAGACCGTCGTGACCTTCGGAGAAATCATGTTGCGCCTGGCGCCGCCGGGCTTCGAGCGCTTCCTGCAATCGCCGCAGTTCGTGGCCACCTTCGGCGGCGGCGAGGCCAACGTGGCCGTGGCCCTGGCCGGCTTCGGCGTGCCCGCCCGCTACATCACCGTGCTGCCGCCCGCCCACCCCATCGCCGACGCCGTCGTGAGCCAGTTGCGCGGGTTCGGCGTCGATACCTCGGCGATCGCGCGCGCCAAGGGACGCATGGGCGTCTACTACGTCGAGAGCGGCGCCAACCAGCGGCCCTCGAAGGTGGTCTACGACCGCGACTCGAGCGCCATCGCGCTGGCCAGGCCGGGCGCGATCGACTGGGACGGGGCGCTGGATGGCGCCGGCTGGTTCCACGTCACCGGCATCACGCCGGCCATCAGCCAGGGCGCGGCCAATCTCGCGCTGGAAAGCGTCCGCAAGGCGCGCGAGAAGGGCCTCACCGTCTCCTGCGACCTCAACTTCCGCAAGAACCTCTGGCGCTACGGCAAGACGGCGCCCGAGGTGATGCGCGAGCTGGTCAAGTTCGTGGACGTCGGCATCGCCAATGAAGAGGACTGCCAGATGGCGCTGGGCATCCAGGCGGAGGTGGACGTGCACGCCGGCACGCTCGACGTCTCCCAGTACCGCCGGCTCACCGAGAAGGTGCTGGCGGAGTTCCCGAACCTGAAGATAATGGCCATCACGCTGCGGGAGTCCAAGAGCGCCTCGCACAACGGCTGGTCGGCCTGCCTGAACGACGGCCGCGAGTTCCTCGCCAGCCGCCACTACGAGATCACCCACATCGTGGACCGCGTCGGCTCGGGCGACTGCTTCGCCGGCGGCCTGATCTGCGGGCTGCTCTCGCTCGCCACGCATAAGGACGCGCTGGAATTCGCGGTGGCCGCCTCCTGCCTGAAGCACTCCGTCCCCGGCGACTTCAGCCGCTTCAGCGTCGCCGAGGTGAACGGCCTGCTCAAAGGCGGCGGCTCGGGCCGGGTCGAGCGCTGACCCGCGGCCCCCAGGAGTTATAATCTTGACAGGTAGCTTTTCATGCGGGGCTGGTTCCTGTTGACGGTGGCGCTGGCGGCGCAGGCGGCTCAGACCAAGGCCGCCCCGCAGCAGCCCATCCGCGTCCAGGTGCAGGAGGTCGTCGTGCCGGTCACCGTCACCGACGAGAAGGGCCGCTTTGTCTCCAACCTGGACGTCAAGGACTTCCAGGTCCTGGAAGAGGGCAAAGAACAGAAGATCATCTACTTCAGCCGCGAGCAGGGCCAGCCGGTGGTCGTCGGCTTTCTGCTCGACATGAGCAACACCACCCGGCTGCACTGGAAGACCTTCCAGGAAGCGACGCTGGAGCTGGTCTGGAACCTGCTGCCGGGCGACAAGCGGTTCAGCGGCTACCTGATCACTTACGCCAACGAGGCCGAGCTGGCGGTCAACACCAGCCACGATTCCGAGAAGATCACCGAGAAGATCCGCAAGCTGAAGCCCGGCGGGGGCGCGGCCCTGTTCGACGCCATCTGGATGGCTTGCACCCGCCGCAGCCTGGTAAAGGGCGAGCCGATCGAGCCGCGGCGCGTGCTGATCATCATCGGGGACGGCAACGACAACGCCAGCAAGCGGGGCCTCCAGGAGGTTCTGGAGATCGCCCAGCGCAACCTGGTTACGATTTACGGCGTCAGCACGGTGGCCTTCGGCTTCACCAGCGAGGGCGACAAGAACCTCCAGCGGCTGGCCGAGGAGACCGGCGGGCGGGTTGAATACCCGTTGCAGGGGCTGTACTCCAACGTATCGGGCTACCTCTCCACGCCTTCCGACGAGGGCAATTATGCGCTGAAGGTGGGCACCGGCGGGTACGCCGCCGAGATCGCCGGCGGCATTTTCAAGGCGGTGGCCAACGTGGCCGGCGAGGTCACCACCCAGTACGTCATGCGCTATGTTCCCAGCGCCGCCGACTCCGCCAGGCCGTACCGCTCCATCGAGGTCAAGGTCAGCCTGCCCAACGTGAAGGTCCGCGCCCGCAAGGGATATTACGCGGCAAACCCGTAAAGCCTTGCTTACCGGCGGCCGATGATTTAGAGTGACGTAGTGTCGGTGCCACCATGACTCCGGTCGCCCTGCCGCCGCCGCGCAAGGCCGAGTACCTGTTGCTCGAGCTGGCGCTGCCGGGCCGGCCGCTAGCCCGGGCCGGCGTGCTCCTGTTTGACCCGGCGGCGGATCAGCTCCGCGTCAAGCTGCGCCAGGATTGGTCCGGCCTGGCTGATCCCGAAGACGCCGAGCTGGCCGCCTGCCTGGAAGAGGACCTCGCGCGCCAGGCGGAGGATCTGGGCGCCGCCCGGTTGCTGGCAATGCTGGAAGACAGCCTGTCGAACACCCTTCGGATCACCGGGCGCCAGGCGGTGGTGGCCGGCGACCTGGACCGCGCCGTGGAGCGCCTCTTCGAGCGGCAGGTGCTGGGCCTGCGCGAACCCGCCAAGATCCTGCCCTTCGTGACTCATGTCCCGGTGTACTCGCTGCGCGCCGCCGCCGGCAAGTTCGGCGCCGACATGGAAGTCGAGCCGGAGCCGGAAGACTGGGTCAAAGCGCCCGAGGACCTGCGCGCCGGCCCGGAGCTTTTCGCCGCCCAGGTGGTTGGCCGCTCGATGGAGCCGCGCATTCCCGACGGCAGCCTCTGCCTGTTCCGCGCCATCCCGGCCGGTTCGCGCCAGGGCAAGCTGGTGCTGGTCAGCCATCGCGCCACTTCGGAAACCGGCGGCGAGTTCACCGTCAAGCGTTACCAGAGCGAGAAGGACGTCACCGAAGAGGGCTGGCGCCACGCCACGGTGACGCTTGAGCCGCTCAACCCCGAATTTCCCACGCTGGAGCTGAGCCCGGACGAGTTCCAGGCGATCGCCGAGTTCATCCGGGTCCTGACGGTGGAAGAGACATAACCGCCTCCAGCGTCTGCCGGAGCACTGCGGCGGGATCGGGATCGTCAACGCGGATCACGACCTTCGGCCCCGGGCCGGTCGGCTGCCAGCGGGCGAAGAAACGCGGTGAAGGGAAGCCGGCGAACACCGTGACCAGCGGGACGCCGGCGGCGGCGGCCGCGTGCTGGCCGGCCGAATCGTAGCCCACGTACAAGCGGCTGCGCATGATCCGTGTGGCGAAGGCGGCGAACGATCCCTCGAACATCCGGACTTGACCCGAGCCCGCCACGGCGCGCTCCACCCGCGCCGCTTCCTCCCCGCCGGCGCCCTTGTCCACCAGCGCTTCGAGGCCCCGCCGGGACAGGCCCCGCAGCAACTCCTCCTCGAAAGGATCGGGGATGCGCTTGGCCGGGTTGTCGCCGACGCCGAAGCTGATCGCAACGTGCGCGCCTTCGCCTTCGACAGCGGGTGCGATCCAGGGCCAGGCGTCCGCCACGCCGAAGGTCTGGTCGAGCCAGCGCCGCGTGAGCTCGGCCAGGGATTCCTCACCATCGCCGCCGTAGCCGCGGCTCTCGAAAAAGAAGTAGTCCTCCTCGGGGCACACCGGGAGCAATCCGAGCTGGGTAAGGCGCGAGTCAGGGTCGATGACCACGCTGCCGGCTTGTGATAGCCTCGCCTGCAACTCGAGGCCGGCGGCCAGCCGCTCCCGCAAAGAGCGGCCGTAAGTGACAGGCACGCATCCGACACGCGCGTCGGCGGCGAACAGTTGCCAGTTCTTCTCGCTCCCGACCAGGAAGACGCGCGCCTCGGGGAACCGCCGTTTGACCGCATCCAGCACCAGGCTGGTGACCGCGATGTCGGCGCCGAGCGTCACGCGGGACAAGACAAACACGTTGCGAACCCGCTCCGCCCGGCCCTCGAACCGCCGCGGTCGTCTCACCCGCTCGTAGCGCGCCAACAGATCGGCGGCCTTGCATTGCGGCAACGCGAACGCTATCGCTTCCGCGAACAGACCGGCGTAGGCTTCGACCAGGCGCGGCTCGAACCTATCCGACAGGCCTTCGGCGAGGATACCGAACAAGGCCCGGCTCGCCTCGGCCGAGTCGCAGGCGGCCTCCACCAGCTCGCGGAACGCGGGCAGCACAGGCCGGAGGCCTGCGCCACCGAGGGAGGCGTCCAAGATCTCCAGCGCCAGAGCGTCAGGGGAGGTACTTCCCAACGATCAGCTCCAGCTTCTTGCGGGTGGCCTCCGGCACCGCCTTGGGGTCGGTAATGATGGCGTGGGCCAGCGCCGAGCCGCACTTGCACTCGCGGGCTGCCGGCATCGACGCCACCACCCGGGCCACCACCTTCTGGGCGTTGCCGGCGTTCCGGATGAGGTGATCGATGATCTCGTTCACGGTGACCGCGTCGTGATCGGGGTGCCAGCAATCGTAATCGGTCACCATGGCCACGGTGACATAGCAGGTCTCGGCCTCGCGGGCCAGTTTTGCCTCCTGGAGGTTGGTCATGCCGATCACGTCCATGCCCCAGCTCCGGTAGACGTTCGACTCGGCCTTGGTGGAAAACGCCGGGCCTTCCATGCACAGGTAGGTGCCGCCCTTCCTGGCGTGCACGCCTTCGGCCAGGCAGGCCTGGAACACCACCTCGGCAAGCTGCGGGCAGATGGGGTCCGCGAAGCTGATGTGCGCCGCCAGCCCCTCTCCGAAGAAGGTCGAGGCGCGCCCGCGGGTGCGGTCGAAGAACTGGTCGGGCAGGACAAAATCCAGCGGCCGGTGCTCTTCTTTCAGCGACCCCACCGCGCTCAGCGAGACGATGCGCTCCACGCCCAGCGACTTGAAGCCGTAAATGTTGGCGCGGAAGTTCAGCTCCGAGGGCAGGAGGCGGTGCCCGCGGCCGTGCCGCGCCAGGAAAGCCACCTCGCGGCCGGCCAGCGCGCCGACGATGAAGCTGTCCGACGGCGCCCCCCACGGCGTGTCGATCCGCGCCTCCTCGTGTGCTTCAAAGCCGGGCATCGAATACATCCCGCTGCCGCCGATGACTCCGATCTGTGCTTTCAACCTGTCTGCTCCTGCACTAACTCAAGTAGCACGCCGCCCGTCGAGGCGGGATGAACAAAGACGTAGACGCGGCCGCCGGCGCCGCGGCGCGGCTCGCCGAGCACCCGCGCTCCGGCCGCGGTGAGCCGCGCCATGGCCGCCTCCAGATCCGGCACGCTGAGCGCGACGTGATGCAACCCCGGGCCGCGCTTTTCCAGGAACCGAGCGATCACCGAATCCGGCGCGGTCGGCTCCAGCAATTCCAGCCGCGGCCCGCCTGCCGGCAGCATGGCCACGTTCACTTTCTCTCCCGGGACTGGCTCGCGCCCGCTCACCCGCATTCCGAGCCGGCCCTCCCAGAACTCCAGCGCCTCGTCCAGGGAGCGGACGGCGATGCCGAAGTGGTCTATTCTATACCCCGCGGGCGCGGCCGCGATTCGCTCGCGCCGCCGGGCGCGGCGCTCGCTGACCGGTCCCGCCTGCTCGAAGCCGCGTATGGCCGCGAGCAGTTCCTCGACGCCCTGGCCCTCGGTGGCCACCGTGCGCAGCACCGGCGGTCTCCACTCGCTACGGTGGCGGACGAGGTCCGCCGCCTGTTGAAGCTCGCGCTCCAGGCGGTCCGCGCCGGCGTGGTCGGCCTTGTTGATGACAAAGATGTCGGCGATCTCCATCAGGCCGGCCTTCAGCGTCTGCACCTCGTCGCCCATGCCAGGCGCCAGCACGAGCACGGTGACGTCGGCCAGCCACGCCACTTCCACTTGGTCCTGCCCGACTCCGACGGTTTCAATAAGAACGTCCTGGCGTCCGGCGGCGTCGAACAGCAGCGCTACCGCGGCGGTGGCGGCGGCCAGCCCGCCCGGCGCGCCGCGGCTGGCCATCGAGCGGATGAAGACGCCCGCATCGCCGTGGTGGTCCTGCATGCGGATGCGATCGCCCAGGATGGCCCCGCCGGTGTAAGGGCTGCTCGGATCGACCGCGACGATCCCCACCGTACGCCCCTGGCGGCGCAGCGCCCGCGCCAGTTGATCGGCCAGCGTGCTCTTGCCCGTGCCCGGCGCCCCGGTGATCCCGATCAGCGTCGCCCGCCCGGTGTGTGGCGCGAGTTCGCCGAGCAGCGCCGCGGCCTCCGGACGGCCGTTCTCCACCGCCGTGGCCGCGCGGGCCAGCGCGCGCGGGTCGCCGGCGAGGATTCTCTCGGCCCAGTCTTGCATCAGGGCTAGACGATCTCTTCCTTGACCGGGTCCCAGCGCAGGGTGCGGCCCTGGCGGTAGCTATCGACCGTCATCCGGCAGGCGATCGAAACGCGGAAGCCCACCTCGAACGGGCAGTTCGGTTCCTGGCCCGAGCGCACGCAGTCCAGGAAGTTCTGCATGTGGGCGCGCGGCCCCGACTTGCTCTGGCCGACAATCTCCGTGCCGTCGGGTCGGTTGACCTTCTGCGGCAGGTAGCGGAGCTGCTGGCCCTTCGAGATGGTGCCGTCGGTGCCCAGCACGTCCTCGGTCGAGCCGAAATGGTTGTTGCCGAAGCCGGAGTCCCAACTGACCAGGATTTCCTCGGGGTGCTCCATGGCCACGTTCATCGTGTCCGGCACCTCGCGGCCGTCCTTCCACAGGTAGACGCCGCCCACCGAGGTCACCGCCTTCGGGATCTGAAGATTGAGCACCTTGTACCAGAAGGCGAGCTGGTGGCACATGTTCTCGTAGTAGTTGCCGCCGGAGTAGTCCCAGAAAAACCGCCAGTTGGCGAACCGGTGGGCATCAAAGGCGCGCTCCGGCGCCTCGCCCAGGAACGACTTCCAGATGATGTTTTCCTGGGTCATGTCCGGAAAGGTGGGCCGCGACCACTGCGGCTTGCCGTGTGGCGTGTTGCGGTACATGTGCGCGTGGATGGCGGTGATCTTGCCGACGTAGCCGGTCTTGAGGAAATTCACCGCGTCGGTGACCTGGCCGCCGGAGCAGCCCTGGTGGCCGATGGAGACGACGCGCTTGCCGGCCCGCTGATAGGCGGCGCGCATGCGCTTGGCGTGCTCGACGGTGAAGGCCATGGTCTTTTCCTGGTAGACGTGCTTGCCGGCGTCCAGCGCGGCCACGAAGTGCTCGCAGTGCAGGTGCTGCGGGGTGGCGATCAGGACCGCGTCGATCGTCTTGTCATCGAGCAGATAGCGGTAATCGAGGTACGTCTTGGCGCCGGGCGCGACCTTCTTGGCCTCTTCCAGCCGGCGGGTGTACACGTCGGCGAAGGCGACGAACTCGGTGTTGGAGCAGGCCAGCGCCTCGCGGACAATCTGCATCCCGCGGTCGCCCGGCCCGATGATGCCCAGCCGGATGCGCTCGTTCGCGCCCAATACGCCCGCCGGCGTGGCCAGCGTGCCGGCCAGTCCGGTGGCGACTCTGCCGATGAAACTGCGCCGTGAATCCATGGTGCCATCTTAGCACTGAGTAGGATAAGCCTCCTGGCTTGTACGGCTTGTCCAACCAGCCGCGACGGCCCGCGACAAGTCGGGAGACTTATCCTACGGGGCGGCGTTCACTCCACCGGCCGGAATATATTGCCTGAGTTTTCAATCGGATCGCGCCGGCCGGAGGCAGCCCGCCGCCGCCCCTGTGCCAATCATTGAAGCAGAAGAGGCCGATACCTCAAGGCACCCTGGGGGACAACTGGTGGCCACCAGCTCAGGGATCGGAAGATCCTCTCCTCGCCAGGAGATACACGGACGGCACCACGATCATGTTGAGGACAGTGGAGGTGAGCAAGCCGAACAAGATGACCAGAGCCATCGGAGCCTGAATCTCGCTGCCCGGCCTGCCCAGACCGGCCGCGATGGGCACCAGCGCAAGGCCGGCCGCCAGAGCGGTCATCAATATCGGCGCCAGGCGCTCCAGCGCGCCGCGGAACACGGCGCTTCGCCACTCCGCCTCGCCTTCTTCTTCTACCAGGCGCCGGATGTGGGAGATGAGCATGATGCCGTTGCGGCTCGCGATGCCGAACAGCGTAATGAACCCGATCAGCGAGGCCACCGACAACACGCCGCCGCCCACGAAGACGCCGGCCACGCCCCCGACCAGCGCCAGGGGCAAATTCAGCAGGATCACCAGCGCGTCGCCCAGCGAGCGGAAGGCGGTGGCCAGCACGACCACCATCGCCAGGATCACGAGCAAGCCGAGGATCAGCAGCCGGCGCATCGCCTGGGCTTCGCTCTCAAACTGCCCGCCGTACTCGATCCGGTAGCCCTGCGGGGGCCGCACCGACCGCCGAACGCGCTGCTCTATGTCTTCCACGACACCGCGAAGGTCGCGACCGGCCACGTTGCACTGCACGACAATCTTCCGCTGAACCGACTCGCGCGAGATGTAATTCGGCCCGCGGTCCTCGCGGATCTCGGCCAGGGCCCCCAGCGGGACCCGGGCGCCGCCGGGAGTATCGATCAGCGTGCGGCGGACGGCATCAAGGTCCGCGAAGTCCTGTTCCGCGTAGCGCACCACCAGCGGAAAGCTCAGTTGACCTTCGATGATCCGCGTGACCTCCTTGCCGAGAAATGCCGTCTGGACGGCCTCGGACACCTCCCCCGTTCTCAGCCCGTAGCGGGCCGCGGCCGCCGCATCCGCCTTCACGCGAAGCGTCGGAATCTGGGTCTGCGGTTCGATGGCCAGGTCCACCACCCCTGGAGTCCCATCCATGGCGTCGCGCACTTTCCTCGCCAGGCTGCGCAAGGTTGCCAGATCGTCGCCGAAGATCTTCACCGCGATGTTGGCGCGCGTGCCGGATAGCATGTGGTCAATCCGGTGCGAGATGGGCTGGCCCAGGGTGACGTTCATGCCGGGCAGGAGCGTGACCTTTCGGCGAATTTCGGCGAGGACCTGTTCTTTGGTTCGCTCTCCCATCTTGAGGTTGACGTCGATCTCGGCCGACTCGACACCCTGGACGTGTTCGTCGAGCTCGGCGCGGCCCGTGCGCCGCGCGGTCGAAGTCACCTCCGGCACCGAGAGCAGGATTCGCTCCAGGGCCGCCCCCAGCGCGTCGGACTCGGCCAGGCTGGTGCCGGGAATCGTCACCGCGCTGATGCTCAGTGTGCCCTCATTGAAGTCGGGCAGGAAAGCGCGGCCCATGCGGGTGAACCCAAAGCCGGCGCACACGATCAGCGCCAGTGAACCGAAGATGACGGCCCCCGGATGCGCCAACGCCCAGCCCAGCACCGGCCGGTAGATCTGTTTCAGCCGGCGCACCAGCCACGGCTCCGAACCCCGCAGGATCGAGCGGGATCGCGGCAGAAGGTACGAGCACAGGGCGGGAGTGACCGTGAGCGCCACCACGAGCGACGCCGCCAGACTTACGATGTAAGCGAAGCCCAGCGGTTTCAGCAGGCGTCCTTCGATGCTCGTCAGGGCGAACAGCGGCAGGAAGACCAGGATGATGATCAGCGTCCCGAAAACCACCGAGGTTCGGATCTCGCTCGACGCGCGGTAGACCACTTCCAGGGCCGGGCGCCTCTCCGCCTCCGGCCTGGCGGCGTTTTCGCGCAAGCGCCGGACGACGTTCTCTACGTCGATGATGGCGTCGTCCACCAGCTCGCCGATGGCGATCGCCAGGCCGCCGAGCGTCATGCTGTTAATGGTGAGCCCGAACCAGCGCATGACCACGATGGCCGCCAGCACCGACAGCGGCAGCGCCAGCAGCGTGATGGCGGCGGCCCGCGCGTTGAACAGGAACAGCACCACGATGAGGACCACCAGCAGCGCGCCGTCCCTCAGAGCCCTGGTGAGATTCTCGATCGCGCGCTCGATGAAATCGGCCTGCCGGAAGACCTGCCGGTCAATCCGCATCCCGGCCGGCAGGGATTTCTGCAACTCGTCCAGCGTCCGGTCCAGGACCCGGGTGAGCTCGAGCGTGTTCGCCCCGGGCTGTTTCTGAATTCCCAGCACGACGGCCGGTTGGGCGTTATGCGAGCCCTCCCCGCGTTTCAAGGCGGCGCCGATACGCACCTCGGCCACATCCCGGACGAGGATGGGCCGGGCGTTGCGCGCCTCCACCACCACCGCGCCGATCTCCTCTTCGTTGTGCACGCGCCCGATGCCCTGGATGAGATACTCCTGCCCGCCGGCCACGCGGAACCCCGCCGAGGAGTTCTGGCTCGCTTGTCGCAGCGCCTCCTCCACCTGTTTGAGCGACAGGTTGCGGGCCCGCAGGCTGGCCGGATTCACCAGCACCTGGTACTGTTTCTGCCCGCCGCCCGTAGGCGCGACCTGCGACACGCCCGGCACGGCCAGAAGCCGCCGCCGTAACAGGGTGTCGGCGACGGTGCGCAGCTCCAGCGCGGAGTGGCGATCCGATTCGAGCGTGATGAACAGAATCTCGCCCATGATCGAGGAGACGGGCGCCAGGAACGGTGGGTCCACACCCGGCGGCAGGGAGGTTGAGACCTGCGCCAGCTTCTCGGTCACGATCTGGCGGGCGCGGTGGATCTCCTGCCCCCACTCGAACTCCACCCAAACGATCGAGATGCCGACCGCGGTCGCCGAGCGGACGCGGCGAACGCCGGAGGCGCCATTCAACGCCGACTCGATGGGCAAGGTCACCAGCGCTTCCATCTCCGCGGGCGCCATTCCGCGGCCTTCGACCAGCACGGTCACGGTCGGCGCGGTCAGGTCGGGAAGAACGTCGAGCGGGACTTCGATCAGCGCGTAGCCGCCCCAGAACAGGAAGGCGGCCGCGAGAAAAACCACGGCCGCGCGGTACTTGAGGGACCATAGAATCAAGGAATCCAGCACCGGCGCCCCCTAGTGAACGTGACCCTGCGCCGGGATCTGCGACGACAGAGAGGACAGCCGGATCAGGTACGCGCCTCGGGTCACGACCCGGTCGCCGGTCCGGACGCCTTCGAGGATCTCGACGTAACCGCCCTGCCGGAGGCCCGTCTTCACCGGCTGCCGCGCGAACGACTCCCCTTCCTTTTGCAGGAAGACCACGGGCCTTCCGCCGTCGTCCACCAGCGCCGATTCCGGGACGGCCGCCGCCTGCCGGCTTGCGGACAAGAAGAGCCGGACCGAGAGAGTCTGGTTGATAGCCAGCCTGCGATCGGAGTTGGCGGCCTCAAAGATCACCGGGAAGGTCCGCGCTGCCGGATCGACCAGCGCGCCCATCATCACCAACCTGCCGGCCGGGCGCGTTCGATCGAGGCCGGGGATCTCCAGTTCCGCTCCGGTGAGGGCGCGCACGCGTTGAAGCTCCGCCTCCGGAACGGAGGCCCGCACATACACGCGGTCGATGTCAACGATCTTAAAGAGGGCCTGTCCGGGGGGCACGTTGGCGTTCGCGGGAACGCGGACTTCCGTGATCATCCCGCCGATGGGCGCGCGAACGGCGAAGCCGGCGGCCGGATCGTCTCCCTCGGCGTTCCTGGTGGCCGCGTACTGCTTGAGCCGGGCTTCGGCCGCCTTGAGGCGGGCCAGCAGCGTCGCTTCCAGCGCCCGCGCTTCCTCCAGGCGCCTCGCCGGCGCCGCTCCGGCCTCCACCAGGCGCTGGGCCCGCTGGCGGTCGCGGCGCGCCTGCTCCAACGACGTCAGCGCCTCGGCCTGGGCGAGATCGAGCAACGCCAGGTCATTCGGGCTAGGCGTCGGCGGCAGAATCCTGGCCAGAACCTCTCCCTTGGCGACGCTCGCGCCGAT
Organism: Acidobacteriota bacterium; assembly: GCA_038060875.1. Classification (GTDB taxonomy): domain Bacteria; phylum Acidobacteriota; class Terriglobia; order Bryobacterales; family Bryobacteraceae; genus JBBTDS01. The sequence continues at coordinate 14,474 of JBBTDS010000727.1, read as the reverse complement.
TCCCGGCAGGTTCCCCGCCAGAATGCGGCCCTCGACAGCCGCGGTGACTTCGGCTTCTCCTCCGGAGCGGGGCAGCACTTCGGCGGGCGCGAGAAGGCTCTCCCGCATGCCGCGCGCTTCCACGACCTGGGTGGCGAAGTCGAGAGTCCATTGCTGTTCCTTCAGGAAGGAGATGGTCTCTTCGGACTCCTCTGCGTGCTGGCGGACCGCGGACCTTTCGTCGGCCCACACGGTCACGTCTTCGATCAGATGCGCGTCAGTCAACGATGCGTTGGTGAGCTGAATCCTGATTAGGACCTTTCCCGCGCGGGAAGGCCGCACATCGACGCCGAAGATCCCCGGGCGGGAAGGGCCATCCGTGGAGAAAGTCCCGGCGCCGCCGGAAGCGTAGCTGACCTGCACTTGGCACCGGCCGCTCGTGGCGGGCTTGAAGTTGTCCAGACGGGTGAGATGTATTGCGAAGCGGCTGACCTTGCCCGCGACCAGGGGCGGATACTCCAGGAACAACTCGGTGCGCGGGCTCCAGAGGGTGACCCTCTCCGGCTGCGGCTCCGGTCCCGCGGCCGCCTGAGGAGCGGGCGCGCCCCGGCGCCCGCAACCCGCCAGCATGGCTGCAAGCAGAATGATTCCGCTGGCCTTTCTCATCGCGTCACCTCCGTTCCCACCGCCCGGGACAATTCAATCTCGGCTTCTTTCACGCTCGCCCCCAGGTCCGCCAGCCGGAACCGCGCCGTGCGGCTCACGCGGTAGGCGTCGAGAAGCTCAAGGATCCCCAACTCGCCTTCCTGGTAGCCCGCGGCGGCCATCCGCAGAAGATCAGGGCTCATCGCCGCGGCCTGATCGCGGAAATCCAGCCAGGCTTTGCGCCGCGCCTCGTAGGTTCGATAAACGCCTTCGACGGAAGCGCTGACCTGTTGCGCCACGAGTTCCAAGCGCGCCCGTGCGCGCTCCTGTTCGGCAGTGAGCCGGGCGACCTCGGTCCGCCCGCGGTTGAACACTGGTAATGGAACCGAGATCGCGAAGGCGACGCCATGACCGATCCGGTTGGGCAGCACCTCGGCCCGCTTCAAGCCCGCGGCCAGCACCGGCTCCGGAACTCTCAGCCGCTCCGCCGCCTGCTGCTCGGCGCGGAGCTGATCCAGCCGGCGCGCCCCAGCGCGGAACTCGGCGCGCTGATCCAAGGCCAGGCGAACCAGCTCGTCGAGCGAGTCGCGCAGCGTGGCCGGCTGGATGGAATCCTCGAGACGATCGATTCGGGCGCCGCGCGGCAGAAAAGCGAGCAGGACCGCCCGTTCCTGCTCGAACCGCGCCCGCGTCGCGAGCCGGTCCGTTCGCAGCTCGGCCAGCTCGCGCTCCAGCCGCAAACGGTCGTACCGGCTGCTCTCGCCGGTCTCTTCCCGCACTCGCACGATGCGCGCGATCCGCTCGACCTCGGCGATCGAGCCGGTGAAGATCTCGTCGAGGAGCTGCATCGCGAGCGTGCGGTAGTACGCCTGGCGGAGTGAACTGCGCAGGTCCCAGAGCCTGGCCGCGCCGTCTGCTTCCCCGGCTTCCTGTCCGAACGCGGCCGCGCGGCGCAGGTAACCGATGCGACCCGAAACCGGCAGCGCCTGTTCCGCCTGATAGAACTCGGTCAGGCCGGCCGCTTCGCGCGCGTAAACGGCCCGCGGGTTGGCATACAACGCCCGGCCGCGGAGTTCCTCCACGGTTGCGGCCACGGAGGCGCGGATCTCCTTCTTCACCGCGGTTTGCGACTCGAATAACTCCAGCACCGCCCTCTCCGTCCAGACCTGCGCCGGCAGTCCGCCGCTCCCGACCACGGCCACAAGGGCGGGTATGAGTCTCAGCGATGGCATCTCCCAACCTCCCAAAGGATTTGTGCTCTCGGCCGCAAACGGCGTGAGCAAACACACGGATAGTGCGGGGAAGCGACTAAGCAGGCGGGGCGCGGGGCTGGCGATGACAGCGCGGCGGCGGACCGTGAGACCGTACGACTACCTCGGGAGCCGCTCCCGCTGCCGCCGGCGTTACCCGGGCGCCAACTGCCGGCTCAGCGATGGCTGCCGGCGGATCCCGGCGATCATTTGCCGAGACCACCCAATCCAGCCAGCGCGCAGCGACCTCATCGTCGTGGGCTGCCAGGGCTGGGCCCGCTCCGGCGGCCTTTGTCAGATGCGCATGCGTGATGCCCCGTGCATGGCGGTGGCCAGGGTCGCTCGGGTGGTCGTGCAGAAACGGCGCCTGAGAAGAGACGAGGAGCAGCAGAGCTGTCAGTAAGATTGCGGCCGCGCCTCGCATGGATCTGTGGTCCTTTTGAGTATATACCAGGCCGCCCCCGCGCTATCATGATCGTTCGTGGAAGTCCGCAGCGGGATACATCCGGTGCTGGAGGCGCTGCGCGCGCGGCGGCCGCTGGAGCGCGTCGTCGTCGCCAAAGGCGCCGCCGGGCCCCGCCTTCAGGAAATCATCGACCTCTGCCGCCGGCTCTCCATTCCCATCCGCTTTGAATCCCGCGAAGCGCTCGACCGCCTGGCCGGGGCCGTGCCGCACCAGGGCGTGGTGGCGCTGGGCGCGCCGCACACCTACGCCGAGCTGGACGACGTCGCCGCCGGCGCCCGCATGCTCGTTATTCTCGACGGCGTCGAGGACCCGCACAACCTCGGCGCGATCATCCGCACCGCGCACGCCGCCGGCGCCGACGCGGTGGTGGTGCCGGAGCGGCGCGCCGCCGGCCTGACCGAGACAGTGGCCAAGGCCGCGGCCGGCGCGCTGGAGTACCTGCCGGTCGCGCGCGCCGCCAACCTCAACCGGGCGCTCGACGAGCTCAAGCAGCGCGGCTTCTGGATTTACGGCCTGGACGAGCGCGGCGAGCACGCCTACGACCGCGTCGATTACTCCTCGCCCGCCGCCCTCGTGCTCGGCGGCGAGGGCAAAGGGCTTCACCAGCAGGTCCGCAACCGCTGCGATTTCCTCGTCCGCATTCCGCTGGCCGGCAAAATCTCCTCGCTGAACGTCTCCGTCGCCGCCGCGATCGTGCTGTTCGAGTGGAAGCGACGGCGCACTCCAGCCGCATAGTACAATCGTTCCCAGATGCGATTTTTGCCGCTCATCGCGGTCTTTCTGTCGCTGGGTTTCGAATGCGTGCTGCTGGCCCGGCAGCCGGTGCGGGCACGCAACGCGATGGTCGTGAGCCGCGAGCCGCACGCCACCGACGCCGGGGTTGCCGTGCTGCGCGCCGGCGGCAACGCGGTGGACGCGGCCGTGGCCGTCGGCTTCGCGCTGGCGGTGACGCACCCTTCGGCCGGCAACATCGGCGGCGGCGGTTTCATGCTGATCCGGTTCGCCGATGGCCGCTCGACCTTCCTCGACTTCCGCGAGCGCGCTCCCGGCCGGGCCACGCGCGACATGTACCTGGGCCCCGACGGCAAGCCCACACGCGACAGCCTCGCCGGCTGGCGCGCCCCCGGCGTTCCCGGCACGGTGCGCGGCCTCGAATACGCCGCCAAGAAGTACGGCCGCAAACCCTGGCCCGAGGTGCTGGCGCCCGCCGTCGCGCTGGCCGCCAAGGGCTTCCCCGTTTCCTACGGGCTGGCGCGCAGCCTCGCCGCGAGTAAGCTGCTCGCGCAGTTCCCCGAGTCTCGCCGCGCCTTTCAGCGCGAGGGCCGCCACTACGAGCCGGACGAGCCGCTCGTTCAGCCGGAGCTGGCCCGGACGCTGGAGCGCATCGCGCGCCACGGCGCCGCCGACTTCTACGAAGGCGAGACCGCCCGCCGGCTCGCCGCCGCCATGAGCGAGCACGGCGGCCTGATCGCGCTCGAGGACCTGAAGAGCTACGCCGTGGTCGAGCGCAAACCGCTGGCGGGAAGTTATCGCGGCCATGAGATACTGACCGCGCCGCCGCCCAGCTCCGGCGGCGTCGGCGTGCTGCAAATGCTCGGCGTGCTGGAAGGCTCCGGCTACGATAAATCGGGGGCGGGCTCCGCCGCCACCATCCACTACCTGGCCGAAGCGATGCGCCGCTACTTCGCCGACCGCAGTGAGCACATGGGCGATCCGGACTTCGTGCGGGTCCCGGTGGCCGGCCTGCTCGACAAGCGTTATATTGCGAGGCTGCGCCAGTCGATAGACCCCGAGCGCGCCACGCCCAGCGAACAGGTGCGTCCCGGCAGCCCCGCGGCGCTGGAAAGCTCCGAGACCACGCACTATTCCATCGTGGATCGCGAAGGCAACGCGGTCGCGGTCACTTATACGCTGAACGGCGGCTACGGCAGCGGCGTCACCGTCCCCGGTCTCGGCTTCCTGCTCAACAACGAGATGGACGACTTCGCGGCCAAGCCCGGCGCGCCCAACTACTACGGGCTCGTCCAGGGCGAAGCCAACGCCATCCAGCCGCGCAAGCGGCCGCTCTCCTCGATGACGCCCACCATCGTGCTGCGCGAAGGCCGGCCCTGGCTGATCGTAGGCTCGCCCGGCGGGCCGACCATCATCAACACCGTGCTCCAGGTGATCGTCAACGTCATCGACTTCGGCATGAACGTGCAGGAGGCGGTGGACTGGCCGCGCTGCCACCACCAGTGGCTGCCTGACACACTCCGCGTGGAACCGGGTTTCTCGCCCGACACGCTGCGGCTGCTGGAAGCGCGCGGCTTCAAGCTGGAGAAGGTGCGCTCCATCGGCGAGGTGGCCGCCATCCTCTCCGACGGCGGCTGGCTCCACGGCGCCGCCGATTCGCGCGCCGAGGGCAAGGCCGCGGGATACTGATCAAGATGCTTCGCGCCATTTCCACTCACTTGTTCGTCAATCACCGGCTGACCACCGCCTTGCTGGAGAAGATCCAGAATGCGGGCATCCCGGCGGTGGAGATGTTCTGCGCCCGGCAGCACCTGGACTACCGCAATCGCGCCCAGCTCACCGAGCTCAGCCACTGGTTCCGCGACTCGGAGCTGAAGCTGTTCTCGCTCCACGCTCCGATGTATAGCGACGACGTCTGGGGCCGCTCCGGGCCCAACGCCGTCCTCACCATCACCGAGCCGGTCAAGTCCCGGCGCATCGAGATGGTCGATGAGATCAAGCGCGCCATTGAAATCGCCGACTACGTGCCCTTCCGTTACCTGGTCCAGCACCTGGGCGTGACCGGCGAGGAGTACGACGACCGCAAGATCGAGGCGGCCTTCTGCTCGCTCGACGAGCTGAGCGTGTTCGCCCGCCAGCGCGAGATCGAGGTCCTGCTGGAGAACATCCCCAACGCGCTCTCCAGCGCCGAGCGGCTGATGTATTTCCTCGCGACCACCCACTTGAAGCTGGGCTTCTGCTTCGACACCGGCCACGCCCACCTGGGCGAGGGTGTCCCGGCCGCCTTCGAGCGGATGAAGGACCGCATCCGCTCTACCCACGTCCACGACAACGACGGCAAGTCCGACAGCCACCTGTTCCCGATGCTGGCCCAAGGCGGCTCGACCGACTGGAAGAAGACGATGGAACTGCTGCGCTCGCGCCCGGATCAATACCCGCTGATGCTGGAGCTCAGGGAAGCGCCTGACGTAAAGAACCCGCTGGAGGCGGTTGGCGAAGTGTTCCGGAGACTGGAGGAGCAGTAGATGTCCGCCCCGCCGCGCATCACCATTGCCGAAGCCGCCCAGCACACGGATGAGACGGTGCGCATTGCCGGCTGGCTCTATAACCTGCGCGAGTCGGGCAAGATCGCGTTCCCGCTGGTGCGCGACGGCACCGGCATCATGCAGTGCGTGGCCGTCAGGAGCGCGCTGCCGGAGCCGGTCTTCGCGGCCGTAAAGGAACTCACCCAGGAGTCGTCGATCATCGTCACCGGCAAGGTGCGGGCCGAACGGCGCGCGCCCGGCGGCTACGAGATGGACCTTGAGGCTATCGACGTGCTCCAGCGCGTTCCCGAAAGCGATCCCTACCCCATCACCCCGAAGGAGCACGGCATCGAGTTCCTGATGGACCGCCGGCACCTCTGGCTGCGCAGCCGGCGCCAGCACGCCGTCATCCGCGTCCGCCACGAGGTGATCCGCGCCGTGCGCGACTACTTCGACTCGCGCGGCTTCACGCTGGTCGATACGCCCATCTTCACCCCAGCCGCCTGCGAGGGCACCACCACCCTGTTCGAGGTGAACTACTTCGACGACGAGAAGGTGTACCTGACGCAATCGGGCCAGCTCTACAACGAGGCCACTGCCATGGCCTTCGGCAAAGTCTACTGCTTCGGCCCCACCTTCCGCGCCGAGCGCTCCAAGACGCGCCGCCACCTCACCGAGTTCTGGATGGTCGAGCCGGAGATGGCCTACGCTACGCTGGAGGACGTCAAGCAGGTGGCCGAGGAGCTGATCGTCTACATGGTGGGGCGGGTGCTCGAAAACCGCCGCGCTGAGCTCCAGACGCTCGAGCGCGATGTCTCCAGACTCGAAGCGGTGCAGGCGCCCTTCCCGCGCATCAGCTACGACGAGGCGGTGGTTCGGCTCCAGGCCAAGGGCAGCGAGATCCAGTGGGGCGGCGATTTCGGCGGCGCCGACGAGACGCTGCTCAGCGAGGGGCACGACCGTCCCCTGATGGTGGACCGCTTCCCCACCGCCATCAAGGCCTTCTACATGCAGCCCGATCCCGAGCGCCCCGAGGTGGCTCTCGGCGTGGACGTGCTCGCCCCCGAAGGCTACGGCGAGATCATCGGCGGCGGGCAGCGCATCCACGACCTCGACCTGCTGCTGAAGAAGATCGACGAGCACAAGCTGCCCCGCGAGGCCTTCGATTGGTACATCGACTTGCGCAAGTTCGGCAGCGTGCCGCACGGCGGCTTCGGCATGGGCATCGAGCGCTCGGTGGCGTGGCTGTGCGGCCTGGAGCACGTGCGGGAGACCATCGCCTTCCCTCGCATGCTCTACCGGACGCGCCCCTGACGGCCATGCCACCGACGCGCATCGCGGTGATCGGCGCGCCGCTCGATCTCGGCGCCAGCCGCCGTGGCGTGGACATGGGGCCGTCGGCCATCCGGCTCGCCGGTCTCGGCCAGCGGCTGGACGCACTCGGCTACAAGGTTGAGGACTGGGGCAACGTGCACGTCGAGCAACCGGAGCGCGTCGCCCCCGGCTCGGAGACAGCCCGCTACCTGCCGCAGATCGCTCACACCTGCACCCGGCTGGCGCTGGCGGTCGGCAAGGCCGCGGCTCAGGGACAAATGCCGCTGGTGCTCGGCGGCGATCATTCGGTCGCCATCGGCACGGTCGGGGGCATGGCCCGTCACTTCCGCAGGAAAAAGGCCCGCATCGGGCTGATCTGGATCGATGCTCATCCCGACATGAACACGCCCCAGACCAGCACGAGCGGCAACGTGCACGGCATGCCGCTGGCTTGCCTGATCGGCCTGGGACCGCGGCAGCTCACTCACATCCACGGTTTTGCGCCCAAAGTGGATCCTAAGAACGTGGCGCTGGTTGGCATCCGCGACGTGGATGCGCTGGAGAAGCCGCACGTGAAGAGCTCCGGCGTGCGCGCCTTCACCATGCGCGACATCGATGAGCGCGGGCTGCGGGCGGTGATGGTCGAGGCGCTGGAGATCGCCGCCGCCGGCACTGAGGGCTTTCACCTCTCGCTCGACATGGACAGCCTCGATCCCCGCGAGGCCCCCGGCGTCGGCACGCCGGTGCGCGGCGGGCTCAGCTACCGCGAGGCCCACCTCGCCATGGAGATGATCTGCGACTCCGGGCGCATGGTCTCGATGGAGGTGGTCGAGGTCAACCCGGTGATCGACGAGGCCAACCGCACCGCCATCCTGGCCGTCGAGCTGGTGATGTCGGCACTGGGGAAGAGAATCTTATGAGACTCCGCGTCGCAATCCTCTACGGCGGCCGCAGCGGCGAACACGAGGTCTCGATCCGCTCCGCCGAGTCGATCATGGCTGCGCTGGACCCCGCCCGCTACGAGATCGTCCGCCTGTTCATCACCAAGGAGGGCCGGTGGGAACCGCGCGCGATCGTGCCCGAGCCGGGCGCCAATTCCGGCATCGACGTCGTCTTCCCCGTGCTGCACGGCACCTTCGGCGAGGACGGCACCGTGCAGGGGCTGCTGGAGCTGGCCGATCTGCCGTATGTCGGCGGCGGTGTGCTGGCGTCCTCGGTCGCGATGGACAAGGACGTCATGAAACGCCTCTGCCGCGACGCCGGCCTGCCAGTGGTCGAGTACCTGACGCTGCTGCGCGAGTCGCTCGACGCGGCGGCGGTTGAGGCGCAGTTCGCCTACCCGCTGTTCGTCAAGCCCGCCAACCTTGGCTCCTCGGTCGGCATCAGCAAAGCCGGGAACCGCGCTGAGCTCGACGGGGCGCTGCGGCTGGCCGCCCAGTACGACCGCAAGGTCATTGTCGAGCGCGCCATCGCGGGGCGGGAACTCGAATGCTCAGTGCTCGGCAACGACGATCCCCAGGCCTCGCTGCCGTGCGAGATCATCCCCTCGCGCGAGTTTTACGACTACCAGGACAAGTACATCCTGGACCAGGCCGTTACCGTGGTTCCCGCCGGCCTCGAACCCGGCCAGACCGACGAGATCCGCCGGCTGGCGGTCGCCTGTTACCGCGCCGTAGAATGCGAGGGCATGGCGCGGGTGGATTTTCTGCTGGAGGCCGCCACCGGCGTCATCTACATCAACGAGATCAACACCATTCCTGGCTTCACCTCGATCAGCATGTTCCCCAAGATGTGGGAGGCGACCGGGCTCCCCTATCCGCGGCTGATCGACCGCCTGATCGAATTGGCGCTCGAACGCCACGCCGTGCGCCGGGCGACGCGGTACAGCATGTGATGGTCTGTTTGTTGTCCTTGTTGTTTGCGGCCGCGGGCGACGACCTCCCTTCCCAGCTCAAGCGCTTCATGGAGGTTTTCGCCGCCGTCGAGCGCGAGGCGGCCGAGCGGCCCGAGCCCGGCAAGGCCATCTACGAAGGCGCCATCCCGGGCATGCTGCGCCAGCTCGATCCGCACTCGGTCTTCTTTGACCCCGGACAGTTCGAGCAGCTTAAGGAGCTGGAGCGCTCGACGCGCAAAGGCTTCGGCACCGTCGTCTCGGTGCTGCCGGGGCGGGTGGTCGTGTTGCAGGCGGCGCCGGGTACCCCGTCGGCCCGCGCCGGAATCGCGCCGGGCGATGAGATCCTGGCCCTCAACGGGATTCCGCTGGACCGGCTCGAAATGGAGCAGCTCGTGGCTCTGCTCGGCCAGTCGCGCCAGCAGGAGGCCCGGCTCGATGTGCGGCGCCTCGGCGCCACGGGGCTGCTACAGTTCACGCTGACGCCTGAAGAACTGCAATCGCCCAGCGTCGCGCGGGCCTTCTTGCTGCGCCCGGGCGCAGGCTACCTGCGGGTGGAGAGCTTCGACACCCAGACCGGCGCCCAGATCAAGGAAGCCATCGAGAAGCTCGGCGGCAACACGCTGAAGGGCCTGGTACTCGATCTGCGCAACAACCCCGGCGGCATGCTGCCGGCGGCGCTCGAGACCGCGTCGCTGTTCCTTAAGCCCGGCCAGACGCTGCTCAGCGTGCGCGGCCGCGCCGTCCAGGCCAGGGAAGAGAAGACGCCTGAAGCCGGCGGCCATTACCGCTTCCCCTTGGCCGTGCTGATGAACGGCAAGAGCGCGAGCGCGTCGGAGATCGTCGCCGGCGCTCTCCAGGACCACCGCCGCGCCCTCATCCTGGGCGAGCCCAGCTTCGGCAAGGGGCTGGTCGAGTCCGTCTACCCGCTCTCGAACAACACCGGGCTGGCGCTCACCACAGCCTATTACCACACGCCGAGCGGGCGCTCAATCCAGCGCCCGCTGCCCGGCAGCTCGCTCGAGCGCGCGGTCGCGCCCGGCTCCGCTGGCGGCATCCAGCCCGACCGCGTGGTGTATCTCGAACCCCTCACGCCGCTGCGCACAGTGCTGGAGGCCAGCGGCGCCTTCACCTCCTTCGCCACCGAGTACACGCGCCGTCACCCGATCACCGCGGAGTTCGAAGTTACGCCGGATCTCCTGGACGAGTTGCAGGGCTACCTCGCCCAGCGCAAGATCCAGCCCGGTGTCGCCGAATGGACGCGCGAGCGCGCCTGGATCACCAACCGGCTCAAGGCCGAGATCTTCAACCAGTCTCTCGGCGTGGAGAAAGGCGACGAAATCGAAGCCCAGCGCGACCCGGTCATCCTGGCGGCGCTGCGGGAGTTGGGGTTGCGGTGAGCGCCGAGTGAGGCGGGCTTCAGCGCTGCCTGTAAACTTGTCCCCGCGGTCGAGCAGCTTCTCGACCTCGTGGGTGAGGCTGACGCGGTAGCTCACAGGCCCCGCTCGCGCTCGTAGTCCTCCAGCGGCTTGACCCGCCCGGCCGCGATATCAGCCAGCCCGCGGTCCAGCGAGGCCAGAGCCTCCGCATCGAGCGGCTCGCCGTCAGCGTCGGCGGCGTCGCGCAGGTCATCCAACAGCTCCCTGGCCTGGTCCTCCGGAAGCTGATCGATGAGTCGGTGAAGCTCGTCTTTCACGGTCATAGCTCGCACCGCCTTTCATTCCGTAATCGTAACCCACCCGCGGGCCGGCGACGAGGTCGAAGCCCAGCGCGATCCGGTCATCCTGGCGGCGCTGCGTGCGCTGGGGTTCTGACCACTGCCCCCGCGGGCCGGACCAGCGGTTTCTCAGCGAAGGGGTAGATATCGGATTTGACCTTCCCATTCGCCAGGGTTGCTGCACTCCGTCAGCAGGAGAATATCCTCAATAGCCGTTTGGATCGGAACTGCGCGGCTCACCTCGAAGACGCCCGGCATAGGCTCCCCTCTCTTCACACGCCCGTATGCATGGGCTGTCATCGTTGATACGTCGTGGGTGAGAAGAACTCGCTCATGTTCGGCGGCCCACGCCAGGAGTACTTCATCATCGACTCCAGTCAGGCCAGCATCCTGCGCGCGGATTACGTCGAGAGTTGGCTCTCGACGCCGTAAGGCGCGAAGAATGTCGTTATTGAAGTTCTCGTCCGCCAGCCAGCGCAAGCCTACCTCTGGCGCCTGGCGAGCAGACGATCACGGATGCCGTCCGGCCGCCAGCAAGACTCGTTTGTTCGTCTGGCCGCGGACATTTCCTGCCGCCGCTGCGTGAAGTAGGATTCAAGTTCGGTTGAGTGCCGCAGATAATACCCAACAACTTGATAGACATCTGCAAGGGAGACGGACGGATACTGCTCTGCGATCTCCTCCGCCGTTGCCCCATCTTTGAAAGCGGCCACCACGCTCTCCAACGTGACACGCGTGCCCCGCACGCGCAAAACGCCATCGGCGCCGGTCACGAGGGGTATCTGCTCGGTGGTCAGGGCTTCAGCCATAGCACCTCTTTTAGCCTAACGCGCTTCGTCGTTCCGAGCAAGGCTCGGACGCCCGGCAATGTAGGCTGCAGCCATCCCCTCAAAACGTCCGCCAGAAGCGGCGGAGGCTCTCGCGGTCCGGCAGGGGCAACCTTCCCTCCACCGGCGGCAGCGGCGGGAACGCGGCGTGGGGCTCGGTCTGATACCAGTAGCCCACCGAAGAGTAGTCGCTGGCGTGCACGTTGCCGTGGCCGTGTTCGATCGTGACCTTGATCGATGTCGAGGTTGACGAGCTCGTTGGTCTGCGGGGAACCGCTGGACCGCTCGGCTTGACGGCTCAAGACCGAGATCTTCAACCAGTCCCTCGGCGTGGAGAAGGGCCACGAAATCGAAGCCCAGCGCGACCCGGCGATCCTGGCGGCGCTGCGCGCGCTGGGGTTGTAGTAACGGCTCGGGGGGCTTACGGCTCGGCCCCCGTTCCCTGTGTGCGGGGCCGGGGTCTGGGACACGTGGACCGCAGGCCGTCAATGTGCTCGTGGAGATCCGGCGGGATCGACTGCCACATGGGATCCAGCACGAAGTCAATGCCTTCCCGCCGCGCCAGCTTGGCGGCGGGTACGAAGTCAGCGTCGCCTGCGAACAAGACGATCTGATCGACCTGCCGTTTGAAAGCCAATGATGCGATGTCCAAACCGATTCGCATGTCCACGCCCTTCTGACGGAGATCGTAAACCACGTCGCCCTCACACAACGCCTCCAGCGCAATCTCCCGAGCGAGGAGCTTCTTCGTTACCCCCGGGCGGAGCGCCCAGGCGGAGTGTTCCGCCAGACGGCCCAGCCGCAGCGCCAGCTTGCGGGTTTTCTTAAGCTCGGCGTGCAACTCGCGCCGAAAGTCAGCCTCGGGCGTCTTGGAGAAGTCAATTGCTTGCCCTGTAATCGGGTTGTGGGCCTTCTTCTCGAAAGGCGGACAGTCGTAGAAGAAGATGCGGTATGGTTCGCGCCGATCCCTCTCGTCCTCTTCCAAGTGGCGGATGGCCCAGGTGAAGAGATTTCGCGCCACCTGCTGTGCGGTGTATGCGCCAGGATCCGGGAATACGGCCCGGTATCGCTTCAGAAAAGACGACCCGTCGACGAGAACAGCGGTCGGCATTCAGACAACAAAAGCGTCCCGGTCTCGGCCGCGCCAGAATTTGGTGTGGCGGGCTTACTGCCGGGACGCAGATCCACTTTCAATACTACCACGATCTTGGGCAGGTCTTCCACCTCATACGGCAGGCTGGCGCATGTTCAGAACGTCCGCCAGAAGCGGCGGAGGCTCTCGCGGTCCGGCAGGGGCAACCTTCCCTCCACCGGCGGCAGCGGCGGGAACGCGGCGTGGGGCTCGGTCTGATACCAGTAGCCCACCGAAGAGTAGTCGCTGGCGTGCACGTTGCCGTGGCCGTGTTCGATCGTGACCTTGATCGACTTAGTGAACATCACCGGGTCTTCGACGTGATAGCGGTACATCGTCCACTTGCCCGAGTAAGGGGCCGGCCCGTCGGTGGGCCCGGCCAGCGAGATGCCGTGATAGGGCATCGAATTGAAGCCCCCGGGGTAACCCCACGCCGCGCAGAAGTAGTCTTCCGTGCCGGTCCCCACCAGCGACGGCGCCGCTTCGCCGTCGATGAAAATCATGTCGTCGCCTTCGCCGAACCAGCCGAAGTTGGGGATCGGGTTCAAGTGATCGATGGACAGGTTGCAGCCCACGTAGTGGCCCCGGCCGGTCGCCTCCATGATCACGTAGTTCTGCCGCCCGTCGAGGTTGACGATCTCGTTGGTCTTCGGAAAGTCGCTTCTCCGATCGGTGAGATCGATGCTCGGCCTGGTGGGATTCTCGCGCCGCCACTGGGCGTGGAAGCGCAACGCATCCGCCGGCAGAGCGGCGTACTCTTCGTAATCCACGTAGTAGTAGAGCGCCCCGACCGGCTGCCGGCCCTGATTCTCCACCTCAAGGCGGGCGCCGCGCCCGAACGGCATCGGGAAGAAGCAGTTCATCGCCGCACGCCCCTGGGCCTGCGGCGGCCCGCCGGTCACCATGTTGAGCGGCAGCGACCAGTAGTTGGAGACCCGCGCGTGGCCCACCCCGAAAAAGTCGCCGATCGGCGATTCGACGCTGGGCGACGCTTCTCCATCCCAGTAAGCCCGCAGCACCAGCCGCCGCAGGTAGTCCGGCTCATCGTCCCTGATGGTGATCCAGATGTGGCGTACGCAGCCGGCGCCCGCGATGTCCGCGATGACCGCGGTCTTGCCCGCATCCACCACCGCCCGGTCCGCGTTCTGGCCGGTGCGGTTCCAGCTCGAGGACCGGCGGCGCTTTCCCTCGCGCGCCAGAAAGAGCTGGCCCAGCCCGGCCGGCGCCATCGATGGCGTTCCCCGGCCTCCCACCTGCTGGGCGGCGGCGGATGGCGTGCCGGCGGCCACGCCGGCGACGAGCCCCGACAGGAATTGTCTGCGAAAACTGCCCTTCGACATACTAGACTCTCCTCTCACTCTGTCACTACGCTTTCATCCTCTTCCCCCGGCAGATCGTCAGCCGACTGACGATCCGCCGGCTCGCGGTGACCTTGTTCTTCTGCGAGTCCACCAGCTCGAACTGGCCCTCCTCGATCGCCAGCAGCGCCACGTCGGCCGGCGCGCCCACCGCCAGCGTGCCGAGGCCCGGAACGCGGTCGATGATCCTCGCCGGGTTTACCGTCGAGCGCAGCAGCACATCGTCGAAGCTCATGCCAAGGTGCAGGAACTTCGACATGGTGGTCGGCATGTCGTACACCGGGCCGTTCACGTTCGAGTTGTAGACGTCGGTCGAGATGGCGTCGGGCGGGAAGCCGGCCTCCAGCGCCTTGCGCGCGACGGCGAAGTTGAAGCTGCCCAGGCCGTGGCCGACGTCGAACTTCACCCCGCGGGCGCGCGCCTCCAGCACGCTGGCCTTTATCTTGCCCGCTTGGTCCAGGGTGCCCAGCGTGTGCGTGTTGTAGCAGTGCGTGACCACATCGCCCGGGCGCATCAACTCCATCACCTGGTCGGTTTCCGGCGGCGCGAAGCTGATGTGGCACATCATCGGCAGCTTGAACTGGTCGCACAGCTCGCGGGCGATCTTGAGGAAGTCGTGGCTCCAGCGGCCGTTCATG
>JBBTDS010000726.1:4796-8898 GCA_038060875.1 Acidobacteriota bacterium | reverse complement strand
CTGATCACCGCCACCGGCCTGACCCTGTTCCTGCTGCCGCTTCTATATCCCTGGTTTTGCAGGCGGGAGGCCGGCGAGGAGCCGGTGCAGTTGTAGGATCGCGGTCAGCGCGGCCCGCGGCGCCGGCGGCCGGTTTCCGGCTCGACCAGCGAGAACCGGAGCTTGCGCTCCAGCGCGTCCACCCGGTCCAGCCGCACTCGCACCTCGTCGCCGATCGAGAACTGGCGGCGCGTGCGCGCCCCCACGATCTTGCGCGTGCTCTCGTGGTAGGCGTAGCGGTCGCCGGGCAGCGTGTCGAGCGGCGCCAGCCCCTCGACGAACAGGTCCTTGAGCTCGACGAAGAGGCCGAACTTCGTCGTGCTGACGATGAGGGCGTCGAACTCGTCGCCCAGCCGCTCGGCCATGAACTTGGCTTTCTTCCACTCCACCAGCTCGCGCTCGGCGTCGACGGCCCGGCGCTCGGCTTCGGAGCTTTCCTCCGCGATCGCGTCGAGCTGTGCGGTGTGTGCGGCCCCAGCCAAAGTGGCCGACAGGACGCGATGCACCATGAGGTCCGGGTAGCGCCGGATCGGCGAGGTGAAGTGCGTATAGGCCGGGGCCGCCAGCGCGAAGTGCCCCTTGTTCTCGGCGCTGTAGCGGGCCTGCTTGAGCGAGCGCAGCATCAGGTAGCTCAGGATGCGCTCTTCGGGCTTGCCTTCTATCTGGCGGATGAGCTTCTGGTAGTTCCGGGAGGTGAGCGGAAGCCGTTCGTCCACCAGCACGAGGTCTTTGCGCACCTTGCGGCCGTCGCGCTTGCGATCCACGATGGGGAACTTCTTCACCGGGACCGCGCCCAGCCCCAGCGAGCAGCCGAAGTGCGCCGCGATCTCCTCGAACTCGACGACGCGCAACGGGTCGGGCGGCTCGTGGATGCGGTAGATCGAGGGGATGGCCGCCTGCTCCAGGTGCGCGGCCACCGCCTCGTTGGCCGCCAGCATGAACTCCTCGATGATGCGGTGGGCGATGTTGCGCGGCGCGCGCTGGATGCCCGTCATCTCGCCCCACTCGTCGAACTCGATCAGCGGCTCCGGCAGGTCGAAATCGATCGAGCCGCGGCGCCCGCGCTTGCGGTTGAGCGCCAGCGCCAGCTCCTTCATCAGCTCGAAGCGCTCGACCAGGGCGGCGTAACGCTCGCGCATCCCGGCGTCGCCTTCGAGCAGCAGGTGGACGTTGGTGTACGTCATCCGCTCCACGCTGCGGATCACGCCCCGGGCGAACTCCTGCGCGATGACGTCGCCGCGGTGGTCGATCTCGAGCAACACCGAGAGCACCAGCCGGTCCGCCTTGGGGTTGAGGGAGCAGAGGCCGGTCGAGAGTTCCAGCGGGAGCATCGGAATGGCCCGGTCGGGGAAGTAGACGCTGGTGCCGCGCAAACGGGCCTCCCGGTCGATCGGGGCGCCGGGGCGCACGTAGTGGCTCACGTCGGCTATGTGGACGTGCAGGAGGTAATTCCCATTGGGCGCACGGTTCACCCAGACGGCGTCGTCGAAATCGCGGGCCGTCTCACCGTCAATCGTTACCACGTCCAGACCGCGGAAATCGCGGCGCCGGTCAATCTCAGCGGCCGGGATCGAGGCCGCGAAGCTCTCCGCCTGCTCGAGCGCCGCGGGCGGGAAGCGGTTCGGCAGGTGGTGCTTGCGGATGACGATCTCGACATCGACGCCGAAGTCATCCGGATAGCCGAGGGTTTCGATTACCCGGCCCACGGGCTGACGGCCCTCCTCGAGGTCTCCCAGCAATTCGACGTTCACGATCATGCCGTCCAGCTCCGCGGGCCCGGAAACGCCGGCGGGCGTGGGCCCCACGCGGTCGGGCGAAACCGCGCGGGCCGGGACCTCCAGCCCTTGCGGAATGCGTATTAGTTGCTGGATGTGCTCGTCGTAAGGGATGACGACGCTCCCGCCCGGCCGGAAGCGGAATTCACCGACCACGGTGGGAGGGGCGTCGCGCGGGCCGCCCGCCGGAAGCTTCGGGTCTCGCGAGGTGGGCATGTCCCTACGTAGTATCCTATGTAGAACGTATGGAACTGAAGGCCATCCGGCTGGAAATCCCCGAGGGAGGAAACCTCATCCTCGGGCAAACGCACTTCATCAAGACCGTCGAGGATCTCTACGAGATCATCGTCAGCGCTGTACCGCAGATGAAATTCGGCATTGCTTTCAACGAAGCCTCGGGCGCCTGCCTGATCCGCGTCGAAGGCAACGACGCGGACCTGAAGGCGCTGGCCACCCGCAACGCGCAGGCCCTCGGCGCCGGCCACACCTTCGTCGTCGCGCTGCGCGACGGCTATCCCATCAACATTCTCAACGCCGTCAAGGCCTGCCCGGAAGTCTGTTCGATCTACTGCGCCACCGCTAACCCGCTGGAGGTGATCGTGGCCGAGACCGAGCAGGGCCGGGGCATCCTGGGCGTAATTGACGGCTCTTCGCCCCTGGGCGTCGAGGACGAGGCCGGCGCCGCCTGGCGGCACGGCCTGCTGCGCAAGATCGGCTACAAGCGATGATCCTGAAAACGGAAGCGGAACTGGAGGAGCGCCTCTCGCGCCCCAGCGAGGCCGACAAGGCCTTCATGCGCGAACTCGAAGGCGACCTGCTCATCCTCGGCGTGGCCGGGAAGATGGGGCCGAGCCTGGCGCGGCGGGCGCGGCGCGCCGCCGACGAGGCCGGCGTGCGCAAGCGGATCATCGGCGTGGCGCGGTTCTCCAACGCGCGGGTGCGCGAGGAACTGGAAGCCGCCGGCATCGAGACGATCACCGCCGACATGCTGGAAGACGACCAGTTGCGCGCCCTGCCCGACGTCCCCAACGTCATCTACATGGCCGCGCGCAAGTTCGGCACCACCGGCCACGAGTACCTCACCTGGGCGCTGAACACCTATCTGCCGGCGCGGGTGGCCGAGCGCTACCGCGCGGCGCGCATCGTCGCCTTTTCCTCCGGCAACGTCTATCCGCTGGCGCCGGTCGCCCACGGCGGGCCGAGTGAAGCCAGCCCCGTCGGCCCCGTCGGCGAGTATGCGCAGTCGGTGCTGGGCCGCGAGCGGATGTTCGAGTATTTCTCAGCGCGCTACGGCACGCCGGTGGTGCTGCTGCGACTCAACTACGCCATCGACCTGCGCTACGGCGTGCTGCTGGACGTCGGCCAGAAGGTGTACGCGCGCCGGCCGGTCAGTGTGGCCATGGGCGCGGCCAATGTGATCTGGCAGGGCGACGCCAATTCGGTCTGCCTGCGGTCATTCCCGCTGTGCGCCTCGCCGCCGGCGGTGCTCAACCTGACCGGGCCGGAAACGGTCTCGATCCGCGCGGTCGCGCTGCGGTTCGGCCAGCGCTTCGGTGTCGAGCCGGTGCTCGAAGGCGCGGAAGCGCCCACCGCTCTGCTGAGCGACGCCTCGCGCTGCCAGCGCCTGTTCGGCTACCCCGAGGTCAGCCTGGACCAAATGATCGAGTGGGTCGCCGCCTGGATCGAGGCGGGCGGCGTGATGTGGAGCAAGCCAACGCATTTTGAAGTAAGGGACGGTAAGTTCTGATGGCCTGGCGGGAGATCCTTCTCAAGGGCGCCGTGATCCCGGCGCATCCATTGGCGCTGACCGCCGAGAGGAAACTGGACGAGCGGCGCCAGCGCGCGCTGACGCGCTACTACCTGGCGGCCGGCGCCGGCGGCGTCGCCATCGGCGTGCACACCACGCAGTTCGCCATCCGCGACCCCAAGGTCGGGCTGTACGAGCCGCTGCTCCAGTTGACGATGGAGGAGCTGCGCGGCAAGGACGGCGTGAAGGTGGCCGGGGCAGTCGGCCCGACCGCGCAGGCGACCCGCGAGGCGGAGTTCGCCGCCCGCTGCGGCTACGACACGGCGCTGCTCGGCCTGGGCGCGTTGCGCGATGCGTCAACCGCACAGTTGCTCGACCACGTCCGGGCGGTGGCTTCGATCATCCCCGTGTTCGGTTTCTACTTGCAGCCGGCCGTGGGCGGACGCATTTTGCCCTACGAGTTCTGGCGGGGCTTCGCGGAAATCGAGAACGTGGTGGCCATCAAGATCGCGCCGTTCAACCGCTATCAGACGCTCGACGT
>JBBTDS010000726.1:0-4696 GCA_038060875.1 Acidobacteriota bacterium | reverse complement strand
TTCTTCGACCCGTCGCACAATTTCCACGGCTGCATCGCCGGCATCCACGAGGTGCTGCGGCGGCAGGGCCTGATGGCCGGCCGCTGGTGCCTGGATCCCAACGAGGATCTTTCGCCCGGCCAGATGGGAGAGATCGACCGCGTATACGCGGCTTACCCGCATTTGAACGACGACGCCTTCGTCCTCGAGCACCTGGACGAGTGGCTGCGTTGAGACAACCTAACTCTCGGAAAGGACCCTATGTCCGAAGAACGCACCTTTGGCTTCAACACCCGCGCGTTGCACTCGGGTTATAAGCCGGATCCTACGACCGGCGCCCGCGCGGTGCCCATCTACCAGTCCACCTCTTTTGTGTTCGAGAACAGCGATCACGCCGCCGACCTGTTCGCGCTGCGCAAGTTCGGCAACATTTACACCCGCATCATGAACCCGACGAACGGCGTGCTGGAGGAACGGGTGGCATCGCTCGAAAACGGCGTCGCGGCGCTGGCCATGTCCAGCGGGCAGGCGGCCCAGTTCATCGCCATCGGCAGCCTGATGCAGGCCGGCGATGAGATGGTATCCGCCATCACCCTCTACGGCGGCACCTACACCCAGTTCGACGTCAGCTTCCGCAAGCTCGGATTCAACGTGGTCTTCGTCGATCCGGACGACCCGGAGAACTTCCGCCGCGCCATCACGCCCAAGACGAAGTGCCTGTTCGGCGAGACAATCTCGAACCCGCGCGGCAACGTGCTCGATGTCGAGGCGGTGGCGAAGATCGCCCATGAGCACAATATCCCGCTGATGATCGACAACACCTTCGCCACCCCGTACCTGTGCCGGCCGATGGACTTCGGCGCCGACGTGGTCGTGCACTCGCTCACCAAGTTCATGGGCGGCCACGGCAACTCGATCGGCGGCATAATCGTCGATAGCGGCAAGTTCCCGTGGGGGAACGGGAACTTCCCGCAGCTCAGCGAGCCTTCCCGCGCCTACCACGGCATGGTCTTCACCGAGGCCTTCGGCAACCTGGCTTACATCATCAAGTCCCGCGTCGAGGGGCTCCGCGACTTCGGTCCCTGCATGAGCCCGTTCAACGCGTTCCTGTTTTTGCAGGGCATCGAGACGCTCGGGATGCGCATGGACCGGCACGTTTCAAACACGCTGGCCGCGGCCAACTTCCTCGAACAGCACCCGCTGGTGACCTGGGTGAAGTATCCCTCGTTGCCTGCGAATCCCTACTTTGCGCTGGCGCGGAAGTACCTGCCGAAGGGGGCCGGAGCGGTGTTTTCGTTCGGCATCAAGGGCGGCTACGAGGCGGGCAGGAAGTTCATCGACAGCGCGAAGCTGTTTTCGCACCTGGCCAACGTCGGCGACGCGCGCAGCCTGGTGATCCATCCTTCGTCAACGACTCACCAGCAGCTCAGCGCCGCCGAGCAGGAAGCCGCCGGCGTGACCCCGGACCTGGTGCGCCTGTCGATCGGCCTGGAGGACATCGACGACATCCTCTGGGACCTGGACCAGGCCTTGCGCAGTTCGCAGTAAAATTAGGGGCATTATGCCTCTCAGCAGACGTAACTTGCTTCTCAGCGTGACGGCCGCGGCCGCCCATGGCCAACCCACGGCCGCGCCCTCTCAGGCGAAGGCCGCGCCAGCGGGACCGCCCGGCCGGCGCTTCCAGGGCGAGGCGCTGCGGGAAATCGCCTTCCCGCTCGGCGGCATCGGCACCGGCACCGTTTCACTCGGCGGTTTCGGCAACCTGCGCGACTGGGAGATCTTCAACCGGCCCAATAAGGGCGCCATGTTGCCGTTCACATTCGCCGTCCTGCGCCTCGAAGGCGGCGGGCTGAAGAAGCCGCTGATTCGCGTGGTCGAGCGGCAGCCGCTGCCTCCCTTCAGCGGGCAATCGGGCGTGCCGCGCGAGACCGGCCTGGGCCTGCCCCGTTTCCGCGGGGCCGTCTTCACCGGCGCGTATCCTTTCGCCCACATCCGGTTCGTGGACGCCCGGCTGCCGGTGGAGGTCTCGCTCGAAGCGTTCAACCCCATGATCCCGCTGGAGACCGACGACTCCAGCCTCCCCGTCGCCATCCTTACCTATGCGGTGCGCTCCCGCGCGGCGGCGAAGATCGAGGCGGCGCTGGCCTTCTCGCTGACGAACGCGGTGGGTTACGACAGTGTCGCGAAGCTCCGCGGGCGGCGCGCTCCGTTCTTCGGCGGCAACGTTAACGAGTTTCGCACCGGGAAGGACTTCCGCGGCCTGCTGATGACCTCGCGCAAGTACCCGCCGGAATCGACGCGCTATGGCTCGATGGCGCTGCTGACCGACGCCGCCGACGTTTCCTGGCGCTTGCGCTGGGAGCACGGGGCCTGGTTTGACGAGTTCCACAAGTGGTGGGACGAACTGCTGGAGAAGGGACGCCTGCCGAACCTGGAAGTGGCGCCCTCGGCCGAGGGCCAGACCGAGCATGCTACGCTGGCCGCCCATTTCGCGCTCGCGCCCGGCGAAACAAAGAAGATCACTTTTGTTTTGGCCTGGCATTTTCCCAACACCGAGAACTACTGGATCAACGAGCCGGAGCACCGCGGCAGGCCGCTCAAGAACCAGTACGGCACGCGCTGGCCGTCGGCCTGGGAACCGGCCGTCCACACGCTCTCCAATCTGGCCTCGCTGCGCCGGCGGACCGAGCGCTACCGCGACCTGCTGTGGGGCTCGACGCTGCCGGCGCCGGTCGTGGACGCTGTCTCCAGCCAGGCCTCGATCCTCCGCACCAATACCGTCATGGTGATGGAGAAGAAGCTGACGCTCGCCTTCGAGGGCTGCAATGACAATGCCGGCTGCTGCCCCATGAACTGCACGCACGTCTACAACTACGAGCAGTCGCTGGCGCACCTTTACCCCGAACTGGAGCGCAGCATGCGCGAGACCGACTTTCTGGTCAACCTGCGCCCCGACGGCAGCATGAGTTTCCGCACCCCGGTGCCGCTCCGCCAGGGCGGCAACAAGAACTTCCCGGCGGCCGACGGGCAAATGGGCTGCATCATGAAGGTCTACCGCGAGTGGCGCCTCTCGGGCGACGACGCCTGGCTGCGCCGGCTCTGGGCGCCGCTCAAGCGGGCGCTGGAGTACGCCTGGGTGAGCTGGGACGCCGACCGCGACGGGGTAATGGAGGGCGAGCAGCACAACACCTACGACATCGAGTTCTACGGGCCCAACACCATGATGGGCACGCTCTACCTGGGTGCGCTGGCGGCTACGGCCAAGATGGCGCGCCACCTCGGCGACACCGCCGCCGCCGAGCGCTACGAGAAACTGCTCGCGCAGGGCGGCGCGGCGCTCGACCGCCTGCTGTGGAACGGCGAGTACTACATCCAGAAGGTCGAGGAGAAGCACGAGAAGGCCGCCCGGTATCAGTATGGCGAGGGGTGCCTCTCGGATCAGTTGCTCGGCCAGTGGTTCGCCGAGGTGGTCGAACTGGGCAAGCTGCTGCCGCCCGAGCACATTCGCGCGGCGCTCGGCTCCATCTACCGCTACAACTTCGTGGAAGACTTTAGCGACTTTCCGAACCCGCAGCGCATCTATGCACTGAACGAGGAGAAAGGCCTGTTGCTTTGTAGCTGGCCCAAGGGGAAGCGGCCGGCGCTGCCGTTCGTCTATTCCGACGAGGTCTGGACGGGCATCGAGTACCAGGTGGCCGCGCACTTGATTTACGAGGGGATGGTGAAGGAGGGGCTGGCCATAGTGGCGGCGGCCCGCGACCGCTACGACGGCGCGCGGCGCAATCCCTGGAACGAGATCGAATGCGGGCACCACTACGCGCGGGCGATGGCGTCGTGGTCGCTGCTGCTGGCCCTGTCTGGTTTCAGCTACTCGGCCCCGCACAAGGAGCTGCGGTTCCGCCCGCGCCTGCGGAGCAACGATTTCCGCGTGTTGTACACCACCGGCTCAGCCTGGGGCCAGTACTCGCAACAGCTTTCCAAGGAGAAACTCGAAGCCGAGCTCACGGTGGAGGGCGGCACGCTGGAATTGGCCGCGCTGCGGGCGCCGTTCCTTGGGACGCGGGCGACGGTGTCCACGCACGGGCGCGCCAAGGCGACGGTGCGCGACGGCGAGGCCCGCGTCCAATGGGAAACGCCGGTGAAGCTCGCCGCCGGCGACAGGCTCAAGGTATCGCTCGGATGAGGATAGAGGAGACGATAGCTCATGCAACCTGACCAAGCCAGATTTTTCCTGAACATGATGCTTCCTTCCATCGAGATGGAGGCGAAGACAACCAAGAAAGTGATCGCAGCCCTGCCCGAGGACAAGCGCGACTACCAGCCTCACGAGAAGTCGAAAAACGCGCTTGACCTCGCCTGGCACGTCGTGGCCTCCGAGGTCTGGTTCCTGAACGGCATGATCAGCGGGGAATTCGCGATGGGGGACGAGAACAGGCCGGCCGAGATCCAGTCGCTCGCCAATGTGCTGAGCTGGTACGACCAGAAGCTCCCGCCGCTGGTTGAGCGCCTGAAGGGGATCTCCGACGCGGATATGACCCGGACCATCTCCTTCTTCGGCATCTGGAACCTCCCGGCGGTTGCTTACCTGCCGTGGCTGATTGTTCACACCGTGCACCACCGCGGCCAGTTGTCGGTTTACCTGCGCGTGGTCGGGGGCAAAGTGCCCTCGATTTACGGCGGCAGCGCCGACGAGCCGTTCCAGCCGCCGGCGGCGTAG
>JBBTDS010000725.1:0-1281 GCA_038060875.1 Acidobacteriota bacterium | reverse complement strand
GGCTTTGAAGTCGTCGAGGCCGCGGCACTTCATCAGGCGGTAGAGAGCGGCCGAATAGTTCACGCCGTCGAAGTTGGGGAGCTTCACCGACCAGGCGCGGCGCCCGGCCCGGTCGAATTTCACGATGGGCCCGTGGTGCGTGTAATAGAGAGGCAGCGTCACCGACTCGAAGCCCTTCGGCCCTTTGATGCGAAAGGCCTCGCGCTCCACCCGGACGTCGCGCCAGCCTCCTTCGTACAGATACTGGAGGTGGTTTTCCGGGTTGATCCGCTCCTCATAAATGTCGGCTATGTTCGGGGCGTTGTAAGTCGCCGACCAGGTAATGCGGTCGTTGAAGCCATCCAGAAAGAAGGGACTGCCGAACCAACTGATGCCGCCAGCGTTCAACCTGCCCGGCGTGATCAGGTGCGCTTCGTAATTCTGAAAGCGGTTGTCCCAGGGCATGTGCGTGTGCTCGACGTGGATGATGCGGCCGTTGGCCGATTTCTCGCGGGCGATGGCCCACTGGTTGGAGCCGAGGTCGGGAAACGCGGACGGCAGGTCCGTGAGCTTCGAGAGAGCGTCGTGGACGCTGTAGAAACGGAAATAGTGGCTGCGCTCCAGAGCCTCGATGTCCTCGGGCGCAACGGTATCGATCCAGGCTGGGAGTGCGGCCCGGTGCTCGGCGATGAAAGCGTTGATGCCGCGGGCAAAAGCGCTCAGGATGCCGTAAACCTCTGGATCAATTCTGCTTCTGTTCTCGATGACACCCTGCCTTGTTCGCAGCAGCCGCTGAAGGTAGTCGCCATCCCAGCGATACTCGTGCGGGATGAACTTCAGGTAGCCGTCGCCCAGCGCCGCGGAGCCCTGAACCTCAGCGCGGCGCCCCTGGGCATCCCGGTATTGGAGCATCATTCGCTCCAGGTGGTCCTCGGCCTGAGCGTAGCCGTAGCCGAAGAAGGTGGCTTCCTCGTTTTCGCCGACGATGTGGGGTACGCCGTACTCATCGCGGTAGACCGTCACCCGATCGGCCAAAGGATCCCGGGGAGGAGATGCCGCGGACGCGTGAAAGGCGAGAACAGCGACCGAGAAGGCTAGACAACGGACCATAAACGAATGCATTTTAACCCACCGCCGGTTTCGGGGAAACCGGCTGAGGCTGGCCGGAGGGGGAATTTCGTCCAGCCCGGTGGATTGTCGCGCATGCCGCCAGCCGCTAAGCGCCCCCTCAAGCCCGGCCTGCCGCGACGCGGGACGCCAGGCGGTCTTCACCCGGCGCCTGAACCAATCCGAGTTGAGCCG
>JBBTDS010000724.1:0-1614 GCA_038060875.1 Acidobacteriota bacterium | reverse complement strand
CGAGTTCGCTCCCCCGTCTTGAATCCATGTTGATGCCCGCCAATTTCAGCAGCATCGTGGGCGAGTTCATGAGTGCCACGATTCCGAAGCACTGCAAGGGCTTGGTTAAGAACCGTTACCACAACGGCCATCCGGACCTGATACCTGCCGGATCGTTCGAGAACGACATGTGCCAGCACGGCAGCGAAGGCATAGAGATTAAGGGTTCGCGCTACCTTAAGGCGTGGCAGGGCCACAATCCCGAAGATACGTGGCTGATGGTTTTCGTTTTCGAGGGCAACCGCCAGTCTGACGTGGGGAAAGGCCTGGCACCAAAGCCCTTCCGGTTCCGGATGGTCCTCGGTGCTGAACTGACGAAACACGATTGGAAATTCTCCGGCCGCTCAGCCAAGAGCCGCCGAACTATAACCGCGAGCGTGACGGAAAGCGGATACCAGAAGATGCTGGCCAATTGGATCTACATGGAAGAGGTGTTGCGAGTTGGGGGTGTCTCGGAGAACCGAGAGGATGAAGCGGAGGAACAGGAGTAAGACTCACTCCATGGCGAACGTCAACTGATCGGGCCGTTCACGGGCTGCCTCAAGGCCCGCAAGCTTTGGTGCAGCCGTCCGGCTCAGCTCGAAGTGGTCGACATGGCGCTCAGTTCCGATGCTGAGGAGGCCCACGGCTTCGGCAGCCGCGGCCGTGGAGCCGGAGCCGCTAAACGGGTCAACGATGATTCCTTGTCCCAAAGGAAGCGCAGCGTAAACGATCTGCCGCAACAACGATTGCGGTTTCAGGCTTGGGTGATCTGCGATGTCTCGCTCGCATCGGGGCGTCCGCTCGCTATAGATCACGTCTTCAAACGGCGTGCCGTCAGGCTTCCGACGCAAAGCTCCAGTCTGACACTCGCGCAGACAATCGCTGACCTTCATGCCCGGAAGCAACGGTTTTCGGAAGATGCCCCAAGGTTCATAACATCCGCGCGGGAGTGACGAGCAATCCGGAAACTCCTCTTCCGCATTTTTCGGACGATCACCGCCGCGCAACGTGCGCACGATTCGCACAAGTTGAGTGCGAAACTCAAGCCCGCTTTCACTCAGAGCACCGAAGACCAACTGCGATAAGAACGCGTTGCTTGCGAGAAAGATGTGCCCACCCGGCCGAAGGGCATGTAGTGCTACGTTGCCCCACTCAAGGAAGAAACGCCTCAACGTCTCCCTCTCCTTTGCGTTCAGCGCGGTGAACCGGGGCAGCGGTGCGCGCACATGACCATCGAATGATGGAGGGATGCGCCAGATTCCACCGTTGCCGTTGGAGCGCTTCTCCAATTGAGCAGAGTCGTATTCCTTAACGCCGTAGGGTGGATCAGTGACAATCGCGTGGATTGAGTTCTCTGGGATACGGCACAGCCACTCGAAGCAATCGGCGTGCAGGATTAGCGAGCGCCCAACCCTAAAGTGTTGATAATCGAGCGCCAGCCGCTCAACCTGTTGCTCATCCGTCATTTGCCCGTTCTGCGACATTCCAGAGTCTTAATCGGCTGTTGCGGTCTGCCAGATTATAGCCTTCAATTACAGAGCTTGACAGTGCGGAGATCTGAGTTCGGGCGGATCATGCCACCATGCTGGTTCC
>JBBTDS010000723.1:10367-15504 GCA_038060875.1 Acidobacteriota bacterium | reverse complement strand
GTAAGCGCGCCCGTGACCGATCGACCACTCGCCCCCCCGGCCTAAATTCTCCGGGTTTTCGTCCGATAGGGGAATATAGGCGTCCCATGCAGCACGATTGCCTTGGCCCAGACCTCTGCCGGTGTTGCCAGCTTGAATCCGACCTGGCGCGGGCGCAGGCCCAGCGCACCGAGGCCGAGCGGGCCCGGCTCGACTGCGAGCAGAAATACCGCCAGCTCTTCGAAGAGGCGCTGGACATCGTCTTCACGCTCGACCTGGAGGGAAACTTCACTTCGGTCAACAAGGCCGGCCAGCGGATCAGCGGCTACACCCGCAACGAGATTCTCGCCATGAACCTCGCCGGCTTAGTGGAGCCGGAGTGCCTGCCCTCCATCAAGGAGAAGATCCAGCGCGCCCTGGGGGGCGAGACGATCCCTCCCTTCGAGTTGGCGGTCCTGACCCGGGACGGCCGCCACGCCTTGGTCGAGGTCAGCGCCCGGCTGCAATTCGAGAACGGCCGGCCGGCCTTGATTCAGGGAATCGCGCGCGACATCACCGAGCGCAAGCGGCTCGAGGAGCAGTTGCGCCATCGCCAGAAAATGGAGGCGATCGGCGAGCTGGCCAGCGGCGTGGCCCACGACTTCAACAATCTGCTGTCCGCCATCCTCGGCTATGCCGACCTGCTGAAGGCCCAGTCCAAGCCTGGCGACACGACCCGGGAAGCGGCCGAGGTGATCGTGAAGGCGGGCGAGCGGGCGCAGCAGCTCACACGGCGGTTATTGGGCTTCACGCCCCGCGGCGACGGCCAGAATGTGGCCGTCGATCTTCATGCCGTCCTGCGGGAGGTTGCCGCCCTGCTGAAGCCGACCTTCCCCAAGCACATCGAGATTGCCACTCGCCTTGAGGCCGAAAGCCCCGTCGTGCTCGGCGACCCCGACCAGATGCATCAGGTCTTTCTCAACCTGGCCCTCAACGCCCGCGATGCCATGCCGCAAGGAGGCGTGCTGACTTTTCAAACGGAAGCGTCCGAACTGAATGAGCAGTCGGTGGCGCGGTTAGGCGCCACCTCGCCGGGCTCGTACCTCCGCGTTTCGGTGACCGACACCGGCGTCGGCATTCCCTCCGAGCACCAGCCCCGCATCTTCGAGCCATTCTTCACCACCAAGGAGCGGGGCAAAGGCGCCGGGATCGGCCTGTCAGTGGTCTACGGGATCGTGAAGAACCACGGAGGCGCAATCGAAGTGCTGAGCCAACCGGGCCAGGGCACGGCCTTCCGAATCTACTTGCCGTTCCACGCGGACACGCCGATTGCGGCAGCGCCGGCCAGGGCGGCCAACCGTCTCCGCGGCGCAGGCCGCGTCCTGGTGATCGATGACGAGGAAATCGTGTGCCGGGTGACCACCAGCATGCTGGAAAGCCTCGGCTACCAGGTGGTCTGGATCCCGGACCCGCGCCAGGCCGTCGAAGTCTACCGCAAAGCCAGCGCCGCTTTTGACCTGGTCATCGTGGACATGATCATGCCCGGCCTCGGCGGGATCGCTTGTTTCCGCGCCCTCCGCGAGATCAATCCCACGGTGAAGGCGATCCTCAGCAGCGGCTTCGCTCAGGATGCCGCCGTCGAGCAGGCCCTCCAGGCCGGCATGCTCGCGGTGCTCCCGAAGCCGTACCAGTGCGAGCAGCTCGCCGAGGTAGTAAGCGCGGCTCTGCCGAGCCGCGAGCGTGAGCGAGCGGTCACAACCTCAACACCCGAATCGAGCCGTTCGAGCTTGTAAGCTGAATGAGCGGGCCGCCGCTGCCGATCTCCCCCTCCAGGAAGTTCTTACGGATGCCCCTGGTCAGTGCGTCGAAGTCGCTGTGGATCGAGGCGTTGGAGGTCGAGGCCCTCACCCGCGCCCGGACCTCCGGCGGCAGGCGCACGGTGATCGAGGAGTTGCTGGTGCGGGCGCGGACCTCGTTCTCCTCGAAAGAGTCCATGGTCAGCTCGATGCTGCCGTTCGAGGTGTCCAGCTTCAGCGCCTGCCGCGGCACCGGCTTGCTCACCCGCACGTGAATGCCGGCGTTGGAGGTGGTGGCCTCGAGCGTCCCGCTCATCTGATCGATCCGGATGCTGCCGTTGGACGTTCTCAGCACGGCTTCGCTTTCCAGGTCGTCGCCGCTGATCGAGGCATTGCTGGTTTTGGCGTCCAGCCGGCCGCGCATCCGCCGCAGCGTGATCGAGCCGTTGGAGGACTCCAGCCGTGACAGGCCGCGGATATCCTCCACGCGGATGGAGCCGTTGGAAGTGACGATGCGCTCCAGCTCGACCTGCCGCGGAACGCGGAGCATATACTTCGCTCCCATGCCGCGGTTCCGGCGCTCGGGCCGCACCGTGCGGATCCGCACCGCCTCCGGGCTGGCCGTTGTCTCGATCTTCAGCTCTCGGAGATCGCCCTCAAAGCGGGCATACTTGGTGCCGGTGATCCGGACCTCGTCCTTCTCCCAGCTCAGGATCTCCACCGCGCCGTTGAAGTTCTCCAGCGTGAGGGTCCCGCCCGGCTTCAGGGCGTAGCTGTACTGGAAATCCTCCCGGTGCCGCTGGGAGTCGGAGAAGGCGTCCTCGAAATCGCAAGCCGCCTGGAAGACCAGCAGCGGCAAGAGGATAGGGAACAGGCTCCGGAAATGCATGGCTGCCACCTCAGCAGGTTATACGAATCCGAGGCGGGCTTGTTCCGCAAAAAAGCGGAGCGGGCGGTCCCGTGTTGCGCTAATCTGCCGACTGTGCGATTCAATTCGGTGACAGGCTACGCTTTCACTAATTTCGAGGTTGTGTCGCCCCTTCCGAAAATACCCCGCGATATCGAGGGCGGGGTTAACAGCGCGTGGCAAAGAGGGGTCGGGCATGCCCGACCCCTACCGCGGGGTCCGTAACCCGTTGTAGGGGCGAGGCATGCCTAGCCCCCGGGTACGCGTCACCCTGGAGTGGGCTCGGCTTGACGCTGAAGCCCATTTTCATGCGGTGTGGTGAGCCGCAGGCTCATCGCGTGACTGTCACCGAAATTCCAGCGCGCCGATCGCCGCGGCCAGGCACAGCAGCATGAGAGCAAAGCCCCTTCGGAGCGTCATCTCGGGCAGCCGTCCAGCTACCGTCACTCCGGCCAGCATGCCCGCGCTCGCCAGCCCGAGAAACTGGAGCGCGACGGCCACGTCCACCGCGCCATAGCGCAAATGCCCCAGCAGGCCGGCCAAGCAGTTGATGGTGATCACGGCCAGCGACGCGCCCACCGCCTTTCTCGGCTCGATGTTCGCCAGCACGATCAGCGCCGGGATAATCAGGAAACCGCCGCCAACGCCGAGGAAGCCGGTCAGCAGCCCGACGCCCAACCCAATCATGAGGCACCGCCAGAGGTGGCACCGTTCCCCCAGGTGCGGCTCGGGGCGCTTGCGCAGCATGGCCGCGCCGGCGACGGCCATCACCAGGGCGAAGATCAGCATCAGCACATGCTCAGCCACGCGGTGCGTAAAAGTGGAGCCCACATAGGCCCCGACCAAACCCGTCGCGCCGAAAACCAGCGTGGCCTTCGCGTGGTAGTTCCCCCGCCGGTAGTGCAGGAAGCTGGCCAACGCTGCGGCGCCGCCCACAATAATGAGCGACATGTCGATCGCGCGCTGCGGCGGGATGCCCGCAACGTACACCAGCACCGGCAGCATCAGGATCGCCCCGCCGCTGCCGAGCGTGCCCAAAACCAGGCCGATGACAAGCGCGAACGCGAGCGCGGGCAAGTTGCCGCCCATAACGTAGATTGTAAGCCGCACCGCGGCGGGTTACGATGATCCTCTATGCCCGCCCTCGTGCTGCTTCAAGCCACGCGCGCCCGCCTGCTGGTGCTCAGCCCGGTGGACCTGGCCATCATCGTCATCTACTTCGCGGCGGTGCTGGCCATCGGCTTCTACCTCAAGCGCCACACGCGCACCGGCGAGGATTTCTTCCTGGCCGGCCGCGAGATGACCGCCTGGGTGGCCGGCCTCAGCTTCCTGGCCGCCAACCTGGGCTCGCTGGAGCTGATGGGCTGGGCGGCGGCCGCGTACCAATACGGCATCCTGGCCACCCACTGGTACTGGGTGGGCGCCATCCCCGCGATGCTCTTCCTGGCGGTGGTGATGATGCCCTTCTACTACATCTCGAAGACCCACTCGGTTCCCGGCTATTTGAAGCTGCGCTACGGCGAGCCGGCCCGCGCGCTCTCGGCGGTCTCCTTCGCCTTCATGACCGTGCTGATGAGCGGCATCAACATGTACTCGATGGCCCTGGTGCTGAAGGTGGTGCTCGGCTGGGACATCCACTTCTCGATCTGGGTCGCCTCGATCACGGTGGCCGTTTACGTGACCCTGGGCGGCCTGCTCTCGGCCATCTTCAACGAGGTGCTGCAATTCGCGCTGATCTGGCTGGGCGCGCTGCTGATCCCCATTCTCGGCCTGATCGAGACGGGCGGCTGGAGCGGCATGACCGAGCGCATCTCGCGAAACTTCCCCGGCCAGGATTACACCCACCTCTGGCGCACCATGGGCTCGTTCGGCGACAACCCGATGGGCATTCACTGGACCGGCATCGTCTTCGGCCTCGGCTGGGTGATCTCGTTCGGCTACTGGACCACCGACTTCCTGGTGGTGCAGCGCGTGCTCGCCGCCCGAGACCTGCGCTCAGCCAGGCTGGCCCCCATCATCGGCTCGGCCTTCAAGATGATGGTGCCGTTCATCGTGATCCTGCCGGGCCTGCTCGGCCTGGCGCTGCTGCCCGACAAGCTGGTCGGCGAGAGCGAAGCCATCGCCACCGGCGCGCACAGCTATAACGAGGTGTTGCCGCTGATGCTGGCGCGCTACCTCGGTCCGGGCCTGCTCGGGCTGGGCATCACCGCGCTGATCGCCGGCTTCATGTCCGGCATGGCCGGCAACGTCAGCGCCTTCGCCACCGTCTGGACTTACGACATCTACGGCGCACTCGTCCGCAAGAACGCCTCCGACGCCCACTATGTGAAGATGGGCCGCTGGTGCACTATTCTCGGCGTGCTGGTTTCGATCGGCACCGCCTACCTGGTCATGCAGTTTCTGAGCATCATGGACTACGTCCAGGCGCTGTTCAGCTTCTTCATCGCCCCGCTGTTCGGCACCGTGCTGCTCGGCA
>JBBTDS010000723.1:0-10267 GCA_038060875.1 Acidobacteriota bacterium | reverse complement strand
CAGGCGCTGTTCAGCTTCTTCATCGCCCCGCTGTTCGGCACCGTGCTGCTCGGCATGCTGTGGAAGCGGGCCACGCCGGCCGGCGGCTTCTGGGGCCTGCTGGCCGGCACGCTCTCCTCGGTGGGCATGTGGGTCTGGGTGCGGCTCGACCCCGGCGCACTGGCCTACATCGCGCTCTCCCGCAACGCCCGCGACATGGCCGAGAACATGTACCGCGGCCTGTGGTGCTGGATCGTCTGCGTGGTGGTGACCGTGGTCGTCAGCCTCTCGACGCGCCCCAAGCCGGCCGCCGAGCTCCAGGGCCTGGTCTACGGGCTGACGGCGGTCCCCTCAGAGGGCCACCTGCCGCTCTACATGCGCCCCATCTTCTGGGCCGCGGTGATAGCGGCGGTGTTCCTCGTCCTGAACGCGGTGTTCTGGTAGGCGTAGCCGCGCGGCCTTCCCCAGCCCCACGGTAGAATACCTTCATCGGGGTCTACTTGCACCGGGAGGAGGACAAATGACAGCGAAGAGCGTGGCCGTGATCATCCTTGCCCTGGCCGCAGCGCCGGCGGCGCTGGCGCAGACACAGGCCAACACCGGACAGATCGAAGGCGCCGTGACCGATGCTAGCGGCGGCGGCATCCCCGCCGCGCGAGTCCAGATCCGCCACTTGGGCACCAACCAGGCGCGCGACCTCGCCGCCGACCAGGGCGGCTTCTACCGCGCCGCCCTGCTCCAGATCGGCCCCTACGAAATCTCGGTCGAGGCTTCGGGCTTCGCTCCCTACAAGCAGACCGGGATCAACCTCTCGACCGGGCAGATCCTCACACTGAACGTGAGGCTCGACGTGGCCGCCGCCCAGCAGGCGGTGACGGTCACCTCCGACGCCGCTATCGTTGAGACGGCGCGGGTGACCACCAGCCGGGCCGTCAACCAGATGGACGTCGAAAACCTGCCCAACCTCTCCCGCAGCGAGTTGAACTTCGCGTTCCTCCAGCCCTTCATCAACGGCAACCGGCCGCGCGAATACGAGGCCCCGCGGCTGGACTTCGGCGGGCTGGCCCGCCGCCTCAACTACCAAGTGGATGGCTTTCAGAATAGCGCCGCCCAGCAGAAGGCCTACCGTGTGATCATCTTCTCGCCCGCCGTCTTGCAGGAGACCCAGGTGGCCAGCTTCGGCGCCAACGCCGAATACGGCCGCACCGGCGGCGGGGTGGTCAACAACATCATCAAGTCGGGGACGAACCAGTTTCACGGCCAGGCCGAGTACATCACCGCCCGCAAGAGCTGGAACGCCCTGCCCTACCGCTCCCTGCCCGGCAACGAGCCCTCGGGCAACGTCTGGATCGGCGCCATCGGCGGGCCCGTCCGCCGCGACCGCCTCTTTTTCTTCGCGGGCTACGAGGCCAGCCGCCGCGCCTTCCCGCAGTCGCTGGGTTTCACCAGCCCGGCGGCGCGCGACAATGCCTCCGCGCTCGGCTTCACCGGCAAGGAAGTCGATGTGCTCCCTTCCAGCTTCAATCCGCAGTTGTGGCTGGCCAAGTTCGACTACCGCCCCCGCCCCAGGCACGCGCTCGTCCTGCGCGGCAACACCTTCCGCGAGTTCTTCTACGCTCGCGATCCCGGCGGCAACACCGTGCTCAGCTCCTCCAACGGAGCCATCTTCAACGAGGCGGCCGCGGCCCTGGCCTGGACGGCCACGCTCTCAGCCGGCGCCATCAACGAGTTCCGCTTCCAGTTGGCCGACCGCTTCTCGCGCCGCCGCCCGGTGGTCGAACCCGGGCCGCAGACGCTGCCGCGCACCGTGGTCAGCGGCGTGGCCACCTTCGGCTACCCCTCCGGGCTAACGGCCAACCGCGAGAAGATCCTGGAGTGGAGCGACAACCTCACCCACCAGGCCGGCGAGCACCAGATCAAGGGCGGCTTCAACGTCGTGCATTCGCCGCTGAACGCCGAGGACGAATTCATCCCGACGTTCACCTTCGGCGGCCTTACCGCAGCCGGCGGCCGCGGGCCGGTGACGGCGCTCCAGCAGTATCAGTGGGCGCGCGAGGCCCGCATCGATCCAGCCACCGGCCGGCCCTTCACCTACACCCAGCTCAGCACCTCATTCGGCGAGCGCGTCCTGCGCCTCCACCAGGTTTACTACGGCCTCTACTTCCAGGACCAGTGGCGCCTGCGCCGCGGCCTCACGCTGCACTACGGCGCGCGCTGGGAGACGGTCGCTCCGCCCGAGCCGGACAGCACCTCGCCACATCCGTTGTCCCAGCAGTTCCGGCGCGACCGCAACAACCTCGCGCCTCGCTTCGGCTTCGCCTGGGCGCCGCGCGGCTCGGAGAAGCTCGTGCTGCGCGGCAGCTACGGCCTGCACTACGACTACCCGCAGTCCAACCTCTACCGGGACGCGCTGCGCAACAACGGCCGGAGCCAGATTTCCATCCAGGTCGCCGGCACGGCCGCCGGGGCCCCCGTGTATCCCAACGCGCCCGCCTCGCCGGCCGGCTTCCCCGCCGTGCGCTCCTCGCTCACCGTCATCGATCCCGACTTCTCGTGGATGTACGTGCACCAGGCGCAACTGGGCGTGGAGCGCGAGCTGGGCCGCGACTTCTCGCTCAGCCTCACCTGGGCCTTCACCAAGGGGACGAAGATCCCCCTGGTGCAGAACATCAACCTGGCCGCGCCCACCGGACGGCTGGCCGACGGCCGGCCCATTTACGGCTCCGCCCGCCTGAATCCTGCGTTCAACAACATCAACATGATCACCGCCGCCGGCAACTCCAACTACAACGGCCTGGGCGTGCTGCTCAACCGGCGTTTCGCGGGCGGACTCCAGTTCAGCCTCTCCTACACCTGGTCGCACGCCCTCGACAACACTCCCGAGCCCGGCATCTCCGGCGGCGGCGAACAGCCTCAGGACTCCTTCAACCGCCGCGCCGAATACGGCAACGCGGTCACCGATGTGCGACACGTCCTCAACGGCAGCGCGGTGTGGCGGCCGCGGTTCCGCAACCCGGCGCTGGACAACAACCAGCTTGCGCTGTTCTTCTTCGCCCGCAGCGGCGGCGCCTACGACGTCCGCACCGGCGCCGACCTGAACGTGGATTCGGTCAACAACGACCGGCCGCTCTATGTCGGCCGCAACACCGGCCGCGGGCCGTCGGCGGCCCAGTTCGACCTGCGCTACACGCGCTTCGTCCCGCTGGGACGGGAGCGAATGCGGCTGCAACTGATGGTCGAAGCGGCCAACCTCTTCAACACGCCGAATGCCGACTCGACGAATACGGCCATCAACCGCGTCTTCGGGACCGGGAGCACGCCGCTCGCGACCCTCGGGCAGGTGCTCACTTACCACGAGATGCGCCGGCTCCAGGCCGGCGTGCGGCTGGACTTCTGAAGGCCAAGTGGGCAATCAGCGCCGCCGGATCGTCGGTGATGATGGCATCTACACCGGCGGCGATCAACCGGTCCCAGTCCTCCGGCGTATTGGCGGTCCAGGGGATCACCTCCAGCCCGGCCGCGTGCGCCGCCCTGACCTTCTCGGCCGTCACCAGCCGGTGCTGGGGGGAGATGATCGCCGCTCCGGCCTCGCGCGCCACCGAGACGAAGTCGCGCTCGCCCGCGCCGTAGAGCGCCGATAGGCGAATGCGGGGCGCCAGCGCCTTCATCGCCACGAGCGTGCGGAAGTCGAACGACTGCACGATCACGCGCGCCTCCAGGCGGTGGCGGCGGACGCTCGCGGCCAGCAGGCGCGCGAATTCTTCCGGCGAGGGCGTCAACTCGGGCCGGTCGGCGAAGATCTTGGTCTCCACGTTGAACTGGAACTTCCCCAGCGGCGCCAGCGCCAGCACTTCCTCCAGCGTCGGGATGCGCGTCCCCGGTACGGCTTTCTGCTTCGGGAACTCAGGGTTCGCCCGCGCGCCGCAGTCCCACTGCCGCAGCTCTTCGAGCGTGAGCCGGCGGATCACCGCCCCCGGCTTCGGCCCCGCGCAGATCTTCTCGTTGATGACGGGGTCATGCGAGACCACCAGCACGTCGTCCCTGGTCACCGCCAGATCCAGCTCGATCGCGTCGGTCCCAGCCTCAATGGCGTGCCGAAAGGCGGGCAGCGTGTTCTCCGGCAGCACCGCGCGGGCGCCGCGATGGCCGTGCACCAGCACCCGGCGCGCCGGCTGGGCGGAGAGGACCATCATCGGAATGAGCATCGCAGCAGCAAGGACCAGCGTCATTCTCAGTAGTTCATCCACGCCGCCTCGCGGCGCACCTTTTTCACCGAGTGGCAGTTCTTGGGCGGCGCCTGAGCGCACCGCCAGCCCTTGTACAGCGCGTCCATGAGGTCGCACCGGTAACCCGAGACCGCGACCTTGGCCTTGACACCGCGCAGCAGCCGGGCCAGTTCGCTGTGTGCGTCGTCGGTCATCTCGAAGCCGTATGCTTTCGAGTCCCCGCGCGCCGCGTGCACATAGGGGGGATCGCAATAGAAAAGTGTCTGCCGGTCGTCGTATAGCCGGATGGCTTCGAGCGCCGGGCGGTTCTCGATCTGAACCCGCAGCAATCGGAGAGTGATGGCGGGCAGATCTTCGATGCTGCCAAGCCACCGGGAGACAACCCCGGACATCCCCGCGCGGCTGGTATTCCTGCAATTGGCCCAGCGTCCGAGCGAGGCCGTCTGGGCGAGCCCGGTTCTGGCCTGCCGCGCCCGCACGAAAAACCGTCGCGCCCGCTCCAGGTCGGGCAGTTCGTCTCCGTTCCTCGACACCGCGACGTAGAACTCCTCGCGAGAGAAGGGCGTCAGGCCGATCGCTTCGACCAGCTTCTCCTTTTGGTCCCTGAGCACGCGGAAGAAGTTCACCACTTCGCCGTCGATGTCGTTGTAAGTCTCAACCGGCGACGGCGGCCGGTTCAGCAGGACGGCGGCCGAGCCGCCGAACGGCTCGCAGTAATGATGGCACTCCGGGAGCAGTGGGAGCAGCCAGTTCAAGTGACTGAACTTCCCGCCATACCAGCCAAAAGCGATCAATCTCTTTCTGCGCCTGGTGAATGCGAGTTCTTCGTCACTCGGCGTATCGACGTAGATCGGCGCTGGTGATCTGCGAGTGCCCGAGTTATCAGTGGCCATACCCCTCCGGGTGCGCCTGGCGCCACTCCCAGGCGGTGCGGATGATCGAGTCCAGGTCGGGGTATCGCGGCTTCCAGCCCAACAGTGTGCGCGCCTTGGTGGCCTCGGCGACCAGGTGCGAGGGATCGCCCGGACGTGGAGGCTCCATCCGCATCTCGATCGGACGGCCGGTCACCGCGCGCGCCGTCTCGATCACCTCCAGCACCGAGTAGCCCTTACCATTGCCCAGGTTGAGGAACTGCGACCCGCCGCCGCCGCGGAGCCAGTCCAGCGCCAGGATATGGGCGGTGCAGAGGTCCACGACGTGGATGTAATCGCGGATCGCAGTGCCGTCGGGCGTCGGATAGTCCCGCCCGAACACGGAGACATAGGGGAGCCGGCCCGTGGCGGCCGCCAGCACGTTCGGGATGAGGTGCGACTCCGGCTCGTGGTGCTCCCCGTGCCTTGCGGTGGCCCCGGCGGCGTTGAAGTAGCGCAGCGAGACAAACTTCAGCTCGTAGGCGCGGTCGTAGTCCTCCAGCACGCGCTCGATCATGAACTTCGACCAGCCATACGGATTCGCGGGCCGCTGCGGGTGATCCTCGGGAATCGGCGTCCGCTCCGGCTCGCCGTAAGTGGCGCAGGTCGATGAGAACACGAAGCGGCGCACGCCGGCTTCGAGCAGCGCGTCCAGCAACGCGATCCCCTGGCCGACGTTGTTGTGATAATACCGCGCCGGCTGGGCGACCGACTCGCCGACGTAGGCCAGCGCCGCGAAATGGATGCACGCCTCCAGCGGATGCTCCCGCGCGATGCGCCGCACCAGGCCGGGGTCGCCGGTGTTTCCCTCGTAGAACGGCACCTCGGGATCGACCGCCGCGCGGTGGCCGCGCATGAGGTTGTCCAGCACCACCACCGGCTGGCTGCGCTCGCGCAGCATTTCGACCATCACGCTGCCGATGTAGCCGGCCCCGCCGGTCACGAGAATCGCCATTGCTCACACCTCCCAAGACCAGGGTTCTTCCGGGGCGCCGGCGCGGCGGCGGAGGCGCCGGTGCCCGAACGCGGCCGCTCCACTCGATGATCCGGAGAAGATCTGGGGCCGGTGGCCGGTCCGCCGCGCGTATTCATCGGCGACCGCTTCCACACTCGCGCCGGCGCCGCGCCTGCCCAGCACCGCGACCGTGCCGCCGCTGCCCCCGCCGGTGATCTTGGCGCCGTAGATCCCCCGCTCCGGCCCGGCCGCCCGCACCAGCTCCACCAGCAGGTCTGTCTCTGCCGTGCCGAGGCCGCAGGCGGAGTAGCTGGCGTGCGACTGGTACATCAGCTCGCCCAGCAGGCCCAGGCTCTCCTCATCCACCGGCGCGGCCAGCACCTCACGGAACGCTCGCACGCGGAAGTGTTCGTAGACCGGGTGCGCGGTGGGCACGCGCACGGCGTAAGTGCGCTCGGGCTCGACGCGGGTAACTGTGTCGGCGGTGCCTCCGTACTCGGCCAGGAAGTCGGCGCCGAGTATCCGCTCCGGCAGGCGCGCGGCGTAGAACTGCTCGAAGGCGGAGGGCCGCAGATTCGCGAGGCAGTCAATCTCCGCGCCGGCGGCCGAGATGATCCGGTGGCCCATGAAGGCGCCCACCCGCACGGCGGTGTAATCGGCGCCGGAGACCGCGTGGCGCACGCCCGAGTCCAGGCCCCAGACCGCGATCTCGTCGGGGATGGCGACCGTGTCCTGAAGCTCGGCCGGCTGGCACAGCAGCGCCAGCAGGCGGTTGGCCTGGCCGCAGACGGCCGTCATCTGATCCATCACGCCGCACGGCGCGCCGGCCACCAGGTTCTCCACCTTCTGGCACAGCAGCGCCATCTCCCGCGGCTCGACTTCGATTCCGAACGCGACGGCCACCGCCTGCATCACCGCCACTTCGAGCGCCGCCGAGGAACTCACGCCCTTGCCCTCGGGCACATCGGACGAAATGAGGATGCGCGCGCCTTCGGCGAACCGCGCGCCGCGCTCGCGCATCAGCGCCAGGAATGCGCCGGCGGCGTACGCCGCCCAGTGCTGGGCCGGGTCGCGTGCAAAGTAAGCCCGCGCGCTGTCGTAGTCGAGCGTTTCCAGCTCCGCCAGCGGCATCTCGAAAGCCCTGGGACGCTGAAGGCTGACGATGCGCAGCCGCCGCGACCGATCGCCCGCAATCGCGGCCAGCGTGGCCTCTCGCAGCGGCAGTTGCAGCACTAGCGAGCCGGAGTAGTCGGCGATGCCACCCATCAGGTCCAGCCGGCCGGGCGCGCGCGTCACGAGCAGTCTGTCAACGCCGTCGAACAGCGCCCGCGCCTCCGCGGAGGAGTTCAGCGTGCCCGCGAAGGCCTCCAGGTCACTCATGCCAGCAGTCCTCGCTTCCTGAGGGCGGCTTGCAGCAGCGGCTCCACCAGCTCGCGGATGTGCTGGTTGGCGTAGCCCGCCCAGGCGACGTCGGCGTCCACCTTCAGCGGCGCGCGCAGCGGTTGGCCGCGCTCGTCGGTCACAATCAGACCCAGCTCGCGCGCCACCAGTTCGCTGGCCAGGTCGTAGGGGTGGCAGCAGAGGCCCAGCGGCAGGCCGCGCCGGGCCAGCAGCGGCTGCATCAGCGGGCGCAGGTCGGCCACGAAGCGGTCGTGGCCGGACATCAGCTCGTAGAGCTGGCCGCCGGTCGAGAGGTACTGGTCCTCGAAGCAGAGCGCCTTGCCCGCTTCCGCCCGGCCCAGCGCCCCGCGCACCACTTCCTCGTCGATGGCCGCCAGCTCCTCGCGCACGCCGGGAAAGAAGCGGGCGAGCATGGCGAAGCCGTGGTCGATCGAGCGGGCACGCGAGGGACGCGGGGTGAGCGGCGCGCGCTCCCCAGTCAGCCGGTTCCAGCGCTCGGCCCGCGCGCCCTGGCCGCGCAGGGCCCACACCGCGTCGCTGAGGTGCTGCTTGAGCAGCGGGATCTCGGTCTGCACCGCCAGCTCGATGTCGGCCAGCGTGGTTTCGGGCCCGCGGTTCGGCGCCACCCCGGTCAGCACCCAGGCGCTGCGCTTCTGATACATCAGCTCGCGGGTGCCGTCGATCGGATCGACGATGATCCGCCAGCGCGCCTCCGATTCGGCGGCGCCGCGCGGCAGCACCAGCGCGCCGCCCGCGAGCCCCTCGGCGATGAGCACCACCGGCGCGAGCGGGGCCACTTCGCGCTCGAAGAACTCGACCAGCGCCTGCTCGCCGACGCGGTCCACCGCATAGATCGTGTCGCCCTCTTCCTCGCCGGCGACCTGCGCCATCTCCTCCAGCGCGGCGCGCTCAGAAGCCGCGAAGACGTCGTCGCGGATCCGCTCGTGCAGCCGGCGAATCAGCGGCAGCAAGGGCGCGGCGTCAGCCATCCGCCCCCGCCTCTAAGTAATGGACCTCCGGCTGCGCCCGCAGTTCGGCCGCCGTCTCCTCGGGCGCCATGTCGAGGAGGTAATTGCCGCCGCCGATCTCGGCGCCCGCCAGGTACTTCAGCAGGTTCGGCTTTCTGAGCGGCGGGTGGAACTCGATGTGGAAGTGGAAGGCCCGGTAGTCGCCGCCGTCGGTCGGCGCCTGGTGCAGCGGCATCACGTAGGGAAACGGCATCTGCCACAAGTTATCGAACATAATCAGCACGCGCTTCAGCACCCGGGCGAAGTCGCTTAGCTCGCGATCGGTGAGCGCCGCCAGCGACGGGCGCGGCTGCTTCGGCGCCACGAGCAGCTCATAGCCGTAACGGGCGAAGTAGGGGATGAAGGCGATGGCGGTCTCGTTTTCGCAGACGATGCGCCGGCCGTCTTTTTGTTCGGCCTCCAGGATGTCCTGGAACAACAAGCGGCCCGTCCCGGCCAGGTGTTCCGCGAAGGCGCGCGCCTCGGTCTCGACTATCTTCGAGACGAAGTTGGTGGCGTAAAGCTGGCAATGGGGATGCGGATTCGAGACGCCGACCACCTCGCCCTTGTTCTCGAAGATGAGCACGTGGGCGATGTCGGGGCGCGCGCCCAGCTCGCGGTATTGCTCTTGCCAGACGCCGAGCAGGTTCTCGATCTCGCCCGGCGGCAGTTCGGCCAGGTCGAGGTTGTGCCTGGGGCTGTAACAGACGACGCGGGCGAGGCCGCGGGCGGGGCGGTTGCGGTAGATGCCCGGCGGCGTCTCCAACTCGAGCGGGGCGTCCGGGGCGACGCAGGGGTGATCGTTGTCGAAGACGAAGATCCCCGTGTAGTGCGGGTTCACGAGGCCGCTGATGCGCGTGTTGCCGGGGCAGAAGTGGCAGTCGGGGACGTAGTCCGGCGCGGTTCGCCGCGCCGGGCCCACCACCTCGCCGTGCCAGGGCCGGTCCTGCCGGTGGGCCGCAACCACCACCCACTCCTGGCGCAGCGGGTGCCAGCGCTGTTCCCAAGTCATCACTCCGCATTGTAGAACAGGCGTCGCGGCTGTCAGTGCACCTGGCCGGGACCAAAACCGGCGCCCGGCGGCCGAGCTGACGGAGGCGGTGGCGCTCCCGCCATGGCGTGTTGTTTCGAAGGATTGGGGGAGCAGCCGCGGCGCCGGGCGGGGTGAAATTGGCGTTGTCTCTGCGGGGTGAAGAGGGAAGTGCTTTGTTTTCAACAAAAGTTTGGGTTTGTTTCGTAAAAAAGAGGTCGCGTGATCGTGCGGGAAGTTGGGAGCGGCGGTCGAAGCACCCATACGAATCCAGTTTCCGGCGGACGGGTCGGGTTTCAGCCCAAGTGCATCGGGCAAGGGTATGGAAATGAATGGGAAAGGAGAGGCGGGCGAGGTGTCACTGGCTACGCTTCCGGGTGGCCGCCACGAGTGCGGGACTCGCGACAGTTGGATGGAAGGATGGCGCAAGCAGCCGGGTCCTGAGGCGGGCGGAGTGAAATTGCGTTTGTTTTTTCGGCGTGAACAGGGAAGTGCTTTGTTTTCAACAAACGTTTGGGTTTGTTTCGTAAAAAAGAGGTCGGGTGATCGTGCGGGGGGCCAGGGAGTGGCGATCGAAGCACCCATACGAATCCAGTTTCCGGCGGACGGGTCGGATTGCAGGCCAAGTGTACGGGGCAAGGGCATGGAAATGAACGGGAAAGGAAAGGCGGGCGAGGTGTCACTGAGGGTGGGGATATCGACGCAAATGGCTATGCACTTGACTCATGTAGCCCCTACATCTTGGGGTACCGCACTGT
>JBBTDS010000722.1:0-2329 GCA_038060875.1 Acidobacteriota bacterium | reverse complement strand
CGAACTTCGCGATCCGGTGCGGCTCGGCGGCTTCCACCTCGACGGTGAAGCTAGCGTAGCGGCCGGACTCGCGCTCCTTCACGATACCGGTGAGCCGGGTGGCGGCGGATTCCTCGACCTTCTGAAACTCGAAGCCGCCGGTCTCCTCGCGGAACTCGATCTCGTCGTCGAGGCGCGCGGCGCCGCGGGCGTGGTGCTTCTCGAGGAAGTCCTTGAGTGCGGCGCGGTCGCCGCGGTTGAAGACCTCGAGCCAGCGGGCGAAGACGCGACCGGCGGGGGTGTCGGGGAGCTGAGCTTGAGCTGCGAGCAGGGCCGCGGAGAGCGCGACCAGAATGAGCGCACGAATCCTCATAGGCGAGTTAGACGGCGGTGGAGCCGGGGCGTTACTCCTCTTCGGCCGGCGGGCGCTCTCAGGCAGGTTGAAGTTCCTTCTGTCGCGCGCGGACGAAGCGGATCTCAAGCCTCCGGTCCAAGGCGGCGGCAATGCGGCGCAACATGGCGAGCGAGTGGCCCTCGTAGTCCGCGTCCTCAAGGCGGCAGATTACCGAGGCCGTGGTTCCCACTCGCCTGGCGAGCTCCCGCTGGCTCAGTCCGGCTGCGGTGCGGAGCCGGTAGAGCAAAGACGCGATCTCGGCGTTTAGCAGTTCTTCCTCATAGGCTGCCCGCCGCTCGGGATCCTCGCCCACGTAAAGGTCGTGGGCATGTTGAAGCGTGGCTGATCTCTTTGGCTTGTTGCCCGCCATATTCACCTCCCGCCAGAGAAAGTGCGTTTGTCCGGCGCCCGCTCAAACTGGCGCTTTCGTCCGATGGCACGATCGATTTCGATTGCCGGCACCTCACGCTCCTTCTTGAGTCCGTGAGAGACGACGATCGCTTGCGTCTTGTGAAAGAAGTACAACATCCGGTAATGGACCCCTTGGAAGCTGGCGCGAAGCTCGTAGATGCCGTCCCGAAGGTAATCCGCCTCCGGTCTTCGCAACTTATGTCCCAGCATCTCCAGCCGCTGGAGCCGTGCCAGACATTTCAGCCGCGCTCGATCGGGCAGCCGATCCAACCATTCCAGCAACGGAACTCGCCCGTCCTCGTCCTGGTAGAAGACCACTTCTGCCGGCCGCAACACACCTCCACCTTGATGTTCGCAGGATTGCGAACACATGTCAAGCGTGTCGGAAACGAAAGTGGCGGCCGGACGCGCGCGCCCCTACCGCCAGTTCAGCAGCCGCAGCGCGTTCGCGCGGTAGAGGCTCTCCAGGACCGGGGGCGGCAGCTCGAGGGAGTAGTAGCGCCACCAGATGCGGCCGGGCAGGTACTCGTCGGCGGTCTCCAGCAGCCGCCACCAGCCCTGGTACATCTCCTTCTGGCGGCCCATGTCGGTGCCGTACAGGACGCGGTCGCGGTAGAACTCCAGGAACCGGCGCGCGTTGCGCGGCTGGCGGCCAAGCTCGTAGTCGCGGGCCGAGATGTCCACGTAAAGGTTGGGAAAGCGGTCGAGCACTTTGGCCAGCGCGGCCAGATTGTTGCCCTGGTTGCTGAGATGGCAGAGGATGAAGGTGGTCTGCGGGTGACGGGCGAGCAGGCGGTCGCGGCGCGCCAGCAGCTCCTCGTAGGAGAGCACGTCCTTGCCGTGCAGGTTGAAGTGCTGGAAGTCGGGCGTGCGCTCTTGATTGGGACCCAGCGGCCGCCAGCAGGAGGGGTGATCGGCCACGTGGAAGTTGACCGGCAGCTTCAGCTCGGCGCACTTCTTCCAGACGAGGTCGAGCCGCGGATCGTCGAGGTGGAGCCGCTTGCCGGACGGCAAGGTGGCGTCCTGCACCCCGGAGCCCTTGTCGGTGATCTCGCCGACGCCGCGCGCGCCGCGCTGGTAGCAGCGGACCAGTTCTTTGACGGCGCGCTCGGGGTAATCGGGCGCGTCGAAGTTGGCGGTGTCGAAATCGCACCAGAGCTGGAAGCGGGTGGGGTAGCGCTTGAGGTACAGCTCGACCTGGCGGTCGAAGGCGGCGCCGGTAGCGCCGGTGAACACGACCGAGCGCTCGACGCCGACCTCGTCCATGGTGCGCACCCAGGCGTCCACGTCGGCCGGCGTCTTGATATTGCTCATCGAGGTGTGGCTGTGGACGTCGATGACCGGGAAGCGCGCCTTGGCGACGGTGGTCAGCGGAACGACCAGCAACGACTCGGGTGCGTAGTCCTTGAGCAGGATGTTATCCATCGGCCCGGGCTGGACCCGGATGCCGTACTTCACGGTGGGCTTGGGCTGTTGGGCCAGCCCGGCCAGGGCGGGGAGAGCGAGCAATTGGCGTCTGCGCATGGGATCGTTGTACCACAGCGC
>JBBTDS010000721.1:0-23011 GCA_038060875.1 Acidobacteriota bacterium | reverse complement strand
CTCGCCCGCTGCAACGTAATTATACGTGATGATATTTATGAAACGGAGTACTTAGCGTTCCAGTTGCTCGGCGATCTCGGCGGCCACCTGGCGTGCCGCCTCGACCTCGCCGGTCCGGAAGCTGATGGCGCCGACGCGGGCGTGCCCGCCGCCGCCGTAGCGTTCGCAAATGGTCGCCAGGTTGTGGCGGGGCGGCGCCGGGGCCCAGGGGTTGGAGCCGACCGAGACCTTGGTGCGAAAGCTGGAGGTGCTCACCGCCACCGAGTAGACCGAGTCGGGAAACAAGTAGTAGGGGATGAACTTGTTGTAGCCTTCCAGGTCGTAGCCGATCAGATCGAAGCTCACCACGCCGTTGCCGCGCCGGGCGCTGCTGCGGATGATATCGATCGAGGACAAGTGCCGGGCGTGCAGGGGCCGGTAGATGCGCTGGATCTCCGGGTCGCCGATGATCGCCTCCAGTGTCCGGCGGCGCATCCAGCCGATGACCTGCTGGACCACCTCGGATCCTTGGGCGCCTTCGATGACCAGGGTGAGCTTCATCGCCGCCGCCGGCATCTCCACCGCCGTCTTGGCGTCGGGGTACTGGGCGCCGTCGATGACGTCGGCCCACTCCACCAGTTCGGCCAGGTCGGCCGCTTCGTAGCCCCAGCGGCGGCGAGTGACCGCGGCGATAAACCCGGTGCAGGAGCGGAAGGAG
Source organism: Acidobacteriota bacterium (assembly GCA_038060875.1). GTDB lineage: Bacteria > Acidobacteriota > Terriglobia > Bryobacterales > Bryobacteraceae > JBBTDS01. The sequence goes on along the minus strand of JBBTDS010000721.1, from coordinate 22,314 downwards.
GGATCGTACACTTTCCGCTCGCTGGCCTCCCGCTCGAAGTGTTCGGCGTCCGCAGGGCTGAGGAAGGCGCTCTGGTGATGATCGAACCACCAGGTCAAACGCGGGTGCGCGGAATACTTGAAATCCACGATGGCGTTCACGTCGCCGTCGAACATGGCGTCGTCAAAGAGTTGGGTAGCCTTGTGTGCCAGGCCGGTGAAGGCGAATTCGGCGCCGGGATGGAACTTGTCTTCCAGGAAGCGGCTGAAAAAAGCGGCCGCCGCGGCGCCGTCAAAACAGTGGTCGTGGTATAGAATTCTCACCCGCATGGGTAAAGCTCTCCAGCATGCCTTAATTGCGGCGGGTATTGCAAGTCAGCCAAACCGGGACAGTCACTCATTGTCCAAGGAGGGACAACGGTGACTGTCCCGGTTTGACGTCACCACTTCACCAGCTCGCGCTGGATCTCGCCCGTCACCCGGGCCGCGCGCTCGTCCACGAAGACGTTCACCTCCGAGCGGATGCCGAAGGCGGGCAGGTAGATGCCGGGCTCGATCGAGAAGCAGGTCCAGGGGATGATGCGGCGCTCGTCGTGCGTCTCCAGGTTGTCCATGTTGGCGCCGGCGCCGTGCACGTCGGCGCCGATCGAATGGCCGGTGCGGTGTGTGAAGTATTGGGCGAATCCCTTTTCGCGAATCGCTCCGCGGGCGGCGTCGTCCACTTCAAAGCCGCGCAGCTCGCGTCCGGCAGCGACGGCTCCCTCGACGAACGCCACCGCCCGGTCCCGCGCTTCCACCACCACGCGGAAGACGCTCTCCACCTCCGCCGGCGGCTCGGGTCCGCAGAAGCCGGTCCAGGTAATGTCGTAGTACACGGCATCCGGCTGGTCGAGCTTGGCCCAGAGGTCGATCAGCACGCAGTCGCCGCGCCGGATCTCCCGGTGCCTGGCCGCCTGCGGCTCGTAGTGCGGGCTCGACGCGTTATCGTTGACGGCCACGATCGGCCCGTGATCGGTGACGAGCCCGCTGGCGGCGAACCGTTCCAGGATGAACTGCTTCACCGCATACTCGGTGAGCGTTTCACCCGCGTGCAGCTTGTCACGGATCAGGCGGAACGCCTCGGCCCGGATCGCGTCCACGCGCCGGCCCGCCTCCAGGTGACACTCCAGATTCTCACGCGTCCACCGCGCCTCGAAGCGCTGGATCAGGTTGGCCGAGCTGGCCACCTCGACACCCAGCTTTCGCACCAGCTCCACCGTGCCCGCGTCCACCATCGAGACGTAGGGGATGGCGCACTCGGGCGAGTACTGCATGGCGACGCGCCGGCGCCCTGCCAGTAGTTCCGTGAGGCCTTCCACCTGCTCGGCCCAGCTCGCGTAGCGGCGCATCGAGCCGGGCAATCCCTCAAGCACGAACGGCTCGATGCGGTGCACCAGGCCGCGCGGCTCACCCGCCGCCGGGATCAGGTAGTACCAGCGGCGGCTCACCACCCGCTCGGGCGCCAGGCCCAGCACGCGGTAGGCCAGCGGGTCCCGCTGGTGGTGATCGAAGAACAGCCAGCCGTCGAGCGCCTCGTCCCGCAGCGCCGCTTGAATCTCCTCCAGGTTCATGCCCGCACCTCGACCGCCGGCTCGAAGAAGCCGCGCCACTTCTCTTCGGCCGGCGCGGGCGTGAGCAGGCTCACCACGATCAGGCTCGCCAGCGACGCCGCCACCGCCGGATACACCGCGTCCAGCCATTGGATGCCGGCCAGGTTCCAGGCCACCGTGATCGCGGTACCGAGGCCGATGGAGGCGATCGCCCCCTCGGTGGTGGCCCGTTTCCAGAAGAACACCGCCATCACCGCCGGCGTCACCGCCGCGCCGTAGACGGTGTAAGCATAGAGCGCCGCCCGCAGGATCGACTCGAAGTGGGCCGCCTGCAACAGCGCGAACGCGCCCAGTCCGATCACCACCAGCCGCGAGACCACCAGCTTCCGGCGCTCGGAGGCCCGCGGGTTGATGAAGCGGTCGTAGATGTCGTGAATGATGTTGGTGGCCGGCGAGAACAGGTAGTTGTTGGCGGTGGAGATGACCTTGGCGAAGACCCCGCCCAGCAGCAGCGCGCCGGCCAGCGGCGGCAGCCCCAGCCGCGCGCTCGCCGGGATGATCTCGCGCGGGTTATCGGGGTGGAACTTCGAGCTGCCCAGCACCGCGATAGTGACGATCAGCGTTTCCAGCACCAGCGTGCCGGCGATCCAGCCGGCCACCGCGAGCTTCGCGTCCCGCTCCGAGCGGGCGGCGAAGAACTTCTGGTACATGCCCTGGTTGCCGACCAGCAGCAGCATGGTCGGCAGGGTGAAGCCGAGCGCCTGCGTCAGCGTCAGATTCCCCAGCACCTGGAAGTGGCTGGCCGGCAGGCTGCGCCGCACTTCGGCCCAGCCGCCCACGTTGGCCAGCAGCACCGGCGCCGCGTAGAGCACGATCGCCGTCACCAGGCACCCGATAACCAGGTCCAGGTAGGCCACCGAGGCCATCCCGGCCAGGGCGGTGAACACGATCACGAAGGTCGCCATGATGTACATGCCGGTGGCCCGGTCCATCTCGGGAAAGATCAGGTGCAGGATGTCGCCGCCGCCCTTCATCTGGTAGCTGGTGATCACGGTGTAGGAGATGACGATGGCCAGCGTGGCCAGCACCCGCGCGACGGCGTTAAAGCGCATCTCCAGCAGGTCGGGCACGGTGAACTGCGCGAAGCGGCGGGCGCGGCCGGCGATCCGCCAGATGACGATGAGGCCGATCCAGCCGCCGGCCGGCTGCCACAGCGCGGCGAAGCCGTTGCGGTAAGCGTTCTCGCCGCCGGCGAACAGGCTGCCCGCCCCGATCCAGGAGGACAGCAGCGTGAACACCAGCACGAACCACGGCAGCTTGCGCCCGGCCACCAGGAAATCGGCCTGGCTGTGCACCCGCAGCGCCTTGAGGATGCTGACCAGCAGCAGAACGGCAACCACCAGGGAGATGACGGCGATGTAGATCATGATCTGAGCCGGCGGAACCTGACGTCGGTCACGAAACTGACCACGCCGGCGCCCCCTCTGGGATCTTCAACCCGAAAGCTTAGCACGTCGTCGAGCCAGTCCTGGCTGCGGCCGTCCCAGTGCTGGGTGGCCACCGTCAGCGTGTACTCCTGGGCGGTCAGCCGGCACTCGAAGCGGAACTCCAGCTCGAGCCGGTCTCCCTTGCGGAGCGGGCCGAGCTCCTTGCCCTCCAGCCGCGTGTTGGTGCCGAAGACATCCATCCCCTGCCGGTTGCGGATCAGCATGCCGACGATGGTCTGCTCCGAAAAGCGGTTGAACTGGGCGCGTACGCGCACGGTCACGACTTGCCCGCTGATCACCGCGCGCGCCGGGCTCATCATCTCGTCCAGCAGCCATACGCGCTCGATCTTGCTGGTCTTGTCGCCGTGCCGGTAGCTGGGCCGCAGCCGGCTGCCCTCCTCCTCGCCTTCGGTCTCCACCTGCTGCTGGGCCAGCACCATGCCCACGTAGCGGTTTACCACGTCGCTCGGGTTGCCCTCGGCCTCGATGCGCCCGTTCACCAGCAAAATAGCGCGGTGCGCAAGCCGCTTCACCAGCCCCAGGTCGTGCGAGACGAACAGGATGGTGACGTTCTTCTCTTTCAGCTCCTCGAATTTCTGGATGCAGCGGTTGGCGAAGATGGCGTCGCCGACCGCCAGCGCCTCATCGACGATCAGGATCTCCGGCTCGACGTGAATGGCGGTGGCGAACGCCAGCCGCACGTACATGCCGGTCGAGTATTCCTTCACCGGGCGGCCGATGAACTCTCCGATGCCGGCAAAGGCCTCGATGCGCGGCAGGGCCGCTTCCATCTCGCGGCGCGAGAGGCCCATGATCTCGCCGTTCATGACGGCGTTCTCGCGGCCGGTGAACTCGGGGTTGAAGCCCGCGCCCAGCTCCAGCAGCGCGGCCACGCGCCCGGCGGTGACCACCCGCCCGCTGGTCGGCCTCAGTATCCCGCTGACGATCTGAAGCAGCGTGCTCTTGCCGGAGCCGTTCGGCCCCACGATGCCGAGGATCTCGCCGCGCTCCGCCGTGAGGCTGATGTTGCGCAGCGCCCAGAAATCGCGGTGATGGCGCTTGGGGTAAAGCGGGAACAGCTCCAGGATGCGGTCCGACGGCCGCCGGTACAACCGGAACATTTTGGAGACGTTGTGAACCCAGACCACAGCCGGAAACGAAGACTATAGCACGCTGCGGCCTCGCGGACCGCCGGGGGGCGGCGTTGCCGTCACGGGAGCGCCGGCGCCGCGCGGAGACCGTCGCGAAGCGGGCTCTCGCTGGCGAGCGCCACGCGGTCGCCCTCGGCGAGGCCTTCGAGGACCTGCGCGCGCGTGAGGCTGGAGACGCCGAGCTTGACCGCGCGCCAGCGGACGCGGTTGCCGGCATCCAGCACGTACACTCCTGCCTGGTCCTGCTCGCGCCGCACGGCTTCCCTGGGGATGATCAGCCCGTTGTTGACGACCTGGGTTTGGATCTCGGCATTGACGTTGGTGCCGGGCAGCAGCTCGCGGCCCGGATTCTCGATGGTGCAGATCACCTCGCCGACCTGCCGGGCGCCCAGCGCGACGATTTGGGTGGGCGTCTTCTCCACCGCCCCCTTCCACTGGCGCCCGGACAGGGCGTCCCAGGTGATGAGGACCGGCATGCCGGCCGCCACGCGGCCCAGCTCCGGCTCATCGACGTAGACCCGGACGCGCACCTTCTCCAGCCGGCCGATGCCGGCCACCAAGTCGCCGGGGCGCAGGTAGTCGCCGGCGCGGACGCTCAGCTCGTAGACCACGCCGCTCATCGCCGCGCGGATCGTGCTCTGCTCGCTGCGTCGAAGGGCCTGCTCGCGCGCGGTCTCGGCGGCCCGCAGCCGCGCCTCGGCGGCGGTGCGGTCCGCGGGCGAAACCAGCGCGGCCCGCCTGCTCTCCAGCGCCTTGATCTCGGCCTCGAGTTGCGCCGCGCGGTGGCGAGCCTCGTCCGCCTCCTGTCTTGTGGCGGCTTGCTTCTCCACGAGCCGTTCGAGCGCCTGGTAGTCCCGCTGCGCCTTTTCGAGGTCAGCGCGCCCGCGGTAAAGGCTGCCGGTGATCTCGGCCAGTTCCGCCGCGCGGCCGCCGCTCGCGAGGACTTCGATCTCGGCGCGGGCCTGGGTGATGCGGGCGTCGGCCGCGGCCAGTTCGGCTCGCGCGTCGCGGGCATCCAGATCGGCCAGCGGCGCGCCCTTTTCCACTTGGCCGCCCTTCTCCACGCGCACTCTTTCCACCAGTCCCTCGCGCTCGGCGCGGACCGTCACCCATTCCAGAGGTTCCACCTTCCCGTTGGTGGAGAGCGAGCTGACCAGGGTCTCGCGCTTCACTTGTACAAAGGAAACCCCCGGCGGCGAGGCGTACCGGCTGCGGACGAGCCACACCAGCAACACGACGGCGGCGAGAACTATCGGGACCGAGAGCAGCTTGAACCGGGTCACAGCTTCCACCCATTCTGCCAGATGAGATACTGGACTGCTTGCACGAGAGCACGCAGCACAAGAAGGCCCTGGTCCTGTCCGCCGGGGGAATGTTCGGCGCCTACCAGGCGGGAGCGTGGAAGTTCCTGGCCGGCCGCTTCCAGCCGGATGTGGTGATTGGCGCCTCGGTGGGGGCGGTAAACGGCTGGGCGATCGCCGGCGGCTGCTCACCGGAGGAGCTGATCCGGGACTGGCGCGATCCCGCTTGCGCCGCGCTCACCCGGCTGCGCCTCCTGCGGACGCCGTGGCGCGGCTTCCTCGATGGGGACCGGCTGCACGCGCGCCTGCGGGAGGTTTGGGCATCGTTCACTCCTCGGGTCGAGGTCGGCGTGGTGGCGGTAGAGCTGCCTCGCCTGCGCCCACGCCTGTTTCGGAATCACGAGATCGGGTGGGAGCACCTGGCCGCGTCGGGCGCGCTGCCGTTCTGCTATCCACAGGTGCGGATGAACGGCGTGACCTACACCGACGGCGGGCTGCTGGGCGCGCTGCCGCTGTGGGCGGCCGCCGCGATGGGGGCCACCGAGGTGTTGGCTATCCATCTGCTGCCGCAGCCGCTTTCCAGGACCCTGCGCGCGCTGGTGCGGGCGGTGCGCGCTTTCGCTCCGCGTCTGCCCGCCGTTCCGGAGAGCTTGAATCTGCGGACGATCGCGCCGGCCAGGCCGCTGGGGTCGCTGCGCGATTCCTTCACCTGGCGGCCCGACACAATTGAACGCTGGATCGACCAGGGATACCGCGACGCCGAGCGGCAGTGGGGGAAGTCTCCCGACTTGCCACTCCCATCCTGAGCGACAATGTCAGCTATGGCCTCTTACAGGATCTACCGGCTCAAAGACGCGCAGCAGCAGCAGTTCCGGTGGGCGCCGCACGCCGGCGGGGCCACGCCGGTCAAGCGCCGGGACTACCAGGAAGGGGACCGGATCGAAGCGGCAACGCCGTACGCCGCCTGGTCCGAGCTGCGCGAGCGCAGCACTCCGCTGCGCGTGGGAGACCTGCTGGAGGGCGAGGCTGGCGAACTGCGGATCTGCAAGTACGTGGGGCTGGAGGAGGCCCGCTGGGTGGTACCGGAAGCCCCGGCCGAGCCGCACACCGATGACATTAAATTAGTGAAAGCGTAGCCTGTCACCGAAATTAACGTGGGAGGCGGAACTCGACCTTGCGGCCCTGGTTCAGCTTCTCGGAAACGGCCCGGTCCACCAGGTCCAGCGAAACCTGGTTGTGCTTGCCCTGGGGAGTGATGTAGTGCAGCGTGTCGCCCTCGAGCCAGTAAGCGACGGCCGAGTACACCGAGCTGTCCTTGAGCGCAATCAGGAAGATGACGCCCTCGGGCTCGGGCACAGGCGGGGGCGCGGGCGCCTGGTAGGTTTGGATGGAGGAGCGCACCGGCTCGGGAGCGAAGCTCTGGTTGATCGTCACCGGTGGGACCGGCTGGGCCTGCGGCTGCGGCGGCATGATGATGGTGACGTTCGGCGGCTGCTGGTAAGCCGGCTGGTCGTACGGATAGAAGCCGCCGACGTAGACGGGGTAGATCACCGGCCACGCGGTCCCGCGCCTTTGCATCGGATCGACCGACGGCCAGCCGCTGACGGTGGTTCCCAGCCGGTGCGGGAAACTGGAGTAGACCGAAAAGGGAACTCCCTGCCGCGGCGCCGTCCCGGTCCCGGGAAAAACAACGTTGCCGAAGCCGTGCCCCGAGCCGTAGGTGCGCTGCTCGTACGGCCTGCCGACGATTACGCCGCGGTAGTCGCTGGCGACCGCCGCGCCGGCCAGGCAAAGAATGCCGGCCGTCCTGATGGCTGCTGTCGTCATCATTACCCCCACTTGAAGCATAACTCCAGCCGGGCGGCGAGGCAAGGGGGCACAGTGAGAATACGCTACGGCTTCGGGATCCGCCGAAACCCGCAGGCCTTGGCCCGCCAGTAGGAGTTGAACGGCGAGAGGTTGGTCCCCTTGCTGGTCTCGGCGTGATAGAACGTGGCCGGGCCGTTCATGATGCCGCAGTGCTTGGCGTTGTCGAAGAAGACGAGGTTGCCGAAGTCGTACTGCTCGCTGTTCGGCACGCGCGGCAGGCCCATGTAGAGCTTGCGGGCGGTGGTCCGCTTGATGAGGATGCCGTTGTCGAACATCACCCGCCAGACGAAGCCGGAGCAGTCGAAGCTCTTCATTCCGCAGGAGCCCCAGGCGTAGGGGCGGCCGAGGTTGCGCTCGATCGACACCCGGAACTGGCTCCAGAACTCCGGCTGCGGGCGGGAGGGCTCCTCGGGCGCCAGGTTCAATGCAAGCAGCAGGAGGGTGAGCATCACTTCACCGCGTTGCCCAGCAGCAGGCCCAGGCCGATGAACAGCCCGGCCAGGAAAATGGCCACCGAGCGGTTGTCCGCCTTGAGCTGGTCGGAGAAGTGCACGCCCGGCGTGAGCCAGTCGAAGATCTTGTAGGCCACGACGAAGCCGGTCATGCCGACGACCAGCGAGATCAGGATCGAAAGGAGATAGTTAACGAGGTCCATTGCTCTGCCTTCAAAGCATGATACACCCTCTCCAGTAGACGTCATGACCGTGTGCTGTGTCCAGTGACGCGCCGCCGGTGCGCGCAGCGCGCAGCCGCGGCGGGTAGCCGCTCAGCCGGCGGTGACCCGCACCTTGCGGCCCTTGAGCTGCGGCAGCACCTCGGGATTGAGCACCCGGCCGACGATGTTTACCGGGCTGGCGGCGCGGCACTCCTCCCCCTGGCTGGCCGGCGTCGGCCCCCAGAAGATGCACAGGCACGAGCCATCGGGCCAGAAGGCGACCGTGCCCGGCTCGACCAGGTCGGTGGCCACCGGCTCGCGCGCCGCATTCACCGGGACGGGAAAGTAGAACTCGCCGCCCCAAAAGCTGCCGGAGCTTTCGATGGGCAGGGCCTTGAGGATCTTCCCCGCCGTGGCCGAGGCGTTCCATTCAGCTTCAACTACGATGTCACCGATCTGGAAGTTCACTTGTGGCATAGATTTGTGTCGGACCGCTCCCTCACGGTCGCGGCTCGGAAACCCTCTGCTGAGCCGCGCGCGTCAGCAAGCGGTCCGGCTAGCGGGTGAGGACCCCGCAGGCGATGCGCGCGCCGGCGTTGCCGGCGGGATCGGTTTTCATGTCGTCCGGGGAGGCGTGGATCACCACCGCCGTGCCGCCCTGTTTGAACAGCGAGGTGTCGCCCTCGCCCAGGGTGGCGCCGGGGACGACCAGCGAGGCGGTGACGGCGCCTCCGGGCTTCACGGTGATGTTGGGCAGGTCGCCCAGGTGCGCGCCGTGCGGGTTCTGGATGCCGTGCTGCTTCATGAGCGGGTTGAAGTGCGCGCCGGCGGTCTTGAAGTCCGGCGGGTCGCACTGGCCGGTCTGGTGGACATGGATGGCGTGCTCGCCCGGCGGCAGATTGCGGGCGCTGAGCGTCATCCGGACGCCGCCGCGCAGCTCGCGGAAGCTCGCCGTTCCGACGCGCTTGCCTTGGGCGTCTTTGAGCTCCGCCTTGGCCGTCCGCGGGGCCGCCTTCTGCCCGACCGCCAGGCTGCTGGAGAGAAGCAGCGTTGCTGCCAGCAATAACCAGTGTTTCATCGGTGTCTGCCTCCTTATGGTTAACAGCATGGTAGAATCCTTGTGCTGAGTCAAGTCATGAACAGACGCGAAGCGCTCTTCACCACCGTGGCCGGCCTGGCCGTGCCCGGCGGGCTGCCTACCGTGAAGCTGGGCCCCCACAACGTCTCCCGGCTGATCGTCGGCGGGAACCCGGTCAGCGGCAATTCCCACCTCTCCGGCGGGCTGGGCCGCGAGATGACCGACTACTTCACCGCCGCCAATGTGAAGCGGCTGCTGAAGGAGTGCGAGGAGGCGGGCATCAACACCTGGCAGTCGCGCGGCGACCGCCACATCCTGCGGCTGCTCAACGAGTACCGCCTGGAGGGCGGGCGCATCCAGTGGATCGCCCAAACCGCCTCCGAGCTGGCCGACATCCCGCGTCACATCCGCGAACTCGCCAGCCGCAAGCCGGCCGGCATCTATCACCATGGCTCGCGCACCGACGCGTACTGGAAGGCCGGCAAGATCGAGGAGGCCCGCGAGATGCTCAAAGTGATGCGCGACACCGGCGTGCAGGTGGGCCTGGGAACGCACATCCCCGAGGTCGTCGATTACGTGGAGTCGAAGGCGTGGGACCTGGACTTCTACATGACCTGCGTCTACAACCTGAGCCGGTCGAAGGAAGAGGCGGAGCGGCTGGCCGGACGCAAGGTCGAGGACGAGCTGTTCTGGGACCCCGACCGCGAGCAGATGCTCAAGCGGGTGCGGCAGACCGCGAAGCCCTGCCTGATTTTCAAGGTCTACGGGGCCTCGCGCAAGTGCGGCTCGCGCGAGGAGATGCTGGCCGCGTTGCGCCTGGCCGTGCGCTACGCCAAGCCGATCGATTGCGTGGTGATCGGCATGTTCCCCAAGCGCACCGAGCAAGTGCGCGAGAACTGCGCGCTGGCGGCGGAGGCGTTCCGGCCGGCGACGTGAATAGCGCCGACCGCCGGCGCCCGATTCAGGGCCGGATCTCCGGCGGCAGCAGGCTGTGAACCAAGGTGCGGAGGCGTCGCACCGTGTCAACATTGAGCCTCGCTTAATTGCGTGACGCCACCGCTGCCCGCTCCCTGACGGTCGCGGCTCAGTAAGCGCCTGCAAATACGCACTGGCCATACTGAGCCGCGCGCGTCAGCAAGCGGCTTTGGCGTCGCAGATCGCATCCACCGGGAGACCGTGTTCGATCCCGCTCAGGATCACCTGCCAGTCACTCTCTGCCTTCCGGGCGAGGGCGGCGGCCAGATCAAGATGCGTTTTTCTCATAGAGAACCCGGCCTTGACGGATCGCCTGACCGATGACGTGCTGCCTCACGCCAGACCATTCGTCCACTTCTTCCGGTGTGTACCAAAGAAGGTCTTTCGGCACGCCGATGCCGGTCAGCGCGCGGTAGGCCTCGCCCGCCCGGCGGTGCCGGGGCTCGGTGGAAGGCTTGATGATCAGCAGGTCCACGTCGCTCTGGGCGTGAGTTTCGCCCCTGGCCCGGCTGCCGAACAGGATGATCTTGTCGGGATCAAGGGCCTCGACCAGGCGCCGCACGATCTCCTGGAGCTTGGCCTCGTCCACGACCACCTGGTACATGCCTCCATTTTCGTCGCCGCGCGCCGGCAATGTAAAGGCTTCGGCCTACGAATCGGCTGCCCGCGCCCCCGCCGGCTCGCGCCACAGGCGCAGGGCCAGGGACCATAGCGCGGCGGGGAACAGCGAGGCCAGGCCGGTCAGGGCGGCCATGGTGCGCACGCCGGCGCCGAGGTCTATGCCCAGACCGGCCGAGTAGCTGACCGCCGACAGCGTCAGCGTGTGGATGCCGTAGTCGGCCGAGAAGACGCGCCCGCGGAAGCGGTCCTCGGTTTGCGATTGCAGCAGGGTGGTCGAGAAGACCCAGATGGTGGAACCGCCGGCGTGGCCGAGGATCACGGCCGCGCAGGCAGCCCATAGCGAGGGCGCCAGGGCAAGCGCGACGTAGCTCACCGCCCCCACCAGGAACCCGAGCAGGATGCCGAGGCGCAAGCGGCTCTCCCGCTGCCCCGCCCAGTAACTGGCGATCAGGGGACCGATAAGCGCCCCCACTCCGCGCGAGCCCATCAGCAAGCTCATCCCCAGCATCCCGGCGCGGGCCGCGTCCAGCTTCCCGAGCGCCACCGGAAAGACGCGCTCGCCGAACAGCGGCAGCAGCACCCAGTTGGTCCCCATCAGCCCCAGCCCGCCCTTGACCAGCAGGGTAGCCAGCAGGCGCCGGTCGCGGCCGATGTAGCGCACCCCTTCCAGGAACGGGGAGAAATCGGTCAGGTCGCGCGCGCGCAGCGGGTGCGCCTCGGCCAGGTGCGTCTCCTGGAAATGCATGCGGCGGATGAGGGCGGCGGAGACCAGAAACGACAAGGCGTTCAGCACGAAAACCGCATCCCGCCCCAGGAAGACGGCCACCAACCCGCCCACGCCGGAGCCGACGGCCAGGCTGACCGACCAGGTGCTGGAGGACAGCGCGTTGGCCACCAGCGTCTCGCTGCCCCGCGTGATGTTGGGGATCACCGCGTTGCGCCCAGGCTCGAAGAAGGCCCACATCATGGTTTCAAGCAGCAGCAGCAGGTAGAGGATCCACTCCAGACCCGGCTGCCGCACCAGCAGCATGCCCAGTACGATGCCGGCGCGCGCCAGGTCGCTCAGGATCATGACGCGCTTGCGGCTCATGCGGTCGTTGATCACTCCGGCGGTGGGACCCACGAAGAACTGGGGCAGAACCTGCAACACAAAGGCGAGGCCGATCGACTTGGCGCTGCCGGTGAACTCCAACAGCAGGCTGTAGACGGAGATGGCGTAGAACCAGTCGCCCAACTCGCTGACGATCTGGGCGGACCACAGCAGCCGGAAGTTGCGGTTGCTGCGAACCAGCTTCCAGTAGGCGGCCAGCGACGCCGGGTTCTGCCGCTCCATCGTCAGGAGGCCGTGTACAGGCCCATGCGGCGCTTCACCAGCTCCACGGTGGCGTTGGCAATCGGGGCGACTCGCGCCGCCCCGTCGCAAAGGACGCGGTCCACGTAGCCGGGCTCGGAGCTGATTTCCTGGTACCTCCGCTGGAACGGCTCGAGATGCGCTACCACGATCTCGGCCACCTGCTTCTTCAGCTCGCCGTAGCGCATGCCGGAAAAATGGGCGCGCATCTGGTCGTCGTTCCACTCGCTGAAGGCCTGGTAGATGTTGAGCAGGTTGGCGACACCGGGCCCCAGGATATGGAAGTCCACGCCCGGGGCGGAGTCGGTGGTGGCGCGCATGATCTTCTTGCGGATCAGCTCGGGCGGGTCCAGCAGCGCGATGGCGTGGCCAGAGCCGGCCGCCGACTTGCTCATCTTCTTCTCCGGTTCGTCCAGGCCCATGATGCGCGCGCCGACCACCGGCAGGCTCGTCTCGGGGACGACGAACGTCTCGCCGTAAAGCGAGTTGAAGCGCTGGGCGATGTCGCGGGTCAGCTCGACGTGCTGGCTCTGGTCGTCGCCGACCGGCACCACCGCGGCCTGGTAGAGCAGGATGTCAGCCGCCATCAGCACCGGGTACTGGAACAGGCCGTCGCCGACGGTCTCCTGCTCGGCCGCCTTGGCCTTGAACTGGGTCATGCGCCCGAGCCAGCCGAACGGGGTTACGCAGGTGAGCATCCAGGCCAGCTCGGCATGGGCGGGCACGGCCGACTGCGCCATGATGGTGGTGACCTGGGGGTCAATGCCGGCGGCCAGGTAGAGCGCGGCCAGCTCGCGGATCTTCGCGCGCAGCTCGTCCGGCTCCTGGTAGATGGTGACCGCATGCAGGTCCACGATGCAGAAGATAGCCTCGTAGTCGTGCTGGATCTTGACCCAGTTCTTCAGCGCGCCCAGGTAATTTCCGATGTGGAGGTTCCCCGAGGGCTGCATTCCGGAGAAGACTCGTGGTCTCATGCTAAATAGAGCGAACTCCTATCCTACTGTGATGGCGCGCGGCGAAACAAACGGAGCCTTCGAGGTGCTGATCGAGAAGCTCGTCTACGGCGGGCGCGGCCTGGGCCGGCTGGAGGGGCGCGTGGTGCTCGTTCCACTGGTGCTGCCGGGCGAGACGGTTCGCGTCCAGGTCGAGCGCGAACGGCGCGGTCTGCTCGAGGCCAGGCTGCTTGAGGTGGTTTCCCCCGCCCCGGCCCGCGTCCAGCCCCCCTGCCCGTATTTCGGGCGCTGCGGCGGCTGCCAGTACCAGCACGCCGCTTGTGAGTTCGAGCTCGAGGCCAAGCGCGAGATTCTCCGCGAGACGTTCGAGCGCGTCGGCAAACTGGCGCCGCCGGGCGAGATCGCGGCCGTCGCCGGCCCGCCCTGGGAATACCGCAACCGCACCGGGTTCCACATCGAGCGCGGGCGCATCGGGTACTTCGAATCCGGCTCGCACCGCCTCTGCCCGGTCGATCGCTGTCTCATCTGCTCGCCGAAGATCAACGAGACGCTGGCGGCGCTCCGCGCCGGCCGTCTTCCCAGGGCGGAGTCGGTCGAGGTTTTTACCAATGAAACAGACGTGCAGATGAATGTTCCGGCAGCCGCCGGCGCGCTGGACTATGCGGCCGCCGGCGAGACCTACCGCGTCGGCCCCCGCTCCTTCTTCCAGACCAACCGCTTTCTACTGGACGAGATGGTGCGCTGCGCGCTGGAAGGCGCCGCGGGCGAGACGGCGCTGGACCTGTACGCGGGCGTAGGGCTGTTCTCGCTGCCGCTGGCGCGGCGCATCGGCAGCGTCACCGCGGTGGAGTCCGGCGCAGCCGCGGCCCGCGACCTGGAATTCAACGCGGCCCGCGCCGGCCTGCCCGTCGAGGTGAAGCATAGTCCGGTGGAAATGTTCTTGGCGGCCCTGGCCGGGACGCCGGATTTCGTGCTGGCCGATCCGCCCCGGGCCGGGCTGGGACCGCGAGTGGCGGGCGAGTTGCTGCGCCTCGGGCCGCCGCGCCTGGCCATCGTGTCCTGCGACCCGGCCACGCTGGCCCGCGACCTGGCGCCGCTCGCCGCCGGCGGCTACCGCCTCGAGCGGCTCACCCTCATCGACCTGTTCCCGCGCACGTACCACATCGAGACGGTGGCGCAGTTGCGAGCCGGTGATCGGTAGGCGCGCCTCCCCTTACGTGTACATGAATTCCGCGGTGATGGTGCAGTCGGCGTCGGTGACCAGCCGGACCCAGTGCGCGCTGAAGCCGGTGGGAAAAACGTGGTGGCGGTATTCGCCCGCGCCCACCAGGACGGTTTCGTACTTTTCCCAGGCGCCATGCCCCAGAAAATCCACTTCGATGGCCACACGCGTCTGCGAGCCGCGCTCGAGTTTCAGGTGGAGCACCTTGTGCTCGAAGCCGGTCATCAGGAACGGATCGGAAGGCTCGCCCGCCTTGAGGGCGGTGTGGCGCCACGGGCCGCCCCAACCTTTGGGCTTTCCGAAGCGCCACAGGTCATCGGTCTTGCCGAACCAGATGCCGCTCTGGGGCTGCCCGCCGACCGGGTTGGCGTCGTTGTTGGGGGTGTTCTCGTTGCCGGCCATGACAAACAGCCCGCGGAAGGAGCAGAAGTCCGGAATGATGCGCAGGTGGGTGCAGATGGGATTCACGCCCCAGACGGCGTCCTCGAAGATCATGGGGGACAGCTCGTAGAACATGCCGTGGCAATCCATCAGGAAGCGCTCGGTCTCGGCCTCGCGGATGCGCGTCCACTCGGTCTGCCAGTACTGATCGAAGGTGTGGCTGGCCTTGGGCAGCCGGTAGCGACGCCACGTGCCGTTGATCAGCACGTGGAACAGCGCCGAGGCCTCGTCCCAGCCCGTGGCAAACACCGCGTTGCCCATATTCGCCCGCGCCGCGGCTTCCATATGCGGCTTGCGGCTGATGATGTTCCACTTCTTGCCGTCCCACTCGGCCAACTGGCCCTGGGTCTCGTTCCAGGCTGTGTAAGTGTTGTTGGCCACCACCACGCGCCCCTGCCCCGTGCAGCCCCCCTTGAAGTGCGGCGGCTTGGTGATGTTGAACTCCTTGACCAGATCGTAGAGCACGGTAGCCTTCAACGTGCCGATGTCCATCTCATAGAACAGGCCCTCCATGGTCTGGAAGTAGACGCGGTTGGCGGGGTCGGTGAGGTGGATCATGGTGGCGGTCAGCCGCTCGTTGGCCAGATCCTGGATGAGGCGGATGTTGCCCTTCATGTCGATGACGTACGGCCCGATGATGACCTGGTTGGATTCCTTGTGGACCAGGCGATTGGCGTAAACGCCGTTGCTGACGTGGCGCTGCTGGATGTTCAGACGCTCGTCGATAGCATACAGGCCGGTACCCGAGCCGGTCTTGTAGTTGCGCGAGGAAACGTAGGTAACGGCCCACAGCACGTCGGCCCAGGGCATCAGCGCCCCCACGGCGCTCTCCGTGCGCAGGGGGCCGCTGTCGGCTTTCACTCCGACATTGGGGATGCCGGGCAGGAAGCTCTGGCCGGACGCCAGCGCCGGCGCCAGTCCCGCAGTGGCAAACTTCAGCAAGTCTCTCCTGGTGGTGCTCATCGTATCGGTCTCCTCACTCCTGGATGGACGCGCGCAGCTCGCGCAGTTGGTCTCCGAGCGCGCGCTGGATGGTTTGGTGCTCTGGCGAAGACGCCAGGTTGCGCATCTCGCCGGGATCCCGTGACAGATCGTAAAGTTCCTCGAAGGCGAGCCGGCCGGGCTGGTGGAGGTCGAAGGTCTGGACGTACTTCCAGCGCTCGGTGCGGACGGCGACCAGGGGCCAGCTTCCCAGCTCGGGCTTCAGCGCCTCGTACAGAACCGCCGAGCGCCAGGCGGTGCGCCGTCCTTCGAGCAGCGGCCGCAGGCTCCGGCCGTGCATGTTCCGGGGTACGGCGACACCGGCCAGATGCAGCAGCGTCGGCGCCAGATCGGCATTGAGGACCAGATGCCGGTCGGCGCCTGGCTTCAGGCCCGGGCCGGAAACCAGCAGCGGCACGCGAATCGACTCCTCGTACGGCAGCACCTTGCTGGTGAACCCGTGCTCGCCCATCATCCAGCCGTTGTCGCCCATCAGAAGGATGTAGGTGCTTTCGCGCAGGCGCAGCGCGTCGAGCGCGGCCAGCAGCCGGCCCAACGCGTGGTCCAGGTCGGTCAGGGAAGCGTAGTATCTGCGGACGTGATTTCGGATGCCGGCGGGCGTCTGGTAACCGTAGGCGGTTCCCCGCTCGCGGTGGCGGCCGGTGCGCAGGTAGGGCGGCTTCCCGGTGAGATCGTCCTGCCAGTTGCGGGGCAGAGGCGGCTCGAGCTGCCGGTAGATCGCCAGGGTTTCCGGCTTGGGGTCCCAATCAAACGACGGGTTCATGTGCGGCACCTGCGTGCACAGGTGCAACAGGAACGGAGCGGGCTTCTTGGCCGCGCTCTCCAGAAAACGGATGGACTGATCGACGAGGTAGTCCTCGATGAAGCCCGTGGCGACGCGCTCGCGGCCATGCTCGATGACCTTGCGGTTGTGGTGCGGGCCGTTGGCCTTGAAGTAGGTCACGAAGTCGAAGCCGGCCTCCGCGGGCGTGGCGGGGTGGTCCAGGTGCCACTTGCCCGCGAAGCCCATCTGGTAGCCCGCGGCTTTGAGGTAGGTGACGAGCGTCTTCTCGCCCGGGCGCAGGCCCCCGCCCAGGCCCATCACGCCGTTGACGCTGCCGTAGCGGCCGGTCAGCGTGCAGGCGCGGCTGGCGCTGCAAACCGAGGTCGATACAAAAGCGTTGGTGAAGCGGACGGCGCCGGTCGCCAGCGCATCCATGGCCGGAGTGCGAATGGCGGCGTTTCGGGCGCAGCCCAGGGCGTCGTACCGCTGATCATCCGTGACGATGAGGATCAGGTTGGGTGAAGGGCGGCGCACCGCCCACACGGTCCCGAGGGACCGCAAGAAGTCGCGTCGGCTGTCCATCAGAAGAGCAGCTTGAGCCCGAACTGAATCACCCTGGCATCGCGGGAACCGGTGATCACGCCGAAGCTGCCGCTCCGGTTTCGCCCATCCGTGCCGGGTACGAAGGTCGCGTTGGGCTCCCGGAGGCTGACGTGGTTAAGGAAATTGAACGCTTCGGCGCGGAACTGCAACCCGAGCCGCTCGCCAAACCGTGCGCTCTTAAGAAAAGACAGGTCCCAGTTCACCGTGCCGGGCGTCCGGACGTCGGGCAGCGCCCTGGGCACGTTGCCCCAGGTGAAATTGGGCGGGTTGACGAATTCGGTGGTGTCGAACCACCGAGCGGCGGTGCGGTTCTCCAGCTTCGCGCTCTGGCCGGTCGAGTTGGGCCGGTCGGCGAGGAAGTTGCTGGCGCCACGGACCACCAGCGGAAGGCCGGTTTGCATCATTCCGATCGTGTTGACCTGCCATCCGCCGAAGACCTGATTGAGGACGCGGTTGGAACTGCTCCACTGCCTTCCTGTGCCGAAGGGCAACTCGTAGAGCACACTGATCACCGCTCGCTGCGACACGTCGGTGGGATCCACCGAGCGCTCCGGGCGCCGGTTGAACTTGCCGTTCTGATAGCCGGTCACGCCGGTCTGCTCGATCAGGCCGAAATCCACGTTGGTGCGAACGCTGTCGCTGATCAGCTTGCCCGCCGTGTAAGAGACCAGCAGTGAAAGCCCCCGGGACATGCGCTTCTCGACGCTGAGCAGCAGCGCGTGGAAATTGAAATTCCCGAGCAAAGGGTTCAGTACCGTGATGCTGTCGTAATAGGGGTAGGGGCGCAATGACTGGCGGCGGGTGATGGTGGCGGCGCCGAGCGCACCCGGCACCCGGCCGGCATAGGGGTTGGGAACCCGGTCTTGCAGCGCCAGGCCCAGGGAGTTGTATGTGGGATCCAGTTGGTTGTAGTCATAACCGCCGGCGAAGAAGTGCGCGCCGCGGTTGGCCGTGTACGTGGCTTCCACCACCCAACTCGCCGTCACCTGCTGTTGCACGGACAGGTTCCACTGCTGGGACATCGAGGTGCTGCCATCGGGTTCCTCCCAGGTCACGCTCTGGCCCAGAAAAGCGCTGGGGCCGAGGCGGGAACCTTGAGGCGGAATGGGCGGGGTGGGAAAGCCGTTCCGGAACTGGAAGGCCGGGAAATTCGCGTCGCCTCCCGGCGGCAAGTAGTTGGTGTTGGTTAGGGCGAAGCCCTGCCGGCTGGGCCAGTTCGAACGGAAGAACATGTAGGGGTAGAAAACGGCGTACCCGCCGCGGAGTGAGGTCTTGCCGTTGCCGAACAGATCCCAGGCGAAGCCGAAGCGGGGCCCGAAGTCGTTGTGGTCCTCCGGGCGGAAGGAGCGGGGCTGCCCGTCCACGCCTGCAAACACGGTGCGTCCCTTCAGGCCGTTGTTCGGGTCGGTTCCGAAGGGATCGAAGTTGCTGATACCGTTGTGCGGTTGCACGGGCTTCTGCTGGAAGTCGTAGCGCAGGCCCAGGTTGAGCGTGAAGCGCCGCGTCACGCGCCAGTCGTCCTGGAAGAAGAAGCTGGTGGAGTAGGCTCGGAAGCCCTCGCCGACGTGGGTGGTGGCGCTGGCGCTGGAAACCGTACCGAGCAGGAAGGTGGCAAAACCAGAGCCGGTGCCGGCGGGGCGTAGGGGATCGCCGGTGAGGCCGCCCGCGAAGGTGAAACCGCCGGAGGGCGTGACCAGTTGCAGGTTGTGGGCGTGGATGAGCCGGTGATCGACGCCGAACTTGAGGGTGTGGTTGCCCTGGATCTTGGTGAGGGCATCGTAAAACTGCCAATAGAGGCTTCCCCGCCCGCCCACGGTGCCGGTGTAGAACCCGGGCAGGCCATTACTGACCTGGGGGAAGGTCTCCGGCGGATGATTCGCCGGCAGGCCCAGTTTCTGCGGCCAGCCGCCGCCGGAACTCCGCACCGCGAAGGTGAAGAACGAGCGGCTGAGGCCGACGCGGAACTCGTTCAGCCAGGTGGGCGTGAAAGTGTGGGTGTCGGAGAGAACGACGTGGCGGTTGCGCATGTCGTCATCGCGCTTGCCGACGACGTCATCCGGGTAGATACCGCCCCCGCTGATGCCGTTATCGGTGGCGTGCCGCAAGTAGGCGTAACGCACAAACAGGTTGTTCTTCGCCGATACCCGGTGGTCGATCTTGAGGGTGTATTGGCGCATCGACCGGCTCTCTCCGGCCAGCCGGTGGTAGTTGTTGGCATTGGTGAAGGGATCGGTGGGGGGCCGGTTGGGCAGCGGGTAGAACTTCATTACGTTCAGCGAGACGGGATCGAACCGGGAGGTGGGAATGGCGTTGTTGACGAAGGGGTCGCGCACGTAGCCGCTTCCGGCGGGATTGGGCCGGGTGGTGGCGGGATCGAAGATGGGAATCGTTCTGCCGCTGGTATCCCGCAGATCCGAGAAGTTCCCTTCCCGCTGCTGGGCCGTGGGGAAGGTTGCGACGTTGGGGATGGCCTGGCGGAAGCGGTACTCCTCCCAGTTACCGAAGTAAAAGGTTCGGTTCTGAATGACCGGCCCGCCGGCGGAAGCGCCGAACTGGTTGTAGCGGAACTTGGGCTTGGTGGCGGCGAAGGCGTTGCGGGCGTCCAGGGCGTCGTTGCGGAGGAAGTGGTAGAGGGAACCCCGAAGCTGATTGATGCCCGACTTGGTGACCATGTTGACGACACCGCCGGCGGTGAAGCCGAATTCCGCCGACATGGTGCCGCTTTGGACCTTGAACTCTTCGATCGCATCGACCGCCGGGCCGATGTTGACCTCGCCCACCGCGGTGAGGATGTTGGTCCCGCCATCCAGCAGTTGGGCGTTCATGGCACTCGGGCCGCCGTTGATGCTGACGGAGGAAAGCTGGATGCCCCGGTCGCCGAAGCCGCTGTTGGTCGGGCCAGCGTTGGATTTCACGCTGGGCGTCAGCAGCACCAGGGAAAGCGCATTGCGGCCATTCAGCGGCAGGTCCAGGATGCGCCGGTTCTCGATCACCTTTCCGAGCGTGCCGGTCGAGGTATCCACCAGCGGCGCGGCGGCGGTGACGTCGATGGATTCGGTGACCGCGCCCACCTCCAGCACCAGGTTGACTTGCGCCGTCTGGTCCACTTGCAGGGTGATCCCCCGCCGCACCGCGGTCTTGAACCCTGGCCGCTCCGCGGTGACCATGTAGTTGCCGACCAGCAGGCTCGGCGCTATGTAATAGCCCTCCTGGCTGGTCTCGGTGACGAATCCTGCGCCGGTGCCTACATTGGTGACCGTGACCTTGGCCCCCGGCACGGCGGCCAGGCTGCTATCGGTTACCGTGCCGCGAATCGCGCCGCGGCCCTGTTGGGCACTCAGCCACGGAGCGCTGACAACCACAAGCAGCCCCAAAAACACGATGGCTAGCATCCTGGGCATGCTCCACCTCCGCGGACATTCTATTTTCCGGAATTTCCATTTGGGATCCCGGACAGATCCAGTGTACACCGCACCCCCCCCCCGGCAGTGCCCCCAATGGGTCCATACCGCTGCCTGCCTCAAGTCGGTTGTCAGACACCTGTCCGCCCTCTGCCACGTCGTTCACCCCGTCTGCCCACAACCCAGGCCCCGGCTATCCCCCGGGCGCGGCCAAATCGCGCGCTTCTGGCCGCGCCACCGACGGAATGAAGGCCCACCCGGGCGGAGCATGAGCGTCTATAATCGTCTTATGACTCCGGTGGAGCTCTATGACCGGGACTTCTACCAGTGGGCGGTCCGCAACGCGGAACTGCTCCGCTCCGGAAAGATGGCGGAGGCCGATATAGCGCACATCGCCGAGGAACTGGAGGACATGGGGAAAAGCGAGAAGCGCGAGCTGGGAAACCGCTTGATCAAGCTCATCACGCATCTGCTGAAATACCGCATGCAGCCGCGGCGCCGCAGCCGGAGTTGGAGGGTCACCATTGCCAGCCAGCGGATCGCCATCGGGCAGCTGCTGGGCGACAACCCGAGTTTAGCAGCCGGTCTCGAGCAGGCGGTCGCTGACGTCTACCGCCCGGCCGTGCGCCTCGCAGCAGCCGAAACGGATGTGCCGGCCGAAGAGTTACCGCAGAGTTGTCCCTTCACGGCGGCCCAGATCCTCGACGAGGATTACCTGCCGCAATAGCGCGTCCTCACGCCGCCGCTTTGAGTATCTCCCGGATGCGGCGGGCCACGATGCGGGCCTCGTCCTTGCGCATCATCCAGACGCCGACCATCAACTGGTCGCGGCCGCCGGGCACCAGCTCGATCGAAGGCCGGCCTTCGCGGAGCTGCTTGACGACCTCGGCAACCTTGATCTTCACCGCGCTCTGATCCCAGCGGATCCGCAGGTGCGGCACGTGGTTGGCGATCTCCGGCACGTAGATCTCCGCGGTGACGCCGCGGATGGAGGCGGCGTAGTCGGCGATCAGCTTCGCGCGCTTCTCCCACTCGCGAAAGTCGGCCTGGTGGTCGCGCTTGAGGTAGCTCTCGACCGCCGCCATCATCGCCAGCAGCTCTTCCTTGTTGACTTTCATGCCGCGGCCGACGGTGTCGGAATTGGGCGAAGCGTTCATCCGGGCGGCTTCGATCAGGTCTTTGCGTCCGAGCAGCAGGCCGGCGCTCTGCGGTCCCATCAGCCCCTTGCCGCCCGAGAAGGTCACCAGGTCGAATCCGAGCTTGAGGTATTTGGAAAGGTTTTCGGCCGGCGGCGCGTCGGCGGCGCAGTCGTTGAAGGTCGGGACCTTGAGCTTCTTACCCAGTTCGGCGAACTCGGCCACCTTGATCTGCCCGGCCGGATCGTTGTTGTTGAGGAACAGCATCAGGGCGGTGCGCTCGTTGACGGCGCGCTCCAGGTCCTCGCGCGTCACCACCTCGACGAGGCGGACGCCGCAGTTGCGCACCGCGTGGTCGTAGCCGAAGCGGTGGGACTTCTGGATGATGACCTCGTTCTTCATGCCGGTGGTGTCCGGCAGGCGGCGGATGAACTCGCGGTTCGCGCCGGTGATGCAGGCGGCCGTGCCGAGGGTGAGCGCCGAGGCCGCCCCGGCGGACACCATGGCCGCCTCGCAGCCGATGAGCGAAGCGATGCGCTTGCCGACGGCGTCGTGCAGCTCATCGAGCACAACGTAGTGGCGGGAGGCGTACTCCCAGGCCTGCTTCACCTCGGGCGGCATCAGCGAGGCGGTCAGGGCGGTGTAGGTGCCGGCGGCGTTGATGAAGGTGCGCACGCCGAGCTCTTTGAAGAAGTCGCGTTTGGCAGCGGCGGCGAACGCCTTGCCGGCGAAGAGCCC
>JBBTDS010000720.1:0-3366 GCA_038060875.1 Acidobacteriota bacterium | reverse complement strand
AGGACCCCTGAAGGAACAAACCCCTCGCGGTGCGCCGGTTGAGCGAGACCTGGAGTGAGTGGTAATGAGAGTTCAGGTAGCCCTGGAATTGACTCGTCGCCAGGTAACGCCCGAACCTGGCCAGAGGCTGGCTGGCGCTGCCGCCCCCGAGCGGCGCGGCGTTGATGTCCTGGCCGTTGAACTCGTGGACAAAATGGTTGCCCACATAGCCGGCGTTCAGAAGCATCTCTCCGGGCAGTCTCCGCTCGATAAAGAAGTTCCACGACTGAACATAGCCGCGCTTGAATTCTCCCGGGGCTATCGTCCCCACGGTGACATCGGGGGGAGGAGTGACCTTACCGCTGGAGATGTCCGGCCCTCGCAGCAGGGGAATCCCCTTGTCGAAGCTCGTGTAGGGCAGAAAACCGCTGACGAAGGTGGAAGGATGAAAACCTGACGCCGCGATCACCATCGGATAAAAGCCGCGCAACGGCCTCTCCAGAGGCATCGAGTCGTTGGCTATCCCGTATCCGGCACGGACCACCGTCCGGTCGTTGAGCTGATAGGCCAATCCGATCCGCGGATCGAAGAGCTTCTTGCTGGTGGTTATCCCGAGATGCGTCGGATTGCCCGCGATGCCTCCAAACGACTGGGTGTTGGTGTCCGGGTCGTAAAGCTCGAACTTCGCCTCAGTGTCGCGCGTGATCATGGGGAAGTATTCCCAGCGTAGGCCCAGGTCGATGGTGAACTTCGGCGTGGCCTTCCAGCGGTCCCCTATGTAGAGCGCGAAGGGGAATGAACCCGCGGTGAAATCAATGAACTGAAAGCTCTTGTCCACGCGGGACATCAGACCCAGATTGAACGCGGCGATGGAGTTCTGTAAGTAGGCGCTGTGGCCCCGGCCGGCGTAAGTCGCGGCGCTCGGACTCGACGACGTGTACAATTGCAGGAACTGGCCGTTCGCCGGGTTCGCGGGATCGGCCGGCACGTTTATCGAGGTGTTGCCCTGCGAAAAAGTGAGGGCCCCGCGCATGCAACACTGTTCCGGCTGGAAGTGGTTGATATGGTTGCGCGAAGAGTCAAATCCCAGCCGGATCTCGTGGCGGCCGCGCAGCCAGGCGAGATTCTGCGAAATCGTCAAGCCGAGGTCCCTGCGGGTGTAAGGGGTCGAAGCGTCCCCATTGCCCAGGGTCGCCCATCCCCCTATCTGGATTGAAGGCAGCCCGGTATAGAGGACGTTCCCGAGGGGTTCGTTCGTCCCAGGTACGCCCAGCACGGTTTGTCCCAGAGGCTCGCCATGATTCGCCGCAAAAGCATCCGTTCTCTGCTTGGAGTAGCCCACGTGGCCCGTCAGGACCAGACTGGGCGAAAGCGTCCAAGTGTGGCCGACGGTTCCCGTTTGCGTGCGCATGAAACCGGAATAGCCGGAGCTTCCACCCGCCTTCCCGTACTGCATGGGCACGCTCACGTTGGCCTCCTGGAGCGTCCACTTGCCCCAGACCGTGTGCCGGTCATTGCGATTCCAGTCGACCTTGCCGGTGCCGATTTGCCGTGTGAAGCGCGTGTTGGTGGTGTAGAAGTCGTTGAAGGCCGTGTTGACCGTGATAGGGTCCGCGATTTTCGGCTGGGAGAGCAGCGGCCAGAAGTTCCGCGCGCCCTTGACGATCCGGCTGGGAGGAATGACGTTGAGACGGCCGTTAGAAGAGAAAACGCAGCGCCCCGTCCCATTGGTTTGATTCCCTGTGGTAGGGTCAAACACCATCCCTTGCCGCAACTGCGTCGTTCCGCCTTCGGTGGTGCAGACGCTGATGGCCTTTCCGGTGTTGTCAAACAGGGGCAGCTCGAGCGCGGAGGTGAAGTCTCCGTCACGATAGCTCTGGGGCGGGATCAGACCGGTGCCCGCCGAATTCTTGCGCTCCCAGTAACCGTCCCAGTTCGCGAAGAAGAACAGCTTGTTTTTCTTGATGGGCCCTCCCAGGGCGGCGCCGTCGTTGTTGTGGACTCTCTTCGCTTTCTTGGGGTTGAAGTCGTAGAAATTCCTGGCGACCAGGGCGTCGTTGGTGTGGAAGGCGTAGAGCGAACCGTGCAAGTCGTTGGTCCCCGACTTGGTCACCACGTCCGTCGCGGCGCCCGCCGTGAGCCCCTTCTCCACACCGTAGGTCGCCGTCTGGACGTTCACCTCCTGGATCGTCTCCTGCGGCGGGATGATCAGGACATGGTCCGGCAGCCAGGCGTTCAGGCTCGTGGCCCCGTCTATCCGGGTGTTATTGATGCGCGAGGGCAGGCCGTTCGAGTAGATGCTCATGGAACGCTCCGGCCCGCTGGCGAGGCCATTCGGGTAACTGTCCGCGATGGCCGAAACGGAAAAAACTCCCGGCGTCAGCAATGTGACCGCCTGAAAGTTGCGATAAACATTCAGGGGAAGGTTCGTAATCGCGTGGCTGGTGATCTCGGTGTGAACGTCGGCCTTCTGCGTCTGCAGCACGGCCACGCTGCCCTGCACGGTCACCTCTTGCGTGGGGGCTCCTACGACCAACTGCAAGTCTTGCGCGTTTACCTGCCCAATGACCACGATGACGTTGGTCTTCCTCAGCGACCTGAACCCACTGGCCGATACTTCGATCGTGTAAGTACCTTGGGGCAGGTCGAGGATTCTGTAAAGGCCTGTGTCATCTGTGGTGGCTTGACGTTTCAGCCCCGTAGCGTCATTGGTCAGGGCCACTTGCACTAAAGGTATCACTGCCCCGCTCTGATCCGTAACGGCGCCCGTCACGGAACCGTAGAGGACCTGAGCATGTGCCGGTTTCGGGAACGCAGCGACCCATGAACAGGCCGCCACGAGACAAAACAGCGGTAGACGGAACCCTCCTCTAGTCATCAAACTCCCTCCTTGCGGGAATTGTAATCCTTTTCGGGGCGTCAGACAAGGGGGGGGGCCAATTTCGTCGCCTGTCGCGCTTGTTTCCGGCGGGCCTTGAGCGAAGCCCGGCGCGGCCCGCCATATCCGAAGGGGCTGCGCGGAGCGCGGGTGGAGGTGAGGCCGCCGGGTCCGGGGATCTCGCGCCCGTGGTGGAAGCGGTAGAGGCAGCGCAGGGCGCTCAAGCGGTGATGAATGGTCTGGGGCGCCGGCTGCGGGTGGCGGTCCAGTTGCGCTGCTGGAGATAATCCAGCAGCGGCCAGAGCTGGCGCAGGAAGGGGACCACCGTTCGCCAGGACCGCGACAACGGGCTATGGCGGAGTACCTCTCCCCTAGCCAGCCAATGGCTCGCCGCCGCCACCGTTTTCCGCAGAAAGCCGTATGGCGTTGGCGAGGAATCCAGGTCGCGAAACCGGCGGCGGAGTGTGGAGGGATCCGCCACCCGGTTGGGGTCTTTGACCACCGGTGCG
>JBBTDS010000719.1:0-3329 GCA_038060875.1 Acidobacteriota bacterium | reverse complement strand
GAGACAAGAATCTTCGCGCCGTGCAAAGAAGCGGGGATTTAGTAGTACAGGCCCTTGCCCCCTGGCTTGCCCGATGTGTACTTGGGGCTACCGGAGAGGCGGAACAGGCTGGTTCATGCCAGGCACAGACAAGCCGCAGGCGCAAGCGTTGGCCGAGCTGGAACGAAAGATCGAGGGGCCCAGCGGCTCGGTGCGCAGCGTGGCCGTCAGCCCGAACGGGAGATGGTTAGCCTCGGGCCGTCAGCTCGCGCGCCTGGAGGGACAAGAATCGGACGTGTGCTCGGTCGCCATCTCCCCCGACGGCCGACGCCTTGTCGTCCCCACCGACATCGGCAATACTTGGGTGTATCGCCTGACTGGACTCGGAGCCCCGTACGAGCCGAGGTGACACCCCTCCAGCTCAACGCCCAGGTCCTCCGCGCGACCAGAGCGGTGTTGCGAAGGGGCAAAGCCTGCTCGCCACTTACAGCACCGTGAACCCGGGAGCCGCGCGCAGGGCGCGATCAAACGTGGCGGTGTGACGGCAGCCGCGAGCCAGGTGGAGGTGACCGATGAGGTGGTCCGTAAAGTCGCCCTTCCCTCTGATGGAGGCCTCCAGCGCCTGTCGGACCACATCTTGCTCCTCGACATGAAACACGTCCACGGTCAGCAGCGACTCCAGAGCATCCAGGATGTCCGACCTTGACCTGTCCAGCACGCTCCGCAGCACCCAGTACGTCTCGCAAAGCACAACCAGGGAAACGTAGACGGCCTCGCCTCTCGTTCTTGCCGCCGCCAGCAGCCGTTGGACGCGGTCGGCCTGGGCCTTGTCATCCTCTGCGAGATAGCGCACCAGGACGTTGGTGTCGAGGCCGATCATTTCGGCCGGGCCTCCGCGGCCCGCTTCCATCGCGCCCCGACCGTTCGCTCGATGGCCTCGCCCATCTCCTGAAGCGAAATGGACCGTCTCCGGGCGCTGCGCAATATCCCGCGCAACTCCTCAAAGCGCGTGCGCTTCGCCTTAAGGGTCACAGAGCCATCGGGAGCCAGTACGAAATCGAGCTGGTCGCCCGTCTTCAGTCCCAGTTGCGCTCGGACGCTGGCCGGTACGGTAATTTGTCCCTTGCTGGTCAACGTGGCTACAGGCATGTCCTTACCTATGGTAAGGCAAGCCAGCCCCGGCCGCAAACGCCGCGCGCCCTCACGCGGCCGCCGGAGCGAAGAGCCTCGGCTCTTTGGTCAGCTCCCAGGCCAGATGGTTGATGTACAGCAGCAGCACCGGCTCGGGATGCGCGCCGTGGAACTTCTCGTAGACCCGCTGCTGCCAGCCCTCGGTCAGGTAGGGCGAGGCATCGACGTCCTTCTCGAAGAAACCGTCGCGGTTGGGGACGCCGAGAAAATCCAGCACCGCCTGCACCATCTCCACGTTGGAGACCAGCACCGCCTGGCCCAGTTCCTTGGCGAATTCTTCGTCGCCCTCGCCGAGCCGGCTCCAGAAGCGCGGCCCGGCCTTGCGCAGGCTTTCGGTGTTGAGCTTGGCCAGCCGCCCGCGCACCTTAAGGCCCTCGTACAGCTTGAACGTCTTGAGTTTCCCGATGGAGATGCGGCGCAGCAGCTCGGCGAACGCCTGCTCCCCCAGCGCGCGAAATGCTTCGGAAAGCTGCATAAGAGGCCAGCGTAGCACAAGCCACCCGCCGTGCTTATGATAGGGGGTGTCGCGATGGCCCTCTCCAGACGCCTCTTCCTGAGCGCCGCGGCTGCGCCGCTCGCCGCCGCCTACCGCCCCAACATCGTCTGGATCTGGGCCGACAACCTGGCCTACCAGGATCTAAGCGTTTACGGCAGCCGACGGGTCAGTACGCTGGCAATCGACGGCTTGGCGCATGGCGGCGTGCGCTTCACGCAATACTACGTCGCCCATACCGTGTGCAGCCCCTCGCGGGCGGCGCTGCTCACCGGACGGCAGCCGTTTCGCACCGGCATCGTCGATGTGCTGCGGCCCGACAGTCCCGCCGGCCTTCCCGCCGACGAGGTCACGCTGGCCGACGTGCTGCGCGGCCTCGGCTACGCCACGGCGGCCATCGGCAAATGGCATCTCGGCGACCGCCGCGAGTATCTCCCCACCGAGCACGGCTTCGACCACTACTTCGGCATGCCGTACAGCATGGACATGCTGCCGGCGCACCTCTATCGCGGCCACGAAATCATCGAAGACCTGGGCGGCGAGAACGTCGCCGATATCACCACGCGCTACGTCGATGAGGCGATCCGCTTCGCGCGGGCGAACCGCCGGCGCCCGTTCTTCATCTACCTTTCGCACACGATCCCGCACCCGCCGCTGGTGCTGCCGGCGAAGGAACGCCGTCCTGGTCGCCCCATTTACGACGACGCCATCGAGTACATGGACCGCGAGACCGGGCGCCTCCTGGCCGTGCTCGATGAGCTGCGCCTGGGCGAGAACACGCTGGTGTTCTTCTCCAGTGACAACGGGCCGATGGCCCCGGGCGGCCAGACCGGCCCCTTGCGGGGGCGCATCCGGGACGCTTACGAAGGCGGCGTCCGGGTGCCCTTCATCGCCTCCTGGCCGGGCAGGATTCCCGCCGGCAGGGTCGTTGGGACGCCCGCCATCGCCTACGACGTTTTCCCGACGGTGGTCCGCCTGGCCGGCGCGCGACTGCCCACGAACCGCCTCTATGACGGCCAGGACATCTGGCCGCTGCTCGCGGGCGAAGGAGACTTCAAGCGGCGGCAGCCGTTCTTCTGGGTGTACCTCGACAACGTCACCGCCATCCGCGACGGCCGCTGGAAGCTGCACGTCGCCGAGCGGGAGAAGCCGCGGGCGGCGCCGGAACTCTACGACCTTGAGAGCGATCCGGGCGAATCGCGCCCGGTGGCCGACGCCCACCCCGAGGTGGTGAAGACGCTCCGTGCAAAGATCGCCGAATTCCAGGCCACCGTGCCCAAGGTCTGGCGCTTGGACTACCCGGTCCGCGACCCGCGCAAGCTGAAGAGTGGCGTGCGCCGGTAGGGAGGTCCCGACATGCGCGCTCGGACGCAGATTCACGCGCGCAGCACCATCGTGCCAGACTCGAACCCGACCGGAGGAGCCTGGAACTTCGGTGACAGTCACGCGGTGAGCCTGCGGCTCACCACACCGCATGAAAATGGGCTCCAGCGTCAAGCCCTGCCCAGTCAAGGGTGATGCTTACCAGGAGCGAGGCATGCCTCGCCCCTACAACGGTTTACGGACCCCGCGGTAGGGGTCGGGCATGCCCGACCCCTCTTTGGTGCCCGCGGTTAACCTGACTTTCGCAGTTCGCGGCACATTGTCCTTTGTTTTCAACGGCGGC
>JBBTDS010000718.1:0-1571 GCA_038060875.1 Acidobacteriota bacterium | reverse complement strand
CAACTATACCCGATGTGCCTTTAAAAGTAAATGTTATTATGTGGTGATCGCTAAGTCTCGTGGAGGTCGAGGAAATAGGGTTCCGCGCCGAGCAGGGCGGCCGCCGAACGGCCTTCTTCCTGGCGGACGTGAATGGTCTCCAGCGCGTCAGTTGGGAACCGCGGCTGCCCGGAGCCTGCGCCGGCGCCGGGGACGTCCAGGTAATTGCCGGCCGTGTTGTTGGTGGATACAACGTAGATTCCCCGCCAACCCTGCTGGATCAGGCGGGTGAGCGTGCCGCCCGCTTGCACTTCGATGTCGTCGCTGTGCGCGCCGACCGCCATGACCACCGGCTTCGCCCTCCGCGGCGCATAGTCGAACGGGGCGCCCAGCGGCTTCTCCCACTGCGGCTGCGTTTCCAGCGCAGGCTCGCGCGCGTCGGCGACCACGAAGAAGTCTTCGCCGGCGCCGGCCGAAATGCGGGTGGGTTCGAAGAACCTGCGAAGCGAGGGCTCCGAGATCAGCGACGCGCCGCCGGTGCGCGCAGCGCCCAGCCGCGCGGTTAGCGCCCGGAGCCAGAGTTGTCCCAGGCGCGCCCCGCCGCGCCGGGCCTCCTGCCAGGCGCGGTAGACCAGATCGGCGCCGCTGTGATGCTCGATGTCGCCCTCGCCGATCGAGTGAGTGATCACGACCTCCGGATTCCAGCGGGTAAACAGCCGCGCCACCGCCGTCACTGTTTCCCGGGAGTAGGGAGCTATGCTGATGTCGATCGTTCCAGGCGGGCGAAAGCGGCTCCAGAGAGGCGAACCGGTGCCGGCGGCGCCGCGCCCGTACTGGATCCGGATCGGGTGCAAGTCGAAGAACACGGTGGTAGCGCCGTAACGCCGCGCCGTCGCAAGCGCCTTTTCCCTCTCATGCTGTATGACCTCAAGCGCGTCCGCTCCGAGCTGTCCAGGCCGTGACGCGTTCCCCGCGGGGTGACTGGCCAGCACCGCACAAACGCCTTTGTACCCTTTGGTGACATACCTCGCCAATGTTGCGCCGGCGATTTGCGCTGTGTCGTCGGAGTGCGCCACGGCCACAACGATGCACTTGTCCGGGCCGGCGGCCTGGCCCGGCATTCTCGGCGTTGCCGGCAGCCAGCACAAAACCTGGAGTTTACGCACGGCGCCGTTCCGGGAATCGTCTGATGCCGGCCAATCTACCACGGCCCATGAGGTGTGAACCGGCGGACTGGCGGCGGAAGTTTACTTGACAGACCCCAGCGCCGCCGTTTCTATGATCTATGCATAAATAATGCAATGATCAGCGCACAAAAAGGGGAAGTTCTGATGGGAGGATGCCGCCGCGCAGTTGCGCTGGTGACCTTCGGATACTCTCGATCGAACGGATGAGATCGTCCATCGGCTCATGGCGGTAGTCGGGGCGACCGTTGGCCAGTTCCCGCTTGGCCAACGCCCAGACTCCCTCATCGGGGTTGAGCTCCGGCGCGTAGGAGGGGAAATGCTCGATGTGGAGACGCGGGTGTTGGCGCTGGAGTAATTGATTAGCGGCGGGGCTGGACAAATCCGCAGGTTTCGGTTATCGTAGGG
>JBBTDS010000717.1:0-1408 GCA_038060875.1 Acidobacteriota bacterium | reverse complement strand
ACCTGGCCGCGGGCGCCCAGTTTCTCCACGTCTTCTCTCAAAATGACTTGCATGGAACAATCTCCCTGGCTGCCCCGCTCCCTTACGGTCGCGGCTCGGTAAGGTGTCGAATCCGCCAAGCCGCGCGCGTCAGCAAGCGGTGGCAGCACCCTAGCGCGACGCGAACGACAGCAGGGCGATGTTGCGCGCCTGCTTGATGGCGGTGCTCAGCCGCCGCTGATGCGGGGCGCAGACGCCTGACAGCCGCCGCGGCACGCCGGGCTCGTCGGGGGCTGCCTCGTAGCTCTGACAGCGTACCCGGGTGATCTTCATTTGCACTCGTCCTCACGGCGCCCTAACGACTCGGGCATCACCCGCCGGCCCGTTCTTGGCCGGGCGGGTGCATGCCTTCGTTAGGCGCTTCATCGATCCTCAAGCGGCATTTCGAAGGCTCGCAAGGTTCTCAATGCTCTGCAAGGCACTCATCAACAGGACGGCCACTGTCTGGTCATTCAAACTTCCCGGTGAGCGGGTTTTCGAGCCAAATCGGGTAGCCCATCAAATCTCTTAAACGTTTGGTATTGTCGAAACAGGACGTCGGGTCGTCACATCGCCGGATGCCGAGACGGTCGCGCAGCTCACGCGCGTGCCGGACAATAGCCGGATGTAATTGACTAGTCCGGGCCTCGATTTCTGCAATGGAAACGCGGCTCATTCGGAAGCAGAAACAGTACAACCTCAGAGCAGCGTGCTTTTGGAAACCCTCGTCTTGGACTGTGCTGTCCGGAAAGCGATATGGTCCCATCATCTCTTTCGCCTGGACATCGGAGATCACCTCTGGCCGGAACCCCGCCGCTTTCATCCTTCGATCAATCAACGCGTCTTCAACGCAAGACGAAAGCGTGGAAGCGACAGCGCTCAAGAAGAGGTCTCCCTTTGGGACGGCGGTTGCCCTAATGAAGCCTTCGCTCTGCAGGATGATGTGAAACAATTCGTGAGCTATCACATTCTCGCGCTGCTCCTTCGAAGTCAGAGGTGCCAGCTGGACTACGATCTCGTCACTGCAGAACGTTGTCCTCCCCATGAGCTTCTCGCGAATTGCTTCCCCGCGGAGCTTCGTAAATCGCACTTTGTGGCGGCTTCGTGTTTTCACCTCCTTGAAGAGCTTCTCCAGCCTCTTCGTTCTGTAGCCTTCTGGGAGTTTATGTGAAGTGTCATCTGGGGAGACTGCGCTGCAAATAGCTTCTGGCGGGCGTGCAAGGCTTTCCCCGGGTACGACAGCCAGGACTGAGAGGACAAGCAACATCCAAATGGTCGGACCTCTCCAGTCGTAGCGCGAACAATCGGGTGACTGTTGATATGGATGGTTCGACAACGGGGCCTCGACTATCCTGGTACGCTTCTTCCTGAGGGTCGCTGCCCGTTCAGC
>JBBTDS010000716.1:0-1357 GCA_038060875.1 Acidobacteriota bacterium | reverse complement strand
AGACGAACACGGTCTTTGGCTCAGGAGCCTTCGGCAGATACCTCGTCTCGGCGATCCACAGATAGGAGTCTTGTTTTTCCGAAGACATCTTGGCGAACGTCGGATCGATCTGCAACAAGATCTGCTTCCGTTCAATCAGCGAAAACGTAGGAAACAGTGGGTCTGCAACCACCTTCTTCGGGTCTGCTGAGAACCACCAATTTGGGATCGTGGTCCCTTGGGGGACCAGGAGACCAGCACTTGCTAGGAAGACGAAAACCGCCACCGCGGCGGGTTCCAGCCGGCAGCGCGGCCGCTGCTCTTGCCGAGGGCTTCGGGCTTGCGTGTCGAACGTGTTCCGCTCCGACATTCCTTGCCTCCTCACTCTAATTTACAACGCCGCCGACACCGCCATGCGGCCCGGCGGCGGGAGCCCGTGGCCTCCTGCCAGTCACAACCCCTCCCGTCCCCCTAACCCCTTGATAACAGCCGCCCCCAGACTCCCCCAGCGGCGCCACCCCTTGACCACCGGGTATAAGCTGTAACCGGAGATGCTGCGGCCGCCAGTTCGACAAAGTTCGACAGAATTCGACACTTTCGACACTGTTTTTGAGGACACCCCCGGCGACAAGTCGGGAGACTTATCCTACAAACTCCGCCCGCAGTCGCGCCAGTTCCTGTTTCAGCTCGGCCGTAATGGTCGCGTAGCTCGCGTCGCCGTACAGGTTCTTCACCTCGTGCGGGTCGCTCTCGAGGTCGAACAGCTCCCAGTAGTCGCCCTCGCTGTAATACTCGATCAGCTTGTGGCGCGCGGTGCGCACGCCGCGGTGCGGCGACACCCGGTGCGGGGTGAAGTACTGGAAGCTCGGGTCCTTGAGCCCCTCCTTGCCCTTGCCGCGCAACAGCCACGAGTTCTCGAAGTAAGTGTAGTAGATCGACGTCCGCCACCGCGCGGGCGCGCGGCCTTCGATCAGCGGCCGCAGGCTCACGCCCTGCATCGTCTCCGGGATGGACACGCCGGCGAAATCCAGGATGGTGGGCGCAAAGTCGATGTTGAGCGCCATGCGCTGCTCGACCCGTCCGGCGGCGCCCGCGCGCGGGTAGCGGGCCAGGAGCGGCACGCGCAGCGACGGCTCGTACATGAACCGCTTGTCGTACCAGCCGTGCTCGCCCAGGAAGAACCCGTTGTCGGAGGTGTAGAGGACCAGCGTGTCCTCGGCCAGCCCGCGCTTGTCCAGGTAGTCGAGCACCCGCCCCAGGTTCTCATCGACGCCGCGGACGGCGCGGTAGTAGTCCTTGACGAAGCGCTGGTAGATCCACCGCTTGCGCTCCCTCGGCGAGAGGCCCGCGGGCAGGTCCTTGTAATCGCCGGCCAGGC
>JBBTDS010000715.1:0-3914 GCA_038060875.1 Acidobacteriota bacterium | reverse complement strand
GGATCGCGCTGACCGGCGTCGTGGTCGGGTAGTAGTGCGGGTAGTGGAAGAAGAGATCCTCGCGGTCCAGCGACGCCCCGGGGTTCTTCAACAGCCGCACCAGGCTCCTGCCGTCCACGCGGGCGTTGTGCTTCGCGTCGCCGGACAGCCCGGCCATCTCCAGCATCGTCGGGTAGAAATCGATCGACGAGACCGGCTCGCGGCAGAGAGCGCCCGCGGGCGCCACGCCGGGCCAGCGCACGATGAGCGGCACGCGGATGCCGCCCTCGTAAAGCGATCCTTTCCCCGAGCGCAGCGGCCAGTTGTCCGTCACCGTCTGGCCGCGGTACTGGTTCACGTAGCCGCCGTTGTCGGAGGTGAAGATCACCACGGTGCGCGCGGCCAGGCCGCGCTCGTCGAGCCGCGCCAGCACCCGCCCGAGATTCTCGTCGAGGCTATGCACCATGGCGGCGTAGGCGGCATTCTTGTGATGCAGCCCGGCCTTGAGCTTGCCCCGGTACCGCTCGACCAGCTCCGGCTTGCCCTCTATCGGCGTGTGCACGGTGTGGTAGCAGAGGTTGAGGAAGAAGAGCCGCTGGCCGGCGGCGTCGATCGCCTTCAGGGCTTCCTCCGTCAGCCGGTCGGTGAGGTACTCGCCGGGCTTGCCGCCGTGGAGGCCCGGCACGTAGCGGTATTCGCCGCCGTAAAGCTGGCTGCCGCGATAGGGATAAAAGAACGTGGCCGGCGCGCCCCACACCGTGCCGCCGATGTTGACGTCGAAGCCGTGCGTCTCCGGATAATGCTCCGCGCCGCCAAGGTGCCACTTGCCGATGTGCGCGGTGAAGTAGCCCGCGCCGCGCAGCACCTCCGCCAGGGTCGTTTCCTGGTGGGGCAGGTTTTCCTCGACCACCGGCGGAACCACGCGGTTCTTCAGCGGCGGCTTGCGGGCGGCCTCGCGCCAGATGGTCATGTGCAGTCTGGCCGGGTGCTTGCCGGTGTGGATCGACGCCCGCGTCGGCGTACACACCGGCGAGGCGGCGTAGGCGCGCAGGAACTTCACGCCCTCCCCGGCCATCCGGTCGATGTTGGGCGTCTCGTGCAGGTCGGCGCCGTAGGTGGCCGTGTCCGCCCAGCCGAGGTCGTCGGCGAGCGCGAAAACGAAATTGGGCGGCCGCGGCGCCAGGGCGCCGGCCGCCGCCAGGGTTTGCAGGAAGGTCCTCCGGTTCATTTCGCCGCCCGTGATACAGTATTTCAGATTGCGCCTGGAAGCTGGAGGAATACCCATGAGACCCTTGCTCTGGCTGGTCGTGGCGGCGCCCTTGGTAGGCCAAACCATCACCCCTGAGGAACGCCAGACCGCGCTCACCCGGCTGCGCAGCAGCCGCAAGCTGTTCCTGGCCGCCATCGCCGGGATCTCGGAAGCCCAGTGGAACTTCAAGCCCGCCCCCGATCGCTGGTCGGTGGGCGAGTGCGCCGAGCACATCGTGCTGACGGAGCAAGCGTATTACCGCACGCTCACCCGGCTGCTCGAATCGACGCCGGCGGCGGGCAGGCGGGCGGACTTGAGCGACGAAGAACTGCTGAAGCTTTACACCGATCGCAGCCAGAAGCGGCAGGCGCCCGAGCCGCTGCAACCCAAGGGGCGCTGGGCCGGCCGGCGCGAGCTGATCGAGCGGTTCAACGGCACACGGGACCGCATCATAGCGCTGGCCCAGACCACCGGCTTGCCCTTGCGGAACTACACATCCCCGGCCGCCGGCGGCAAGCTGATGGACGGCTACCAGTGGTTTCTGCGCATCGCCGGCCACGCGGAGCGGCACACGGCTCAACTCGAGGAAGTGAAGGCCGATCCGAAGTTCCCGCAGTAAAATACGGTGACAGGCTTCGCTGTCCCAAGCCGCACGGAGACCACGCGACCGCCTCCAGCCAGTGGCGCGTGGACAGCGTTGCCTGTCACCGTATTTTGCGAGCCTAATCAGGGCGCCGTGCCCACCGCGGCCGCGCCGGCCCGGGCCACCTGCCCGTCCTGCGGCGCGGTCACGCCGCTGACGCCGATCCCGCCGGCCACCTGGGCGCCGGCCATGATCGGCACGCCGCCCTCAAACGGCATAACGCCGGGAATCTTCAGCACGGCCATGCGGCCGCCGACGAGCTGGTCCTCGTAGGCCTTGGTCGGGCGGCCGAACACCGCCGCCGCACGCGCCTTGCCGGTGGCCAGCTCGACCGCCGATAGCGGCGCGCCGTCCATCCGCTCGAAGTAAAGCAGGTGGCCGCCGGCGTCCACGATGGCGATGGCCACCTTCCAGTTGTTCTTGTTGGCCTCGGCGGCGGCGGCCGCCGCGACCTTCTTGACGCCCTCCAGCGTCAGGGCTTTTTTGTCGGCGAACTGCCCCTCCAGGCTCACGCCGGCTACCAGGGCCAATGCAATCGCAGTGAATCTCAAAGATCCGTCCCTCCCGGACAGCCACGATATCACGCGGCGCCGGCCCTGTTCTACAATGGGAACAGCCCACCACGTCGGTCGGGGCGTAGCGCAGCCTGGTAGCGCACCTGCCTTGGGCGCAGGGGGTCGGCAGTTCAAATCTGCCCGCCCCGACCATTTTAGGAGATGTCCGTCGTCCGGCCGCTGTCGTAGAATCAAGGTGTCATGACTAAGCAGGTAGAAGCCGTTTACCAGAACGGCATGCTTCGGCCATTGCAGCCGCTGGCGCTAGAGGAGAACCAACGCGTCACGGTTGCGGTATCCGACCTGCCAGAGGATCCGCTGGGTGCTTTCCTGGATCATGAGTACATGGAGGAAGTCCGGGAAGAGGTTGAGGCGATGGACTACGTGCCCAGCCACGAAGAGGTCCGAAAGATCACCTCGAAGGATCCGGCATCTTGGGCCGAATACATTATCGCCGAGCGCGAGGATCGGTTCTGATCTGAGTGGCCACCTATTTCTTCGATTCCAGCGCGCTCACAAAGTTTTACCATCAAGAACTCGGTTCCGCTAAGGTGCAGAGCATCTTCAGTGAACCGGGTCGACGAATCCTCATCTCCCGTTTGACAAGCGTCGAAATGCAATCAGTATTCGCTGGAAAAGTCCGGACGCACGCCATCACTCTAGCCGAAGCGTCCAAGCTGCGCAGGGCTTTCCTTTCGGACATCCGTCACCGCAGTTTCGAGGTTCTGGCGGTCACCGGTCCGCACTATCGCCGGGCCGAACGGCTCATCGAGCTACACGGTGTGAGTCAACGTCTCCGGACGCTGGATGCTCTTCAGTTGGCGGTGGCTTTGGGCTTGCGCCAGCGGGCACTCTTGGACTATTTCGTTGCATCGGACAAAGCCTTGTGCACCATCGCTGCCACAGAGGGGCTGCCCGTCGTAAACGCGGAGCTACCTTGAAGGACCCGGGACCGGGAACTCGTCATTGTGCGGATTCCGATGAAGCCGATCATCCGTTCCGATCTGATGCCGATCATGGTTCCGACGTGATGGCGATCAAAGTCGGAGCGAAGCGGCGCAGGCGGCCTGGTAGGAGATCAAGCTGCCGGGAGCGAGGGTTGGCTCGCCTCGGGCTTTGCCTGTGCAGCCGCCTCGGCCTGCCGGCGTAACAGCTTGGCCTCGCGTCTCGATGCCTTCTTCTCCTCGTCGCGCCGGACCTTCTCTTCGATGGACAGCACGACGTCCGGCCGTTCCTTCCCGAACCGTTTGAAGTAGAGGTGCTCTATGAATTGCCGGAGCGGCATTTTCCACGGCTCCTGGTCGTGGTTGTTCTTCTTGCCGAGCCTCTTCGGATTCATCCCCAGCTCGCGAGCCATCTGGACCTGGGCGTGAGACAGGTGGTAGAGCTTGCGGGCGTCAATCCAAGCCTGCATCTTCGGGTTTGGCTTTTTCTTTTTCTTGGCCATTCGACGCGCCTCGATCCCCGCCCGCCCTCAGCGCGGAAAATC
>JBBTDS010000714.1:0-9492 GCA_038060875.1 Acidobacteriota bacterium | reverse complement strand
CAACGATCCGTTCAGTCCGCGCGACGAGCCGCTGAACAACTACCTGGGTGTGGATATCCGCTGGAGGGCCCCGTACGAAGCCTACACCAACCGCTTCGATTACAAACACTCCGACCAGCACCGCTTCTACGGCCGCTGGACTTACGACGACTACTATCTGGAAAACAGCGACTGGGCCTATCAGACCGAGCCCGGCCTGATGGCGTACATAGACCGGCGGCATAATATCGCCGCGGTGGCGGACTGGGTCTGGACGCAGGGCGCGAGCACCGTCCTGGATGTCTCGATTTCCGGCAACCAATATCTGGGACCGACGTACCCGCCCAAAATCATGAACTACAAGCCGAGCGACGTAGGCTTGCCCAAGTACCTCGACGAGCGCGCCGGGGACCTGCACATCCTGCCTCTGATGAACGTCGCCGGCTACAATGAAATGGGCCGCAACGTGCCGTCGATCTCCCGCTTTCGTTCGGGGGCGCTCAAAGCGGACGTGTCGCACATTCGCGGCAAACACTCTTTGCGCGGCGGAATCGACTTCCGGCGTCATTATCGCGTGGGTGGCGGCGGCGGCAACACCTCCGGCAACTTCGGCTTCAGCAACGCCTACACGCGCCGCAATGACGACACGTTCACGCCCGCGGGCAGTCTCGGGCATTCCTGGGCGGCGTTCATGATGGGCCTGCCCAACAGCATGACCATCGGCGCCACCGACACCTTCATCATTATGTCGCCGTACTATGGCTGGCACGTTCAGGACAACTGGCGGGTGACGCCCAAGCTCAATCTGAACCTCGGCCTGCGGATGGAGTACGCACAGGGTCCCACCGAGCGCTACAACCGGTGGCTCACCTACTTCGTACCGGGGACGGAGCTTCCGGTCTCGAAGGCGGCCCAAGCCGCGTACGCGGCCAACGCGGTTCCGGAACGGCCAGCGGCGGACTTTGTGGTCCGCGGCGGTCCCGTCTATGCCGGCTCGGGCGGCGCTCCCAGGCAGAGCCGCCGCAACGAGCTCATGTGGCTGCCGCGGCTTGCCGCCGCCTATCAGCTCAACTCGCGCACGGTGATCCGGGCCGGGTTCGGCCTGTTCTTCGACTCGCTCAACGCGGCCACCGAGTCGGTGAACCAGTTGGGCTTCTCGCGGACCACCTCGACGAACCTTACCAACGACTTCGGGGTGAACTGGCTGGTCGGCGATCCGCGCCGCGGCATCTCGCCCATGCTCGATCCGTTCCCCGTGCGGGCGGACGGGACGCGTTTCGACGAGCCGGTGCGCGACGCGTTCGGCGCCATGGCGACTGCCGGCCGCAGCCTGACCTTTGCGGACTTCGACACGCGCAACGCCCGGCAGCGCCGGTGGAAGATCGGAATCCAGCGCCAGATCCAGTCCTCGATGCTGGTGGAGGTGGCCTACAGCGGCTCTTACTCGGACCGCGTCTACGTGACTAAGAACCTGAATCCCCTGGCTGAGCAGTTCTGGGCCGACGGCCTGGTGCGGAAGGACGCCATCGCCACCAACCTGAACGCCAACGTCCAGAATCCGTTTCTGCTCTCGAACTTCAACGACTTGCGTGCGTCGGCTCCGCTGGTCTACCAGGACCTGAGCACTCAGGGGTTCTTTACTTCATCGACCATCCGCAAGAGCCAGTTGCTGCGGCCATACCCACACGCTTCCGGTCTGTCGCGGAGCACCGCGCCCTTCGGCACGGTCCGCACGCACGACCTTCAGGTCAGCTTTGAGCGGCGGTTCTCCAAGGGCTTCAGTATTTACATGGCCTACACGCGCCTTCAGGACCGGGACCGCGATGTCTACCTGAACGAGTTCGACCCCTTGCCCTCCTGGCGGGAAAGCAACAACGGCCGGCCGCACCGGCTGGTCTTCAATACGATTTGGGAACTCCCGTTTGGGAGGGGACGCCACTTCGTCCGCCAGGGCCCGCTGAGCTGGATCGCAGGGGGCTTCCAGCTCGGGGTGGCGTGGGAGGCGCAGCCCGGCCCGCTGCTGGACTTTGGCAACCTCTTCTATTACGGCAAGCTCGAGGACATCAACACCGGGGTCCGCACCTTCGACCGCTGGTTCAACACCGACAACTTCGAGCGCGTCTCGGCCCGGGCGCCGGCGGCATTCCACCGCCGCATCTTCCCGACCCGTATCGACAGCTTGCGCGCCGACCCGACCAATTGCTGGAATGCCAACGTGCTCCGGGAATTCCGGATCACCGAGCGAGTGGCGTTTCAGGGCCGCTTCGAGGCGCTGAATGTCTTCAACCGCACGCAGTTCGCCGCGCCCGCCACCAACCCGCTGGCGACCAATTTCGCCCAAGTGACGGTAACCTCGCAGACCAACAAGCGGTTTTTGCAGATCAGCGGCCGGATTTCGTTCTGAGCGGCCGTTCCCACCCTGCCCCGCGCGCCGGTGATATAATCGCCGCAAAGACAGGGAGGTAACGACAATGCGAAGGGTCATCATCTTGCTGTGCCTGGCGGCGCTGTCCTGTGCCGCCCAGTCCTTCGCCGGCGCCATCCTGGGGACAATCCGCGACCCGTCACGGGCGGTCGTCCCGCAGGCCACGGTAACGGTCGTCAACACCGCCACCAACGCCAGAACCGAGGTGCGCTCCGGCGCCGCCGGCAACTACATCGCTCCGCTGTTGCCGCCTGGCCAGTACCGCGTCGAAGTCGAGGCGCAGGGTTTCAAGAAGTTCGTGCGCGACGGCATCGTCCTCCAGGTGCAGCAGCAGGCGCTGGTGGACGTGGCCCTGGACGTGGGCGCGATCACCGAGTCGGTCCTGGTGACGGCACAGGCCTCGCTGCTGGAGGCTACCACGTCCTCGGTGGGCAAGGTGGTGGACAATCGCCGCCTCAGGAACCTGCCGCTGAACTCGCGCAACGTCTACGCGTTGATCTTCCTGACGCCGGGCGTGGCCGGCTCGGTGGGGAATTTTTACGGCGACATGCGCTACTCGGTCAACGGCGCGCGCCTCCGGGCGATGGACCAGCTCATCGACGGCGTCAGCGCCACCCACCCCACCGTGAACGGCGCCTCCGGCATCTCGGTGTTCCCCTCGGTGGACGCCATCGAGGAGTACAAGGTGATGGGCGCCAACTACCCGGCCGAGTTCGGCCGCAGCCAGGGCAACGTACTCAACCTGATCTACAAGTCCGGCGCCAACGACCTCCACGGCAGCGTTTACGAGTTCCTGCGCAACTCCGTTCTGGACTCCAACAACTTCTTCGCCAACCGGCTCGGGCAGGAACTCATCAGCTTCAAGCGCAGCCAGTTCGGCGGCATGGCCAGCGGCCCCATCCGCCGCGACAAGCTCTTCTTCATGGGCTCCTACGAGGGCCTGCGCCAGCGCGGCTTCACCTCGACCACTAACACCGTGCCCACGGCGCTGGAGCGCCAGGGCGACTTCTCCCGGACCCTGGCCGCCAACGGCCAACTCATCCGCGTCTTCGACCCCTTCACCACCCGGGCCAACCCCGCCGGCGGCTTCATCCGCGACGCCGTGCCGGGCAACGTCATCCCCGCCTCTCGCTTCGACCCGGTAGCCGTCAACGTCTTGAAGTACATGCCGCCTCCGAACACGGCGGGGAACCCGGTCACCAACCAGCAAAACTACTACCAGGCCGGCTCGCGGCTGCTGAACACCAACAACCTGGACTTCCGCGTGGACTACAACCTCTCCAGCGCACGGCGCTTCTTTGCCCGTTACTCCCACCGCGGGGTGAAGGACTATCCACCGGAGCTGTTTCCCAAGGACCTGGCCATCGCCGAGGGCCGCATCAACGAGGAGAACCGCGGCCGCAACGCGGTGGTTGACTATACGCACACGGTGTCGCCGACCACCATCCTGGTCGCCCGCCTCGGCTTTGCCCGCAGCCTCTACGTGTACGGCAACCAGGGACTGAATTTCGTGCCCTCCAGCCTGGGCCTGCCGCGCTACATCGACGCCAACGTCGATCGGCTGATGTTCCCCAGCTTCGGCCTCAGCGGCTACCGCGGCCTGGGCGGCGGCGATCACCGCTGGAACGCTTTCATGACCTACACCGCACAGGCCAACGCCACCAAGATCCTCGGCGCGCGCACTCTCAAGTTCGGTTACGAAGGGCGCCTGCTCCGCGTCAACACCTGGGAGGCGCGCAGCGCCGGCTCGTTCGGCTTCTCCGCCGGCATGACCCAGGGGCCTAATCCGAGCAGCGCCAGCGCCACCGCCGGCAACAGCATCGCCTCCCTGCTGCTCGGCGCCGGAAGCTCGGGCAACTATCTTTACTCCGGCGGTTGGAAGAACGCCGCCACCCAGAACTTCTACCACGGCTTCTACCTTCAGGACGACTGGCGGGCGACCTCCAAGCTCACCCTCAACCTCGGCGTGCGCTACGAGCTCGAGTCGCCCCGCACCGAGCGTTACAACCGCACCAACTACTTCGACCCGTTCGCTCCCTCGCCGCTGGCAAAGCAGGTGCCGCAGTTCCCCGACCTGCGCGGCGGCCTGGTTTTCGTCGGCGTGGACGGCCGCAGCCGCCATCAGTACAACTGGGACAAGAACAACCTCTCCCCGCGCCTCGGCCTGGCGTATCAACTCACTCGGCGCACGGTCATTCGCGCCGCTTACGGCCACATGTTCTCCTCCTCGCCGCAGGCGGCCCAGGGCACCATCGGCACAATGGGCTTCCGCTCCGACTATCTCTGGGTCAACTCCCTGGACGGCATCACGCCCTACAACCTGCTGAAGGACCCCTATCCGGGCGGCCTGCCGCCCTCGCCCGGCGCCAGCCTGGGCCTGCTCACCCAGGCCGGTTCCAGCATTCAGGCCGTGCTGCGCGATACGGTTACTCCCTGGTCCATGCAGTGGAATTTCACCGTCCAGCACGAACTGCCCGCCCAGATCTTGCTGGAGACGGCCTACGTCGGCACCCGCGGGCTGCAACTGACCCGCAATGGCGAGAGCGGGCTGAGCCTCAACCAGCTTTATCCCGAGCACATGGCGCTGGGCTCGCGGCTCAACGAGACGGTGCCCAACCCCTTCTATGGCATCGTCACCGGCGGCGTTCACGTCGGCCAGCGAGTCAGCCGCGGCCAACTGCTGCGCCCCTATCCGCAGTTCACCGACGTGATCCCGCTGATCTCCAGCGGCGCCTCCTCGACCTATCATTCCCTGCAAGTGACCGCCACCAAGCGCATGTCGCACGGGTTGCTGTTTGAAGGCTCCTACACCTGGGCCAAGCTGTTGGACAACGGGGACAGCCACCAGAACAGCTATGACCTCAAAGCCAGCCGGTCGCTGGCCAGCTACGACATCGCCCACCGCCTCGTGATGAGCTACATCTACGAGTTGCCGTTCGGCCGAGGGCGGCGCTTCGGTTCCGATGCCTTGGGACCGGTTAACTGGCTGCTGGGCGGCTGGCAATTCAACGGGATCACCGCGTTCCAGACCGGCACGCCGCTCTCTATCGGCGCCAGCAACACCGCCGGCCTCTACAATCCCAAGACCCGCGCCAACAACAACGGCAAGAGCGGGAAGCTCAGCGGTCCGGTGCACGAGCGCCTGAATGCCTACTTCGACAAGACCGTCTTCAGCCAGCCGCCGCCGTTCGCCTTTGGCAACCTGGCCGAGCGCCTGCCCGACATCCGCGACGACGGCATCCGCAACTTTGACCTGTCGATCTTCAAGGAGTTCGCGCCGCGCGAGCAACTGCGGGTGCAGTTCCGCGCCGAGTTCTTCAACGCCTTCAACACCCCGCGCTTCAGCGGGCCCAACACCAGCGTGACGTCGAGTTCCTTCGGGGTGATCTCGTCTCAGTCCAACTCCTCACGCCAGACCCAGTTCGGGCTGAAGCTTCTATGGTAAGACCGCTCGCTGGCGCTCGCGGCTCGGCAGAAACGCCCCGTGTTTACAGCCTCTTACCGAGCCGCGACCGACAGGGAGCGGTCCGCGCCGCCCTTCTCCTTTTCTTGACCGCGGCCGCCTTCGCCCAGGCGCCCGACCGCGATCCGCTGCCCGACGAATGGGGCTACCGGCCCGCCGAGGGGGCCGCGGTCGCGCTCAATCCACCTTCGTTCTCGTGGGTCCACGAGAAGGACGCCGCCGGCTACGCGGTCGAGTGGGCGGGCAACCCGCAATTCCAGGGTGCGGTGTCCGCCGCCAACCTGCCGTGGTCCGTGTACACGCATCACACCGCGCTGAAGCCGGGCAAGTATTGGTGGCGCTATCGCATCACGGCCAAAGACGGGAGCGCGTCCGCC
Organism: Acidobacteriota bacterium; assembly: GCA_038060875.1. Classification (GTDB taxonomy): domain Bacteria; phylum Acidobacteriota; class Terriglobia; order Bryobacterales; family Bryobacteraceae; genus JBBTDS01. The sequence goes on along the minus strand of JBBTDS010000714.1, from coordinate 3,248 downwards.
TGGAGCCGCGCGCGCGCCTTCGTCGTGCCCGCACGGGCCACCGTGTTTCCCCAGCCCACCATGGAACAAGTGCGCCGGACCGTCCCCCAGGGGCGCCCGCGCCTGTTCGTCCGCTCCGAGGACCTCGAACGCCTCAGGGCCTGGGCGCAGGGCGGCGGCAAGGAGTCGTACCGCAAGCTGATCGCCCGCGCCGAGGAACTGGTCACCGCCGAGCCCACCCCGGAGCCGCCGGTGCGGGCCAGCGCCAGCGATCCCGCGACGCGCCAGTACTGGTGGTCGAACCGCGTCCAAACCATCCGCGCCCTTCAGGAGGCCGAGATCCTTTCATTCGCCTGGCTGCTGAGCGGCGAGCGCAAGTACGGCGAGACCGCGCGGCGCTTCACGCTCAGGCTCGCGGCCTGGGACCCGGACGGGCCGACCAGGTTCTCGCTCAACTGCGAGGCAGCCAAGCCCATGCTGCACCGGCTGGCGCGCGCTTACGATTGGGCCTGGCCGCTGTTCACCGGGGAAGAGCGGGCCCGTGTTCGGGCCGCGCTGCTGCGCCGCGCCCTCGACGCCTGGAACAGCGGCGAGGTGCGCCAGGGCGCCGGCCACCTCAATCAGCCCTACTCCAGCCACGGCAACCGCACCTGGCACAAGCTGGCCGAGAACGCTATCGCCACCCTCGGCGAGACGCCCCAGTCCGACCGCTTCCTCGATTATGCTGTGACCAAGTTCTTTGCCGCCTACCCGGTCTGGTCCGACGACGACGGCGGCTGGCACGAGGGCCTCTCTTATTTCTCCGGCTACATGTCCAAGGCCGCCTGGTGGATCGATTTCGCGCGCTCTGCACTCTCGATCGACGGGTTCAAGAAACCGTTCTTCGAGCACTTCGGCGACTACGCGATGTACTCGGCGCCGCCCGGCTCGCCCGACCTCGGTCTCGGCGATCTTGCTCACCGGCCCCCCTCGGGCGGCTGGTCGTTCATGCAGTTCTTCGTCCGCCGCACCCAGAACCCGCACTGGGCCTGGTGGCTGGAGGCCTGGAAGATTCCGCCCGATCCCGGCGAACCGGTGCTCGAATTCCTGTGGGGCTCGGCCCCGCCGGTCGCGCCTAAGGCCCCCGCCGGCCTTCCGCCTTCGAAGGTGTTTCGCGGAACCGGCGTGGCCGTGCTCAACACCAACCTGCTCGGCGCCGACAACGTTCAAATCCGCTTCAAGTCAAGCCCCATGGGCACCTGGAGCCACGGCCTCGACCCGCACAATTCCTTCACCCTGAACGCGTACGGCGTGCCGCTGCTGGTGACCTGCGTCTACCGCGACCTGTACGGCTCCCCGTTCCACAAGGGTTGGGCGTGGAGCACGCGGGCGCACAACGCGGTGCTGGTGGACGGGCGCGGGCAGAAGCCCCGCTCCGCGGACCCCTTCGGACGCATTCTCAAAGGGGAGTTTCGCGACGGCCTGGACTACGTCGTGGGCGACGCGACTCTGGCTTACGAAGGCCGCCTCACGCGCGCCTGGCGTCACGTGGTCTTCGTCAAACCGGACGTGGTCGTGCTGGCCGACGAGCTGGAGGCTCCCGAGCCGCGCACCTTCCAGTACATGTTGCACGCGCAGGCGGCGTTTGATATGGACGACCAGGCGCAGCGGCTGATGCTCGACCGCGGGCGGGCCGGCGTGGCGGTGGACTACGTCGCCGCGCGGGCGCTGAAGATGCGCCAGTGGACCGGCTACGACCCCGAGCCCGACCACAAGTACCTGGCTTCGGTGGGCAACCCAAGCATCCCGCCGCAATGGCACGTCGAAGCGAGCGACTCCGAGCCGGCGGCGAGCGCCTTCACGCTCACCTTGATGCGCGTGTTCCGCGATGGGCGCCGGCCCAGTGATGCGCCGCGGGTCGAGCGCAGCGGGTCCGCGCTCCGCGTTCGTGTAGCCAGTGCCGGCGGCGAGGAAGTCGCCCTCAGCTTCGGCAAGCCCGGCGCCCGCGAGTTCGCGGATGTCCGCCGCGGTCCGCGCCAGTGGCGGATCAGCCGGCCCGAGTAGATATGAACCCATCCCTGACCCGGCGGCGCGCTTTGACGCTCGCCGCCGCCTCGTTGCCCGCGGCCGGCGCGCCGCGGCCGCGCATCGAACCGCCGGGCGCGGCGGCGATTCTCGACCGCATCCTGAGCCAGCCTCCGTCGAATTTCAACACGGACTGGTTCGGCGCCATGCCGCTGCTCGGCGCGCTGAGATGGGGCCGCCGCGGCGTGCGAGAGGTCGGGCCTTTCGCCAAGGCCTGGCTCAACCACCACCTCAGGACGAAAGACGTGGCGAAGTACTCCGGTTCCCGCTCGCGGATTGTCTGGGCCGGCGGCATTCCGCTCACCACGTACGCCGGCCACTTCGGCGTATCGCTGGTTTGCGAAGAGATGCTGGAGCAGCATGACGACGAACGGGCACGGCGGATTGCGGCGGACTTAGCCGATATCGTCCTGCACCGCACCGCCCGCAATCGAATCGGCCTTATAGGGCACGACGATATGGCGGACTTCGCGATCCCCGACGTAACCTTTTTTGCCGTAAGCTCGCTGATGATCGCGGCCCCGCACAGCAGGGGGGCGGGCCAGGCATATCGGGACGACGCGCTGTACCAGCTTCGCACCGCCATCGACACCTTTCTCATGAGGGACACGGGGCTCGCCAAGACCCTTTATCGCGGCGGCGCCGTGGGCAAGACCTACTGGACACGCGCGTCGGGCTGGCTGCTGTGGTCGATCACGGCCATGCTCCGGCGCCTCGATCCCAAACACCCGGCGTTCGCGGGCTTCCGCGACGATCTCGAGCTGCTGGTGGACGGTCTGATCCGCGTGCAGACGCCGGAGGGCGGTTTTCACGTGCTGCTGGACGACCGATCCACGCCGCTCGATGCCACGGGTCCCTGCATGTTCGCCTGGGGTGTGCGCGAGAGTGTCCGCCGGCGCTGGTTGCCCGCGCGCTACGCGGCTGCGGCCGCTCGCGCATGGGAGTTCGTCAAAGCGAACCTGACCGACGACGGCGTGCTGCGCAACACGTATTATGTGTGGGCGCTGCCGGCCGAGAATCGGGACATGCGTCTGCGGGACGAGGACTCCGGCTGGGCCATGGGCTTCGTGCTCGCCACCGCCGACGAGATGACGCGGTAGCATGCAGCCCGCCACGGCGGGTAGCCGCTCATAACGCCACCCCGAGTTCCTTCCAGGTCACGCTCCGCCTCTTGTAGATCGCCTCGCGGCCCAGGATGGCGGTCA
>JBBTDS010000713.1:0-3051 GCA_038060875.1 Acidobacteriota bacterium | reverse complement strand
GGGGAGCCATAGTCTGGGAGGTTGCGCATTTGCTCTGTCAGCACGTTGCAGGTCTCAGCCCGAGGACCCCAGAGTGGATTCGAACTTGGCGCAGGAGACTCCTTCCGCGAGCCGGCGGCGGTTTGACGCGCACGATCACTCGAGGTCGTTCCGCTCCGCAGTCCACCGTTGCGGGCTGAAGGCTCATGGCCATAAGGTATTCTGTCCTTCGTGTCGACGAATCGGCCATGGAGATCGCTCATCGCAGCGTCCGTGGAATTGAGAGCGCCGGTGGACTTCACGATCCCATCGCCACGGCCGGTTTGTGAATAGAAGTCGCTGGTTCCGCCGAGGTCGAGCAACACGGCGAGGGAGAAGCAGGGGTACTCTCTGAAGTTGTAGTCGTGGGGGGGACTCCCCCGAAAGTCCGAAACGTGCCCTGATTCGGCGCCAGGCCAACCAACGTTTCCCCGGGGACCGGACCCGCCAGATCCCGCCGCGGCTTCGCCGGCTGCGCGCAGGTCAGGGGCGGACAGCGAGGAGCTTCCGTGTCAGACGGTCTCGCAGCGCCACCAGGCCGGCGGGGGGAAGAACCGCGGCTTCCGCCTTGGCGCGGAAAGCGTTGAGGGCCGCTTCGGCGACTGCGAGGGCCAACTCATCAGTGCCCGCCGCCTCCAGGCTCGCTGCCGCGGCGGCGGCCAGCGTGACGTTCGCCGGCGACCGGCTGAGTTCCTGGAGCAGGATGCCCGCCGCGCGCGCCGGCTCGCCCAGAACCGACGCCTCGCGCGCCCGCAGCAAGGCCAGCTCGGCCGCTTGCGGCTCGGAAAGTTCGGCGGGCGCATCCGCGACGGTGATGGTGACCGGTGCGCTGACCGCCCTCCCGTTCCACCCCGAACCGCCGCCGACCTCGATCACCGCGGCCAGCGCGTACACGCCCGGCTCCAATTCCGCCGTGCGCGCCGCGTCGAGCCGCCAGGCCATGGGGACGCGCCCGCTCTTGGGCAGCGTCAGCGCGCCGGGCTCGGGAGCGCCCAACCGCTCGAGCGGCCAGAGCGTCTCCTTACCGCCTGGACCGGCAATCACGAGGCGAACCGAATCGGCCCAGTCCCCGGAGGCCGGCCCCAGCACCAGCGGCGGCGCCGCTTCCTTCCGCGCGCGCAGCGAGTGCGAGAGCAGTCCGTCCACAAACAGCGGCCAGCCGCGGTACAGCACCAGCTCCACCGAGCCGTTGGCGTCCAGCGACAGCTTCGGCGCGGGCGTCTGAGCCGGCAGCGCGGCCGCCGCCAATAACAACACTACTGCGCGTCTCATGGCGCCCCCCCCGGCGGGACCGCATCGTTCACGCATACCCACCAGCGGCAGCGGCCGCGGCCCGGCGCCGCATCCCAATAGCGCGGCTGCGGCCTGTGGGCGCTCCCGTTGACCCCGCTCCCCTCCGCGAGATCGCACAGGCCAAAGCCCAGCGGCTCGGCGCCGGCCGGAACTTCGTAGTATGAGTTCGCCTGGCCCCGGACCGGATAATACGTGGCGAAGTGGTACCGCATGACGCAGCCGTCGTCGCCGCTGTGCTCGCCGCCGGGGAACCCGAACGTCTTCTCCTGGGCGCCGTAGTACTGCGACCGCAGAGTCCGGCGCAAGAAGTCGGCAACATCGTCCCGAATTGCGCCGGCCGTGCGCAGCACCTCCACCTGCCTCAAGCCTTCCGCCGCCCGTTGCTGGTAGAGGCCATCGCGCTCGGCGGCCAGGTCGCGGCCGGACACTTCGTCCAGAATCGTCGCCGGCTGCCCGCTCACTTCGTAGTACGGCTTTCCGCTGGTGTTGGCCGGATCGTCGGAGGGCACGAAGCGGACCGTACGGCTTTTGTCCGTGTTCCCGTGATGCTCAACGCCGGTGGCGTGGAGCAGTTCGTGCGCGACGCCTTTGTCATAGGCGAACAGCACGTCGCTCGACGCCAGGCGGAACTGATCCGTCAGCGAGCCGGAGCGCCCGGGCGGCTGCACGCAGACGCCGTCGGTCGTTGCCGGCCGGCCCCGGATGGCGCCGCGTTGGAGGATGGTCAACCCGCCGTCGACGTCTTTGCAGATGGCGACGACCACGCCGTGCTGATCGACGCGGTGCGGCGCCTGGGCGCGGTTGACGTTCATGATCCGTTCCTTGAAATTCAGCTCATCGTCGGCGAATCCCGAGTGAACCTCCAGGTTGGTCAGGTCGCCGTACAGCCAGATGCCGGGTTCCAGCGCCGCGCCGCCCATGTTGCGCACGAACAGGTCTTTCTTGAGCGGGTGGCCCTCGATGTGCGCGTTGTTCTCGATAAACCCCCGGTATTCTTCGTACAGGGTCAGCCCGTCCCCGTCGCAATTCTCCAGGCCCTTCGGTTCCTTCTCCCCATCGTCGGAGTCGGCCTTCTCCGCGCCCTTCTCCCGCTTCCACGAATCGGGGATGAAGGAATTCGCCGCCCGCCGCGGCAGCCGCACGGGCTTGTGGTTCCGGTCCCCCTTCAGGTAGCCTTCGATCGTCGTTCCGCCCTCCATCTCGGCGGTCACTTTGATCCATCCCCACGCGCCCCAGTCGAAGGAGCTGACCACCACGTGCGATTCCTGGTACCGTCCATCCGGCGTCCGCCCCACATTCTCTTCGTTGCCGCCGATCTCCAGGTGAGTGTTTTTCTCCGCGACGAATTTCAGATCGGCAGTCTTCTTCGGGTCCTTGCGCGGCATGTTCCCGGCGATGCCCGGCTCGTGCGAGACGTTGACCAGCTCGAAAACGAACCGCTTGGCCCTGGCGTCGGCGGCGACGGGGGTGCCGTCCGCGTTTTGCAGTTTCGCGTTGACGCGGATGGGGCTCGTCGCCGTCCCCTCGTCCCACAACGCCTCCGGCCGCCACGTGTCGTAGTTCTCGGGATCGATCACGACCTCGGGCAGTATGGGTTTCAGGTCATACGTGAGATCCGCATTGAGCACGACGTCCATTCCCCCGTTGCGATCCCCCTGCCCTTTCACCACCTGTTTGCCGATAAGTTGAAAGCCCGAGGCTGGGAACGGGAGCCCCATCGACCCGATTTGGGCGTGCCAC
>JBBTDS010000712.1:0-31405 GCA_038060875.1 Acidobacteriota bacterium | reverse complement strand
GGCCACAATCAAGATGGCGGCCACCGCGGTGGCCCAACGGCGGGCCGCGCGCCCCAGGCCCCGCCAGCGCGACACCTTGGCGGGAGACTCCAGTTCCTGGAGCACCCGCTGCAACTCCTCGCGCACCGCGGTGAAGCTCTGTACCCTCTCGGCCGGGGCCTTGCCCGTGCAGCGGCTCACCAGGTCGCAGATCGGTTGCGGGACGCCCAGCAGCCGCATGGGCGACAGATCGAGCGGCTTGCGCAGGATCTCGAAGAAGATCCGCTCCACCGTGTCGGCCTCGATCGGCTTGACGCCGGTGGTGAGCTCGAACAGCAGGATGCCGAAGGCATACACATCGGCCAGCGCGGTCACCTTCTGGCCCATCACCTGCTCCGGGGCCATGTAGTAAGGAGTGCCGAGCGTGAAGCCGGCGCGGGTGATCGAGTGGTCCTCGGTCTTGGCGATGCCGAAGTCCATCAGCTTGATCTTGCCGGCCGCGTCGAGGTGGACGTTGTCGGGCTTGACGTCGCGGTGGACGATGCCCTGGGCGTGGATGCACTCCATCGCGCGGGCGACCTGGATGGCGATGCGCAGCCGCTGCGCCAGGTCTCCGGTATGGCCTTCGCGAATGGCGGTGCGCAGGTCTTCGCCCTTGAGATACTCCATGACCATGTAAGGGCGTCCGTGCTCCTCGCCGAAGTCGTAGATGGCGACGATGTTCTCGTGGGTGACGTTGCGGGCCATCCGCGCTTCGCGCAGGAAGCGGGCGTGGGCGTCGGGGTCGCGGTTGGCGGCCTCGGTCAGGATCTTCACCACCACCGTGCCGCCGATCAGTGTGTCGCGGGCGCGATACACGTGGGACATGCCGCCGCCGAGGAACTCGACCAGCTCGTACTTTCCGATCCGCGCGGGAAGCTGTAGATGATCCATCAACGCGCCACGTCGGCCACGCAATTCCAGCCGGCGAAGTACCCTTTCCGGAAAACCGGAGGGGCGCCCATCATATCCAGGTCAAAGCGGACCGAAACCGGCTGGCCGGCGGCCGTGGTCACCTGGCGGCCGGCCTGGCCGGTTCGCAGCGACCATTCCAGCCCGTACACCGAAGCCGAGAGCTGCGCCTTCTCCTCGGAATCGGCGAAGAAATCGAATACCCCCCACAGCCCATCATAGCGCGGCCACTGGAACGGCTCGCCGCCGAACTTCACGGTGAGCCGGGCGCCGGCGGGCGGGGTACCCGGCCAGGTGAACTGCTGCGAGGCCGTCTTGCCGGAGGCGTTGTTGAGCGTTTGGCCGTCGATGGCCAGGCTGATCACCTGATTCTGGCCGACGAGATTGGAGCGCAAGGTGTAAGCCAGCTTCGGCTGCTGGGCGCCTTTGTAAACCGCGTCGCTGAAGGCGGCGGCGCGGTTGAAGAAGCCCAGAAAAGCGAGGGAGACGGTCATCGGCCCGCCGCTCTTGGCGACGTACTGCTGGCCTTCCTTGACGATCAGATTCTGGAGGCTCTCGCTGTAGAACTTCCCCAGGGCGCCGTCGCCGGGGCGGAACACGCCGTTGAAGTCGTCGATGGTCGCCTGCACGGTGGCCTTGGGATTGAAGGGGTAGCGGGACATCAGATCGCGGAACTGGTTGCAGAGGCCCTGGCCTTTGGCGCGCAGCTCGGCCGGCCCCATGCCCTTCAGTAGGGCTTCCACCTGGGTGATGGGATCTTCCAGCAAGGTCTTGACGCGGCCATCGACCTGGCCCTCCGGGTCGGGCCGGAAGCTGAACGACAGTTGGCGGGTAACGCTGCGCGCCTCGTTGGCCTTGGCGACGGTTTGCCCAGCGGCGACCTGGTCGCCCGTGCCGGCGCCGGCCACCGCCTCCACCGCCGCTTGCAGGTTCAGCAGCGCCTGCATGTAGGCCTGGTTGGAGGGCTGGATGAAGATGCCTTGCGTGGCCGGGGGGACGACGAACTGCGGCGGCTGAAACGCGCTGGCCAGCTCCGGCGCGGCCGCCGTGTGGTGGGAGACCAGCCAGAACAGCGCCAGCAGCGGCGCCTGGTTGCTGCTGAGTGTGCCCAGCTTCTGGGCGGCGTCTTTGAGGTCGGCGTAGCGGGTGATCGAGGTGGCCCTGAGGAACTCGCGCCACTGCTTGAGGTAGTCGTTGCGGTAGATCTCGCGCAGTTCCTGTTCCAGCCGCGCCAGATCGACGCCGGTGATCGCCTGCTTGCCCAGCACCCACTCTTCGCCGCCGGAATACTTGGCGGCGTTCTTCATCGCCTCCTGCATGGCGGCCCAGCCGGCGCGGGTGAATGCGCCCTCGACCTCGCGGTTGTTCACCACCACCTGGGAGAACCCGGGGAACTGGCGGTTGTAGTTGACGGGAGGATTCTTGGAAGAGACCTCGGCCAGCATAAGCCGGTAGACGCGCTCCTTGGCGCCGAACTGGGCCAGGTAGCGGCGTGCGCGGTCAACCGAGCCGGCCTCGCCCACCGAGGAGAAGGGGTTGGCGAACTTCAGCTCCTCGCTGTAGAAATCGAACTGCTTCTGGGCCAGTTGCGGACGCTCCTGGCCGGCGTCGCGCCCGGCCAGCCAGCGATCCGAGAGCAGCGGCGAGAGGAAGGCGCGCGTGCTCTTCTCGTGGTGGGTGGTGGTGATGAGGTACGCCTTGAGCGTGTCGTAGGTGAAGCCGTAAGGCGCGCTGGGATCCGGCGCGGCCGGCAGCCGTTGGAGGTGGCTGAGCAGGCCCGTCTGGGTGGAGCCGAACAGGAGCTGATGAAAGCGGCCGAAGTAAGCGCGGCGGGCGGCCGGGTACAACTCGCCGCCGACGTAGAGGAACCAGCGCAGCCGCAGCGGCGGTCCCTCGCGCTGGTAGCGGGCCAAGGTCTCGACCGACTGGCGCAGCGTCTCCAGCCGCCGCAGCGCCTCCACCGCCGGCAGGCCGGCAGTGGCGGATTCGGCGGCGGCGATGCCGCGGGCCGCCTCCACCACCCGGTTCTCCAGCGCCCGGTTGCCGAAGTAGGAAACGGTGAAGCCGATGGCGGCGATGAAGCAGAGGGCGGCGGCCGCCGCCCAGAGCAGGCGGCGCCAGAAGTTGGCCTTGACGCTGGCCCCGCTGGCGCCCAACGCGGCGCGGTCCTGGAGAATCACGCTGTGAAACAGGTGGGTGAGGAAGACCCACTGCGGCACTCGTTTTGTGCCGGCCGGCGTCATCGCCGCCGGCGAACCCGCGCCGGGAACGGGGTGCAGGGCGCCGGCGCGGAACATTCCCGTAGCTCCGCTGCGCGAGTCCGATACCGGCCTTTCGGCCGCTCGCCCGGCTGAACGGGGCGCCGGCGCCATCTCCTGCACCACCACGGCGCGCACGCCGCAGAAATAGAAACCGCGCAGGAACGGGTTGGCGCGGAGCTGGCTGGGCCGGCCCAGATCCACCAGGAACTGCACCAGCGGCTTGCGGAGCTTGGCGAACTCGCGCGGAAACTCGTAGGCGCCGGGGACCATCTCGAGGTCGTTCTCGCGCGGCAAGAAGTCCAGCCGCCGGTCGGCCAGCGAGTGGAAGAGCTGGTTAAAAGCGGCGGTGAGCCGCACCGTCTGCTGTTCGGCGTACACGCCCTGGCCACCGGCGGCGGCCATCGGCAGCGTGACACCGAAGACCTGCCGCGTCTCTTCGTGGCTGAGGTTGCGGATGAACTCGGCGAAGAAGGCGACCCGGTCCATCCTGGTGAACAGCACGTAGACGGGGAGGCTGATGCCGAGGGTCTGCGAGATCTCGCCGAGGCGCTCCTGGAGGTTGCGGGCCGAGGCGGCCGCCGCCTCGGCGGCGCCCGGACGGAGGAAATTCTCGGCGTCGAACAAGACCACGGCGGCCCGCGGCGCCTGCTCGGACTTGCCGGCCACGGTGGCCAGGCGGCCGGGTGCGAGCCGCCGCAGCAGGCGCGTCCATTGTGGCGGCTCGGCCAGCAGCTTGCCGCCCGCTTCCACAAAGACGCTCTTACCGGCGTACCAGACATTCACCGTGCGGGTCGGAACGACCGCCGCTTCCTGGTAAACCTGGCCGGCCAGCAGTTCCGGCTCCAGCCCGGAGTGAATCATGCAGCAGGTCTTGGTCGATCCCGGCTCGCCGACCAGCACGATGACGGGCACGTTGGCGATACGGGCCTGGCGGCCCAGGCCGGCAGCCTGGAGGCGCGCCTCGGCCTCGCGAAGCAGCACATCGATCTCGTCACCGCCGGCCTGGGCCGGCGCCTCGGGGCTGGCAGCCTGCGAGCGAGCCGAGGAGCGCCGCCTCATGTACCAGATGATGGCGAAGACGGCGAGCAGCACCAGGATGGCCAGCCCGCCCCGCAGAATCCAGCGGTCCACCGCCGGCAGGTAGAACCAGGAAGGCACAAACCAGACCAGCAGAGAGCCGACCGTTAGCGTCCCGCCGGCGATGACATAGCCTATGTCGCGCATCTCATCCGCCTCCCGGGACCGCGATCCCTCGGAGCACCACCGCGCCCGAGCCGAGCAGCAGTTTGAACAGGACAAACAGGCCCACCGCCAGCACGAAGCTGGCGGCCGCGGCCAGCATCAAGCGGCGGATCCAGGGATCGCGAGCGGTGTGGCGCACCGAGTCGGCCGGCGGCGCCCAGGCCGGCGACAGCGCCGACGACGACTGGCGGATGCGGCGGATCTTCTCGGCCAGCGTTTCGCTGAAGGAGCGCAGCTCGGCCCGCCCGCCGGCCCCGTAACGGCCGGCGAAACCCAGCAGCAGGCACAACTGGTAAACCTCCAGCAGATCGGCCAGCTCCTGCGAATCCTTGCGGCCGAGCAAACGCTGGAGGTTCTGGAAGAAGATCTCGCCGGCGATGTGGTGGCCGAACAGCTCTTCCTGAAGCGGCTTGCGCGGCCAGTTGGCGAACACCGGATTGCGCGAGGTCAGGACCGACTCGTCCAGCAAGGCCACCACTGCGAAGATGGCGAGCTGTACGTCCTCGGCCGTGTAGCCGCGGACGCGCGCCTGCTGATCGGCCTGCCGCAGCGCCTCGCGCATCTGGGCGCGGAACGACTCGGAGTCCGGGACCGACTGGCGGCCGGAGCGCAGCCGCCCGATGACGGTCAGGATCTCCTGGAACACATAGGCGAGGTTCTCGGCGCGGCGCTCCAGCGCCGCCTCGCCCGTTGCCCCCGCTGATGGACTTCCCATGCGCGTTCCTTCAAGTCTCCAGAATGACCAATAGTTCCACTTCCGGGTCGGGCAGCTCGCCCGGCACGTAGACGCCGACCTGCCGCGTCTTGACCAGGTGGTCCCAGCAAGGGCCGGCCTTGTTCAGGCTGAAATACTGAAACTCCACTCGCGCCGAAACCGCCGTCGGCGGCACCGGCAGGTGCGTCATCGCCATACCAGGCAGCGCCCGCTTGACCAGCTCGGGCACGAACTGCTGGGAACAGACCTTGACCAGGTGCGGCGTCTTGGAGATCAACTCCGCTTCACCGGTCTTCGAGTAGATGGCGAAAATCCAGCGCGAGGCGCCGAAGCATCTGGGGTCGGTGACTTCGCCGATATAGAAGTACTGCGCTGCCTGCTTCAGCGGGATGGCGACGCAGTTGGAAGGCACGATCGCCTCGAGAAGAAAGCGGATCTGGCGGTCCAGCTCGCCGAAGCACTCATCCAGCCGCAGGTGATCGTAAAGCGGCAGCGCGCGCGGGTGCGAATCCAGGCCGAAGGTGCACAAGGCGCCGGCCAGTCGCGACAGTTCCACGAACAGCCCTTCGGGATGGCCGCGGCGGGCGTAGTGGAGATGCCGCAGCGGGGCCAGGCCGGAATTGATGGCGTGCAGGAACCAGAAGGTGGCCACCTCCTGGGCGGAATAGCCGGCCGCGAACTTGGCCTGGCCGCGCGGGCCGCGAGCCAGGGCGGCGCGCTTGTCCTCCAGCATCTCGATCAGGCGCCGCAGCATCGTGCTCAGGCGCTCGCTGACGCCGATGTCCAGGCAGGGAGGAATGAACTCGGGGTCGAGAATGAAATGGCCGGCGCCGTCGCGCATCACCCGCGCCAGCGGCAGGGTGACGAACTCCTCGCCCGCCTCGGTATCGACCAGCAGGCGGATGTTCTTGCGCCCCAGCCGCACCGTCTTTTCGTCGCGGCCCGTGTTCTCGTCGTGCAGGACGCACGGTTCGGCGAGGTAGCGCACCGTCTCGCCGTTTTGCTCCTCCGCCGGCACGCAGTTCAGGCCGTCGGGCCGGCGGCGCGGGATGGCCAGCAGCACCGTGAGGCGGTCGCGGGTCGGTGGAAACAGCTCGGTGATGTTGCGAGCCGGCGGCAGCGCATCGCACTCCGGCATCTGAAAGGGCAGGCCGTCGGGGAAGATGCCGCGCGCGTGCACCAGCGAGAAAGTTCCGCTGAGCAGCGCCTCGGCATCGAGGCCGCATCCGACCAGGCCGTACGGCTCAAACCACAGCGTCGAGCTGGCGAACTGGACGGTGTCCTCGAAGTACCGGCTCTGGGCCTGGAAGTGGTGGGGACCCAGGTACATCCCCTCCGACCAGACCACCCGCGACAGGTTTCTCATGGCCTCAACACCTAGCGGTTTCGCGCCAACTATTATAGTCGGCGCTCGCCAGCGATGCCATATGGCAATGACAGGATGAGTAATGCCTCAGAAGGTGTGAACGAATTGGCAGGCGCGAGCTGCTGCAAAAGAGCCTTGAATGAGAGAGCGTTCTGAGGCATGATCGCTTCTTCCGCAAAGCATAGAGGCCAGCGCCGGAGCTGGCCAGCCCCAACCGGTGGCCCGGCGCAAGCCACGACTGGAGCCGGTGGATCGGAAGCGGATCGTGTTCCGCTTTGAGGGGACCATCAAAGCGCTGGAGGGCGTGGCCGGACAAGCGAGGTTGTCGCCGCGGCTACTGGTCAGCCTGTGGATTTACGCTTACAGCCGAGGGGCGAGCTCGGCGCGGGAAATTTCGCGTTTGGCCGAGCGGCGCGAGGAGCGGCTGCAAGCGCACCTGCGAGTAGCCAGGGCGCGGGAGCGCGCATCATGAAGCAACCCGACGGCGGTCATGCGCCCAGCTACAACGTGCAGATCACCACCGAGGCGGCGGCCAAAGTGATCGTGGGGGTGGAGGCGAGCCAGTGCGGTAGCGAAAATCCGCTGTTGGGGGGTGGATCAAAGAGAAGATCGGCTTGCGGAAATTCCGGCTGCGCGGATTTTGGCGGCGGTCGCATAACCGCCCAGCCGGGATGGATGGGGGCTGGGGCAGGGAGAGGTGAGCGGAGCGAAGCGGGTCCAAAAAAACATCCGTTCACGCCTTCTGAGGCATTACCCGGGAACGCCCGTCCCACCTTGTCCCGCCGGGGCCATTTGCGCTAGACTCGACTCTCCATTGAAACTCGCACCGGTTGACTACCTCATCCTCGCGCTGTATTTCGCCTTCGTGCTGGGGATCGGCTGGCTGATCCGCAAGCGGGTGGCCACCAGCGAGGACTTCCTCACCTCGCGCCGCTCGGTGCCGCTGTGGATCACCAGCCTGGCCTTCATCGCCGCCAACATGGGCGCGCAGGAGATGATCGGCATGTGCGCCTCGGGGGCCAAGTACGGCATCATGACCGCCCACTTCTACTGGGTGGGCGCCATCCCGGCCATGCTCTTCGTCGGCGTGTTCATGATGCCGTTCTATTACGGCAGCCGGGCGCGCTCGGTGCCCGAGTACCTCAAGCTGCGCTTCGACGAGAAGACGCGCACCTTCAACGCCGTCACCTTCGCGGCCATGACCGTGTTCTCCTCCGGCATCTCGATGTACGCCCTCGGGCTGCTGTTCCAGCTCACGCTGGGGTGGAGCTTCACCGCCTCGGTGCTGCTGGCGGCCCTGATCGTGCTCATCTACACCTGCCTGGGCGGGCTGACCAGCGCCATCTACAACGAGGTGCTGCAATTCTTCCTCATCGTGCTGGGCTTCACCCCGCTGGCGATCCTGGCGGTGGTGAAGGCCGGCGGCTGGGAGGGCGTGGCCGCGCGCCTGCCGGCGGTGATGACCCAGTCCTGGCAGCACCTGGGCACGCCCTCCCAAAACCCGATGGGCGTCGAGGCCTTCGGGCTGGTGATGGGCCTCGGCTTCGTGCTTTCGTTCGGCTACTGGTGCACCGACTACCTGGTGGTGCAGCGGGCGCTGGCCGCCAACTCGATGTCGGCGGCGCGGCGCACCCCGCTGGTGGCCGCCTTCCCGAAGATGTTCGTCCCCTTCATCGTGATCGTGCCGGGCATCGCGGCCATGGCGCTGATGCAAATGGGGCTGGGCTACTCCCTGCCCGTCAAGGGCGACAGCTACAACTACGACCTGACGCTGACCACGCTGATGGCCTCGTTCTATCCCTCCGGGCTGCTCGGTGTGGGGCTGACGGCGCTGATGGCCTCCTTCATGAGCGGCATGGCCGGCAACGTCACCGCGCTGAACACCGTCTGGACCTACGACATCTACCAGGGCCACATTCGCCGCGGCGCGCCCGACTCGCATTACCTGCTGGTGGGGCGTCTCACCACCGTGGTGGGCACCGGGCTCTCGATCGGCACCGCCTACCTGGCCCAGCTCTACAACAATCTGATGGACCTGCTCCAGCTCGTTTTCAGCTTCGTGAACGCTCCGCTGTTCGCAACATTTCTCCTGGGAATGTTCTGGCGGCGGGCGACCGGCCACGGCGCCTTCACCGGGCTGATCGCCGGCACCGGGGCGGCCGCGCTCACCCACGGGCTGACGATGGCCGAGGGCAAGGGCGGCTGGATCGCCAACCTGCACGCGTTCCCCTCCACCATGGCCCAGAATTTCTGGATCGCCATCTTCGCCTGGACGGCCTGCTTCCTTGTGACCATCCTGGTCAGCCTGGCCACCAGGCCCAAGCCGGAGAGCGAGCTGCACAACCTGGTGTACGGGGTTACCGAGCTGCCGCCGCCGGAGAAACAGGCGCGCTGGTACCAGCGCCCCGTGCCGCTGGCGGTGGTGGTTGGGGTGGTCTGCATCCTCTTGAATATCTGGTTCGGGTGACCGTCTATGTGGGACCTTCGGCTGCCTTCGGGTTTGTTCTTCACGCTGCTGGGCGTTATCCTGTGCGCGGTGGCGCTGTTCGCCCCCGATAACCGGGCGCCGCTGACCAGGGCGAACGTCAACCTATACAGCGGGATCGCCATGCTGGCGTTCGGCGGAGTGATGCTGTGGCTGGCCCGGCGACGTTCTTAGGCAATGCCTTCCTGCGGGTATTCGGCGCGGCGGCGTCGATGCGCGTCTACCGCGCGCCCGGCCGGGTCAACCTGATCGGTGAGCACACCGACTACAACCTCGGCTTCGTGCTCCCGATGGCGCTGGAGCTGGCCTGCTACACGGGGGCGGCGCCGCGGCCCGACGGCCGGCTGCGGGTCTTCTCGGAGAACCTCGGCGAGGCGCGGGAGTGGGCGGTGGCCGAACTGCCGGGCCTCCAGCCGGCCGGCGATTGGGGCGACTACGTGGCCGGCGTCGCCCGCGAGCTGCTCGCCGCCGGCTGCGAGGTGCGGCCGCAGAACCTGCTGGTCTGGAGCACGGTGCCGGTGGGCTCGGGACTGAGTTCCTCGGCGGCGCTGGAGGTATCGGTGGCGCTGGCGCTCGCGGAAGGCCGCGCCATGGACGGCCTGGACCTGGCGCGCCTCTGCCGCCGCGCGGAGAACAACTTCGTCGGTGCGCCCTGCGGCATCATGGACCAGTACGTCTCCGTGTTCGGGCGCGAGAACGCCGCCATCCGCATCGACTGCCGCAGCCTGGAGCACCAGCCGGTGGCGCTGCCGCCGGGCATGGCGATCATGGCGGTGAACACGCTGGTGAAGCACGAGATCGGGCAATCGGCTTACCGCCAGCGGGTCGAGGAGTGCAAGGCGGCGGCGGAGGCGCTGGGCGTTCAGAGCCTGCGCGATGTGACCAGCGCGGAACTGGAACAGTTCGGCGATGCGCTTCCGGTGGTGCCGCTCCGCCGCGCGCTGCACGTCGTGACGGAGAACGAGCGCGTCGGCGAGTTCATGACCGCCTGCGCGCGGGAGGACCTGGCGGCGATGGGCAAGCTGTTCGTCGCCTCGCACCGCAGCCTCCAGCGCGACTACGAGGTGAGCTGCGAAGAGCTGGACTTCCTGGTGGATACGGCGCTGGAATTGCCCGGCGTGCTGGGCGCGCGCATGACCGGCGGCGGCTTCGGCGGCTGCACAGTCAACCTCGTGCGCCAGGAGACGGCCGCCGTCTTCGGGCCGATCATATCGAGAGCCTACCAGCAGCGGTTCGGCCTCGCGCCGCAGGTCTACCCCTGCCGGGCGGCTGCCGGTGCCAGCGAGGTCCCCCTCAGCGCCCGCTGAGGGCGGTGCGGACCGCCTCGGGGTCTTCCAACTCCGGAAAGGTATCGGGAGAGTACAAAGCCCAGTTATCCACGAAGGTGAGCCACCGTTTGCCGGCGGCGTTGCCCGTGTACCGGTTGTCTGGTGTGACCGCCAGCCAGCCGCCTTTCATGAACTGGTAGAGCGCTACCAGGCAGCGGCCCGACTCGACATCCCAGATGCGGATAGTGCCATCCCACCCAGAACTAGCCAGCTTGCGCCCGGCGGAGACCCAGACAACACAGCGTACCGGCGCAACGTGGCCTTCCAGCGTGCGCAGCAGCCGGCCGGTCTCCACATCCCAGAGCCGCACGGTCTTGTCCACTGAGGCACTGGCCAACTGACGCCCCTCCGGGTGGTAGGCCACGGTCCATACCCTTCCTTCGTGGCCTTGCAGCGTGTGCAGCAACCGGCCGCTCTCCACACCCCAGAGCCGGACACTCTCGTCGAATGAGCCACTGGCCAATTGCCGCCCCTCCGGATGGTAGGCTAGGGACGACACCACATTCTGGTGGCCTTCCAGCGAGCGCAGCAAACGACCGCTCTCTGTATCCCAGAGCCGGACGTTGTCATCGCCGGAGCCGCTGGCTAACTGCCGTCCCTCCGGATGGTAGGCCACGGTCCATACCACTCCTTGGCGGCCTTCCAGCGAGCGCAGCAAACGACCGCTCTGCACATCCCATAGCCGGATCGTCTGATCGCCGGAGCCGCTGGCTAACTGCCGCCCGTCCGGCTGCCAGGCGACGGTCATTACACGATCCTCGTGGCCTTGCAGCGTGCGTAGCAGCCGGCCGCTTTCCGAATCCCAGATCCGGACGGTGTTATCGTCTGAGCCGCTGGCCAACTGCCGCCCGTCCGGGTGGTAGGCCAGGGCAAATACCACTCCTCGGTGGCCTTCCAGCGTGCCCAGTAACCGGCCGGCCTCAACATCCCAGACCCCAACGTTCCTGTCTATAGAGCCGCTGGCCAACTGCCGCCCCGCCGGGTTGCAGGCTAAAGTCCATACGCGGTCCCTTTGGCCTTCCAGTGTGCGCAGCAACCGGCCGCTCTCCACGTCCCAGAGCCGGATGGTCCTGTCCAGCGAGCCGCTGGCCAACTGCCGCCCCTCCGGGTGGTAGGCCACGGTCATTACCGGATCTTGGTGGGCTTCCAGCATGCACAGCAAGCGTCCGCTCTCCACATCCCAGAGCCGGATGGCCCTATCGTCTGAGCCGCTGGCCAACTGCCAGCCGTCCGGACGGTAGGCTACAGCCCATACGCGGTTTCTGTGGCCTTCCAGTGTGTGTAGCAACCGGCCCGTTTCCACCTCCCAGACCCGCACGGTGTGGTCGTTCGAGCCGCTGGCCAACTGCCGCCCCTCCCGGTGGTAGGCCAGGGACGACACCAGACTCTGGTGCCCTTCCAGCGAGCGCAGCAAAAGACCGCTCTCTACATCCCACAGCCGGACGGTGTGATCGCCGGAGCCGCTGGCCAACTGCCCCTCCTCCGGGTGCCAAGCCACGGCCCACACCCCTTCTTGGTGGCCTTCCAGCGTGCGGAGCAACCGCCCGGTCTTGACATCCCACAGCCGGATGGTCTTGTCGTGTGAGCCACTGGCCAACCACCGCCCGTCAGGGCAGTAGGCCACTGTCCGCACCCCGCCCTGGTGGCCTTCGAAGGTGCGAAGCAGCCCGCCGGTGTCCACATCCCAGAGCCGGATGGTCTTATCGTCGGAGCCGCTGACTAACTGCCGCCCACCGGGACTCCACGCCACGCTCGTCACTGCGCCGGCATGCCCGGACAGCATCCTGCGGCATCTCCCCGTGGCGGTGTCTAAAACGGCAATCGAACCAGCACCTGAGTCCGCTGCCAGGAGCTTCCCGTCCCGGCTATAGGCCACGCAAGCTACGAAGCCCATCACACCCGGTTGCACAAGAGCACATGGTTGTGCGGTGATCCCGCCGGGGGCCCACCTCGGCTTTCGTGCCGTGGTGAGTTGTTCCGGTGTCACCTGCGCGCCGTAGAGCCCTGCCCCGTCGATCAGCGCACCGTCCCACTTGGCATCGCGAACATCCGCTTTCACCAGTGTGGCAAACGAAAGGTCCACGCCGGAGAGATCGGCGCCGTCAAGGTCCGTCTCTGTGAGCGTCGTGCCCCCTAGGTTCGCCCCGGAGAAATCGGTCCCGTGGCAGGTCGCCCGGTCGAGCCGGGCCTCGCGCAGATCCGCCTCGGCCAGACAGGCCTGCTGAAGATCCGCTCCCGAAAGATCGCTTCCAGCCAGACATGCCTTGCGCAGATTGGCCCGAGCCAGTCTCAGGCTGGCCAGTGAGAGACCGGCCAGTTCCGCCCCCTCCAACTCGATGCGTACCGGCTGCACAGCTTCTTCCCCGAGTGAGGCATACAGCAGCAGCGAATTCTCTGAACCCAGGCGCGAATAGGGAGTTTCAAGCACGAGCGCCACTACTTGGGCCAGCGTTTTGGCCGGGCACAGATCGCGCAGGAAGCCGATTACCTGCGGGCTGAACGAACGGAGCCGCAGGGCGACGGACGCCTTGGCCTGGTCCGGGCCGGCTTCCTTGAGAAGCCGCGCCGTCCGCTGCGCAAGAAAGAACTCGAGAAAGCTCCGGTGTGAGAATCCGTAGTTCCCCCCTGCATCGCGAGTCAGGAACGAGGCGGTGCGCACCTCGTAGTCGGCCATTTCGAGGTCCCGGTCAGTGGTGATGCGATCCTTCAGCAGCCCGGTTAGGACGTCGGCCAGGGCCCGGTAGTGGATGCGGGCGCCGTCGGTTTCCCAGAGCCTGGCCGCCAGTTCCTGGACCAGCGTCGTCCTGCCCTCTTTCGTGAGACTGAGGCGCCAGTCCTGGCGCTGAAGCCACTCCTCGGTGTAAGCCTCGTAGAGGTTGGCGATCTTGACTTCGCGCCCGAGAGAAACCAGACGCGGCGCGGATTTGACGATCATCTCCAGCAGGACCGGCCGGGCGGCGATGTCACGCAGGCCCGCAATCCGCTCGATCGTGCCGGCCACTTCGGCCGCCCGGTCCCCGCAGGCGCGGCCCAGGTACTCCCGGAGTTGCGCCGGAGTGAAGTCGCGGAGGTAAGCGACGCTGAAGCCCTTGCGTCCGAAGATCTCCTTGTACAGCTCGGTGCCTTCCGGCGTCAATTGTGGGCTGCGGCCTTCGAGCAGCTCGCAGACCTGGGCCTGGTCTTTGAAGTAGTGGGTGCGGCTGGTGAGAATGATCTTCGCCTGCCTCTCGGCGGCGCGGGCCAGCTCGCGGAAGTTGCCCAGGGTGACCTCCCAGTTGGCCTGGGTGGCCATCTCGTCGAAGCCGTCAAGGATCAGCACGAGCCGGCCTTCGGCCAGGAGGTAGAGGATCGACTTCGGGTTCACCTGCCGGCCGGCCTGGCGCGTGAAGTGGTCGTAGAGGAGGTTCTCCAGGCTGAGGGCCTTGGCGACCTCGCGCAGGTCGATGCGGATGGGTTGACGGTGCCGGAGCGGATCCTCCCGATAGCGTTTGGCGAGGGCGCAGGCGAGCTTGCGGGTGAACCAGGTCTTGCCGGTGCCGTAGTCGCCGAGCAAAGTCAGGTGTGAGGCGTCCGGGTTGGCGAGCCACGAGTCGATGAAGGCGAGCAGCGGCAGCGGCTCTTCAGCGGTCTCGGGCCAGACGTCCTGTTCGACGTAGAGCCGCTCGATGTCCTTGCCTTCGTAATCCTGGATCAGAGCGGAGAGGTAGTCGCCGAGATCGATCAGCGTGGCCAGCAGCTCGTCGTAGGTGGCCAGGGTGACCGGCGCGCTCTTGGCGTATGCCTGGGCCTCGGCGGTGAAGCCGGCGCGAGAAACCAGCAAGCCGCGGGTGTCGGGGTGCGCGTCCAACCGCGCGCGGAGCTGGCGGGCATCCTCGACGCCGGCGGGCCGAGCGTGGTCCTTGCACTCGACCAGGAAGCGGGCCAGGTGGAGAGGTTCACGCTTCGACGTTATGATGTCCACCTGCGAGCCACCGGCCAGTACGTTCTGCTCCACTTCGTAGCCCATGAGGCGGAGGACCTCGGCTACCTTGTCCTCGAAGGTGTTGCCGCGGCGTTGAAGGTCGTCCGCCACGCGAATCGCCAAGGGCTCGACGTGGGGCGCCGGCTTGGCGGCGTCAGCGCCAGCCTCCAGCCGGCGAGCAAGGCTCTCATAGGCTTTCGAGAGAGGATCATCGGGGAAATCCATCGTCCAGATTCTCTCTTCCAGCAGCAGCGAGGAATTAAACGGGATTTCCACGTGAGGTACGAGGTTGAAGCTTTCCTGAAGGTGCCGCTTTCGCCTCGCTGCCCGCGCTAGCGCGCCTCCGTCCTGGAGCGCGCCACGACGCTCGGCCACCAACTCGGGTATGTCTCCAGGAACCATGGTGGCCACTCGCAAGATTGTCAATTCCCGCCGGCGAATCTTGTGAAGGCGGCTGCTATGGCTGAGCGCGAATTGAATCTCCCGTGTGCGCTCCAGGCTCTGATGGCCGAGGCTGTAAACCAGCACCAGCGCATCCGGCAACTGCACCGTGCAGACTGCGCCAACGTCAGTGAGTCCTGTGCGCGAGTCGATTAACACAAAATCCGCGTTGTAGGAATCAATCGCTCGCCGCAGCCGCTCGAAGAGCACTGAGCCCGCCGGCTGATGCTCGCCGAACAGCCCCTCCCACCGGATCGAGGCGAACAGCCCGGCGTAGCTGCCATCGACGGGTCCGGCCGGTAGCAGGCGAAGCCGCCCCGGCTCGAATTCCCGGTGCTCCAGGACGAAACGGCTCACCGCCTCTCCCAGGTCCCCCTCCTGAGGCGCCGCGAGCAGGTTAACGGTGCCCCCCTTCACCTCGGCCTGAAGCGGCTTGAACAGAGGGATGTCCAGAATGCTCGGGGCTTCCAGGTCAAGTTCCCAGATGAATACGGAACGACCGCGCAGCGCCATGCTGACGGCCGTGTTGACCAGGGTCAAAGTGCGGCCGACGCCCCCTTTGAACGAATAGAACGTGACGTAGTAGGACACCCTCAACGCTCCCGCGCCATGAGCCTCAGGGGCTGCTCAGACAACGGCTCCAGAATGCGGCTCTCCGGGAACCAGGTCTCCAATTCCTCGGCAGTGGGTGCAGGTACACCCGGTCCGCGCTCAACTAGCAACTGCCCCACCAGGCCCAGGCAAACGAACACCTTCCGCCCTGCCGGATGACGCTCGATAACATCACAGGCTTCGAGTTCGCGAAGCAGCTTGGAAAGGTGCGGCGAACTGATGCCCAGGCGCGTCCCAAGTTCTTCTCGTGCGATCCCCTGGCCGCTGGCTGCGACTTGCGTGAGTAAAAGGCCGGCATGCTCCCGGCTGCGGATCAACTGTGAAGCGCGCTCGAGCGCGTCCACGTCCCGCCGAAACGCGTCGGTCAGGATATTCATGTGCTCCCATTTGTTCAGCAACTGCTGGAGCTCGGTGGCGCGAGGTTTCTCCCGAGCCTCAGCGGACTCCAGGACGGCAATCATGCCCAGGATGAACTCGGTTCGGGATGCGTCGTTGCCTCGCCGCACCTGGTTCAGAAAGAGGTGGTGAAAAGCGGCATCAAGCTGCCGCAGTGCCTCCAAGTCATTGTTTTTAAGGGCATTACTGGAGATGGCAGCCAGTTCTGGCCATGACGTCGTTAAGAGGCCGGACGGAGACATAACTTAACCACCAATTAAATCATACGACAGGGAGCTTGTCATTGGCAACCATTATTTAAGTGTCGTTTAAGTCAAAGACGTGCAGGTATATACTCGTGCGGCTCGGGCATGGCATCGCCACCATGCGCTCTGCCCCCGGTGTCCGATAGAAGGAGGACGAGCTCTCAGCGATCTGCCCGCCAGGAAGCTTCCGGGCCGTGGTGCCGCAATTGGAGACAAACGTCGAGGCGTGTTGGGAGCGGACCAGGCTGCGAGCCCGGTCATCAATGTCGTTCACCACGGGGCTCATGGCCGGGACCAGGAACACATTCACCCCGGATTCAATCAGGAGTTCTGCGAGCGGCTGGTGAAAGAAGCCGCAGCAGATCGCCACCGCCAGTCGGCCCAGCGCGGAGTCGCAGAACTCGAGCTGATCACCGGCTTCGATGCACTCGATTCCGCCACCGTCGCCGATACCCAACCGCCGCTTTAGGTCGGGGTTCGCCGCCACATTCTCGGCGGTGAGGTTGTACTCGGCGAGCTTGTCGTGCTCCCAGATCGTGTCGCCACGGCAGTCCAGCGCAACGGAGCGGTTGACCCAGCGGCTGCTCTTCTCGTCCTTGGTGTGCCAGCTTCCAGCCACTACGATCAGCAGTCCTCTGTCCACGCTGCAATCTTGGCTCTTCAGGAAATCTTGGACTACAAGTAGAAGGTTGGGAGGCATTCTCAGCTCGGGCAAAATGAGGATGGAAACGCCCTGGGAGTGACATTCTCGCAACACTTCGGCGAGTCGCGCGATCTGGGGCCGTTCATCGCCCACGTTGTCCACCAAGAAGCGAACGCGTTCGTCCTGGGGAAAACCTGGCTCCGGACGCCCCGAGATGTCGGCCTCGAGGGTGAGCGGTGTCATCGCGATCTTCACCGCCCCGCGCTGCACTCGTTCCCGAAGGAGCAATCCTGTGGTTGACGGCAGCAACAGGCAGACGAGCCGCCTCCGACCAACCTCTACCGGAGTGATGCGAACGCCGCTATGGTAGCAGGAGATCATTTCGCTGATTTGTTCATCCAGCCGCGGCAGATCATGCGCGCGGCTCAACTTTTCCACGATGGCGCTTGGCGAATGGGCAGTGATCATGAACTCTCGATCGCCGAATTCCGCAGTTGATCGCACGGTCAGTTGCGCAAAGCCCGAGATCAGGGCCAGTTCATTCGCCACAGAGCTGCTGAGGGCCTTTAGCAACGCTGCGGAGCGCACCAGCGCCTCATCGAGGTTCCCGGAGTCCAGTTTCTCTCTGAGTTCGCCAATGTGTACTTGGGCGAGCGGCTTACTGGGAGCCCGGTTCCTTTCGAGGACTTCGTGCAGCTCCCTGCGCAACCGGCTGTAGAGACTTGCCCACCGGCTGTCAGGAAGCCGGGCATTGCGGAGGGTGACGAAGTTCGTCCGGCACAACTGGTAGCAGTTGACCAGCATCACGAGCGCCCGTTCATTGGGGATCAAGGCGTCTGGTAGGGCCGAAAGATCGGCGGACGCGTCGAGCGGTCTTGCGTAGCCCATGTGCCGGCCAATGCCTTCTCGGTATCTTGACTGGGCTGGCACGGCAAGTCAATGCCGCACAGGAACGGCTAAGATCGCAGGAATGGAGATTGCTGCCGGTTTGCCCGTCCTGGTCACCGGCGCCAGACTCGACGAGGCCGTGCGCGGCGCAGGTCTCGTGTTTCACCTCGGCGGCCTGACCAAGGCGCTCTCGAGCGCCGGGTTCTACCGCGCCAACACGCAGGGCACCGAGAACCTTCTGCGAGTGCTGGAGCGGCACGCGCCGGTGCGGCTCATCCACGTCAGCTCGCTGGCGGGGGTGGGGCCAAGCGCCGACGGCGCGCCGCTCAGCGAGGACGCGCCGCCCCATCCGGTAACGCACTACGGCCGGTCCAAGCTGGCGGCCGAGGAGGCGGTGCGCCGCTCGGCGCTGGCATCCAGCGCGGTGATCGTGCGGCCGCCTGTCGTCTATGGCCCGCGCGAGACCGATGTTTACCAGGTGCTGCGCCTCGTCGCCCGCGGGCTGCTGGTGCGAATCGGGCGCGATGAGGAGTGGTTCAGCTTCATCCACGCCAGCGACCTGGTCGAGGGCCTGCTGGCGGCCGCGCGCAGCGACCAGGCGCCGGGGCGCACCTGGTTCCTCGCTAATGAGGAGCCGGCGTCGTGGACCGGATTCGCCGCCACCGCCACCGCCATCATGGGCCGCGAGCTTCGGGTCTTCACCGCGCCCGCGCCGCTCGCGTGGGCGGTGGGGCTGGCCGGGGAAGTGGCCGGCCGCATCCGCCGCCGGCCCGGCATCATCTCGCGCGAGAAGATCGCCGAGGCCCGCTGCCGCTGGTGGGTCTGCGACCCCTCGCGCGCGCGCCGGGAGCTGGGATTCACGCCGCGCCAATCGCTCGGCGACGGTCTGGCGGAGACGCTGAACTGGTACAAACGGGCCGGGTGGCTGCGGTTCCCAACCTGCGGTCCGCTTGACTCTCCGCCCGCCCCGCTGTAACGTAGGGCAGAAGCCCTTCCATGGGAGATCAGTTCAGAAATATTGCCCTGCATGTGCCCCCGCAACGGTTCGAGGACTGGGGACACTTCCTGCGCGCGACGCCGGAGTATTCGATCGGACTGGAAGTGATGGACGACGTGCCCGGCCACCGCGGCCACCACGTTCACTTCGACCACCACGAAGGCGTGATCCGCGAGGTAACGATGGCGGCGGCGATGCAGGCTTACATCGCGGTGCGCCAGGGTGGTTTGATGGAGCGGTGGCTGAAGAGGCAGCGGCCGGTGCACGTCTGGGTGTGGAACGCCGACCAGGACGTGTGCCTGGCCGCGTTCGTACTCGAATACCATCACCTGCTGGAGCGCGCCGAGGGAGAGCCGCTGCTGCGCTGGATCGTGCAGTACAACAACAAGATCGACGTTTGCGGCGGGCTGTACCCGGTGAAGCTGGAGGATCTGGTCAAGAACCATTTCACCTGGGTGTTCGATCCCTACCGGCAGCAGCGGATGCACGGCAAAGTGCAGGGCGACGAAGCGCTGGTCACGACCACTATCCGCCAGGTCTGCGACCGCCTGTTCGACCTGTTGAACGGCCGCGCGGGCACGGCGCCCATCACCGCGGAGCCGGAGATCCTCTACGCCTCACCGTACGACTACGTGATCGCCGACGAGAAGGGCGACCCGAACTCGCGCCTGGTGCTGGCGGCCGAGAAGCACACCAACCTGGTAAGCCTCATCTGCAAGCGGCCTTCGGGCCGGTACACCTACAGCATCATCCGCGGCTCCCCGTACGACGAGGACACCTTCCCGGTCCCTGTGCTGATGGAGGCGTTCCAGGCGGCCGAGGACCGGCCCGATATCCGGATCTGGGGCGGCTCCAACCTGGCGGCCGGTTCCGACAGCGAGCTGGGCAGCAGTCTCTGCTGGGAGCGGCTGCGGGACATCGCCGAGCCGATCGTGCGCGAGGCCTACCTGGCGAAGTATCCCGACCCGACGGCGGAATAGCCCATCGTCAGCGGAAGTTCTCCACCAGCATGATGTCGCTGCCGGCGTGGTCGCTCTGCACGTAGAGAATCCAGCGGTCGCCGGGGGAGACGGCCAGTGAAG
Organism: Acidobacteriota bacterium; assembly: GCA_038060875.1. Taxonomy (GTDB): domain Bacteria; phylum Acidobacteriota; class Terriglobia; order Bryobacterales; family Bryobacteraceae; genus JBBTDS01. Next base: position 11,813 of record JBBTDS010000712.1, on the reverse strand, counting down.
TCGGGCCCTGTGGCCGCGCCTCCTCGGCCAGGGTGGCGATCTGGACGGGGCGGAGAGTGCTAAAGCTGAAGAACTCGATCACAGGCTTGGCCGGGACGGCGTCGTTGAAAAGGAAGATGCCCTGCTCGCCCAGCGCCCAGGCGCCCTGGGCGCCGCGGTCGAGAACGCGCGTTTCCTCGCCGCCCTCGATGGGAACGCGCCAGATGCCGGGCTCAGCCAACTTGGCGTAGTACACAAACTTCCCGTCGGCCGAGGCGAAGGCCTCGCGGCCGCCGTTGCGGGTCACCTGCACGGCCGGGCCGCCTTCGGCTGGGATCTTCCAGACCTGCCAGTCGCCGCCGCGGTTCGAGCCGAAGTATATCCAGCGCCCGTCGCGGGACCAGCACGGCCGCGCGGCGGCTGCCAGGCCCGGTCCCGCGACCCGGTAAATATTGGTGTCCGAGATCAATTGCGTGTAGGCCAGGCGGTCTCCCCGCCGTGAAACCGCCGGCCAGCAGGCAGCGTCCCGTCCCAGCGGTTCGGGTGAGCCGCCGGCGGCCGGGACTCTCCACAGGCTTTGCGTGCCACCGCGGTTGGAGGAAAACACCAATGCACGCCCGTCGGGCGTCCACTGCGAGCCCAGCATCGCACGCTGGTCGAAAGTGAGGCGCTTCGGTTCGGCAGCGGGCCTGCCGGCGGTGATCGACAGCAGGTACAAATCGCCCACGAAGAGACTCTCTTGCAGCCGGCCGAAAGCGAGGGTCTGCCCGTCGGGCGAGAAGGTGGGCCCCCAGTCCAAATACCCCGGGGGAGGGGACGTCAGCTTTCGCTTCTCGCCCGTCTCCAGCGACACCAGGCACAAGGCCGGGGCGTAGGGGCCGGAGTCGGGATCGGCCACAACCAGAGCTTTGCCGTCAGGCGACCACGCCAGGCCGCGAAAGAGCGAAAGCGTGACCGCGCGGAACAACGTCAAGCCGACGGTGCCGAACGGAACCGAGCGGGTCTGGCTCACCTTCCGCTCCGGGCCGCCCAGGGCCGGGATCGTCAGGACCTCGATTCCGGCTGAGCTGGCTCGCAGAAAGGCGATCTGGTTGCCGTCGGGCGAGAAATCGGGGTCGGTCTCCTCGCCGGCGAAAGTGGTGAACGGGACGGTTCTCAGGGGCGGCGGCGGCGCCAATCCACCAGCCGCGTCGCCGCCGCGCGGGCACGGCGGGGGCCACAGCGCTGCCCGACTCCGATTCCTCCTTGACTTCCAGCAGCTCGACTCTCAGGTCGAGCACGGTCTGGAAGCGGCGGTCCGGGTCCTTGCGCAGGCACCGCGCCACCACCCGCCGCAGCTCAGCCGGCGCCTGCTCGCCCATTGGCGCCGGTTCCTGGCGCAGAACCGCCGCCAGCGTCGAGATGCGGCTGTCGCCTTTGAATGCCCGCTGGCCGGTGACCATCTCGTAGAGCAGCGAACCGAAGCTGAAGATGTCGGAGCGGGCATCCACCTTCTTGCCCTCGGCCTGCTCGGGGGACATGTAAGCAACTGTGCCGACGATGGACCCTTCGGCTGTTTGCGTCGGCGCGTCCTCGCCCGCCATTGGTTCGGCCAGCTTCGCCAGCCCGAAATCCAGCACCTTCACCAGGCCGTGCTCGTCCACCATGACGTTGCAGGGCTTCAGGTCGCGGTGGACGATCCCGGCTGAGTGCGCCCGCGCCAGCGCATCGGCGATCTGCACGGCGCACTTCAGCGCCTCGCCGAGCCGCATCCCCTTACGCGGGATCAACGCGTCGAGCGTTTTGCCGGCGACGTGCTCCATGGCGATGAAGTCGATGCCGGCATCGCTGCTGATGTCCTAGATCGTGACGATGTTGGGGTGGTTGAGGGCGGAGGCCGCCTTGGCCTCCTGCACGAACCGCCGCTTGCGCTCGGGATCGGCAACCTTTTCCGGCGGCAGCACTTTGATGGCGACGAAGCGGTCCAGGTGGGTGTCGCGGGCCTTGTAGACCACGCCCATGCCCCCCTCGCCGAGCTTGTCGAGGACCTGGTAGTGAAGCAGCGTGCGGCCGATCATCTCCCCGGCTGTAGATCATAGCACCTTGTTCAGCCCCGGGCGGCCAACCGCCTGGCCTGCCTGCTGTAACAAGATGTGAGTTGAAACGCTGCGGCGAGGAACTGGCAGAATGAGACAGGTGGTGATTTATCGGGGCGAGGATGGCTACTGGGTGGCCGAATGTCCCGGTCTGCCCGGCTGCATAAGCCAGGGCGAGAGGAAAGAAGAGGCCATCACCAACATCAAGGAAGCGATTCACGGATACGTAGCGGCCCTCGAACAGGATCGTCTTCCCGTCCCCGAGGAACGCTTCGAGTCGTGCCCGATCACCACGAGTTAGACCGGGGCACACTCAGAGTAGCATCAGGGCCAGTTGTAGTCTTCATCCAGGCGTCACAAGCGCTTGTGTTTCAGCAATATCCAATCCTTGGACACTACGAGGTCCAGCGGGACCTCCATACCTCCGGCGCCGTGGGTCAGAACCGAAGGATCAGGTTGCCCGGGGGATCAGGCTGCGCGGGCGGGATTCAATCGCGGGCGGCGGCCGTTTGCGCGCGGCGGCAGGCGCGGTACCAGTCGATCGTCTTCCGCAGACCGGCATCGAACGGCGTAGTGGCACGAAAGCCGAATTCCCGTTCGGCCCGGCTCACATCCAGGCAGCGGCGCGGCTGCCCATTGGGTTTCGACGTGTCCCAGACGATGCGGCCGGTGAAGCCGGTGAGGGCCGCGATCTTCGCCGCCAGCTCGCGAATCGAGATCTCCACGCCGCTGCCCAGGTTGACGGGATCGGGCTTGTCGTAGCGTTCGGCGGCGGCGATGATCCCCTCGGCCGCGTCCTCCACGTACAGGAACTCGCGCGTGGGAGAACCGTCTCCCCACAGCACGATCTCGGCACGCCCCTCTTCCACCGCTTCCACGCACTTGCGGATCAGCGCCGGGATGACGTGGGATCTCTCCGGATCCAGATTGTCGCCGGGACCGTACAGATTCACCGGCAACAGGAAGATCGCGCTCATGCCGTACTGCTGGCGATAGGCCTGGCACTGCACCAGCAGCGCCTTCTTGGCGATCCCGTAAGGCGCGTTGGTCTCCTCCGGGTAGCCGTTCCACAGATCGTCCTCGGAGAACGGCACCGGGGTGAACTTCGGGTAGGCGCAGACGGTGCCCAACACCACCGTCTTCCCGGTTCCGTGCCGCCGCGCCGCCTCGATGAGCTGAATGCCCATGATGGCGTTCTCGTAAAAGAAGCGCCCGGGGCTTTGCCGGTTGGCGCCGATGCCCCCGACTACCGCGGCCAGATGCATGAGGATCTCGGGCTTCTGCTCCTCAAAGAGCCGCTCGATCGCGTCGGCGCGGGTGAGGTCCCACTCCGGGTAGACCGGCACGAAGATCCGGCGGCAGCCCATCCGCTCCAGCCGTTCGACCAGGTGGCCGCCAAGAAAACCGGCGCCGCCGGTCACGACGACGCGCTTGCCGGCCAGCCGAATCACATGCTCCTCCCCTCCGAGGCGATCGAAGCCCGCAGCGCCTCGGCGCCGCCTTGGAGCGTCGATTCAACCTCCCGGAGGTCGGCCTCCACCATGATGCGCGCCAGCTCGCGGAAGGTGACCGTCGGCTCCCAGCCCAGAACGCGCCGGGCCTTGGACGCGTCCGCGCAGAGGTGAGCCACTTCCGCCGGCCGGTAATATCGGGAATCGATATCAACGTACTCCCGCCAATCCATGCCGGCGTGCGCGAAGGCCAGCTCGAGGAACTCGCGCACCGTGTGGGCCTCGCCGGTGCCGACCACGTAATCGTCCGGCTTCTCCTGCTGAACCATCAGCCACATGGCGCGCACGAAATCCGGCGCATAGCCCCAGTCGCGGCGGGCATCCAGGTTGCCGAGGTACAGCTTCGACTGAAGACCGCGCTGGATGTGGGCCACCGCGCGGGTGATCTTGCGGGTGACGAAGGTCTCGCCGCGGCGCGGGGATTCGTGATTGAAGAGAATGCCGCTGGAACCGTGCAGGCCGTAGCTCTCGCGGTAGTTGACGGTGATGTTGTGGGCGAAGACCTTGGCGCACGCGTAAGGGCTGCGGGGGTGGAAGGGCGTGGTCTCGCTCTGCGGCGGTGGAGAGCCGCCGAACATCTCGCTGGAGGAGGCCTGATAGTAGCGGCAGCGGATGCCGGTGCGGCGGATCGCCTCCAGCAGCCGGAGCGCGCCGCAGGCCACCACGTCGGCCGTGTATTCGGGGATCTCGAAACTCACCTTGACGTGACTCTGCGCGCCCAGGTTGTACACCTCGTCGGGCCGGATGTCGTAAAGCAGGTTGGCCAGCGAGCTGCCGTCGGTCAGATCCGCATAGTGGAGGAAGAACCGGGCGCCGGACTGGTGGATGTCCTGGTAAATGTGATCCACGCGCTCCGTGTTGAAGCTGGAGGAGCGGCGCTTCAGGCCGTGGACCTCGTAGCCCTTGCCAAGAAGGAGCTCAATCAGATAGGAGCCGTCCTGGCCAGTGCAGCCGGTGACGAGTGCTTTACTCATCGGGCGTTCTCCGGTCGACGCGCGGAAGAACTCCTGACAATTCTCGCACATCGCTACAATAAGCGGTAATGTCCCGAGAATACGACCTGACCCCGAAACGTGTGCCGCGGGTAGAGACGCGGTACCGGCGCATCGTGACCGAAATCCCAGCGCCAGAGTCGCTGCCCATCCTGGAACGGCTGGCGCGCGCCGAGCCGGCGGCCATGCGCGGGCAGCCGCCCATCGTGTGGGACCGCGCCGAAGGCTTCCAGGTATTCGATGCCTGGGGCAACTGCTGGATCGACTGGTCCAGCGGCGTCCTGATCACCAACGCCGGCCACGGGCGGACGGAGATCATCGAGGCGGTGACCGCCCAGGCCCGCGCCGGGCTGCTCAGCAATTACTGTTTCCCGAGCGAGATCCGCGCCCGCCTCGCCGGCAAGCTGGCCTCGCTGCTGCCCGAGCCCCTGAAGAAGATCTTCCTGCTGACCACCGGCTCGGAGACGGTCGAGTGCGCCATCAAGCTCGCCCGCACCTGGGGCGTCAAGCACGGCGGGCGCGCCAAGCACGTCATCGTCTCCTACGACAAAGCCTTCCACGGACGCACTCTCGGCGCCCAGCAGGCCGGCGGCATCCCGGCGCTCAAGGAGTGGATCGTCAACCTCGACCCGGGCTTTGTGCAGGTCCCCTTTCCCGACGGGGTGTGGACCGAGGACACCTCCTTCGAGGCCTTCCAGCGCCACCTGTTCGCGCAGGGCGTCGAGCCGCAGAACGTGGCGGCGGTGATGCTGGAGACCTACCAGGGCGGCACGGCGGCCTTCGCCCCGGTGGAATACGTGCGCGCGCTGCGGCAGTGGTGCACCGGGCACAAGGCGCTGCTCATCCTCGACGAGGTACAGGCGGGATTCGGGCGCACCGGCACGCTGTGGGGCTTCGAGCACTACGGCATCGTGCCCGACCTGGCCTGTTTCGGCAAAGGCATCTCCAGCTCGCTGCCCATCTCGGCGGTGGCCGGGCGGCCCGACATCATGGACCAGTTCGGGCCGGGCACCATGACCTCGACCCACACCGGCAACCCGATCTGCTGCGCGGCCGCGCTGGCCTCCATCGACGCCGTAATCAACGACGATCTCGCCGGCAACGCGAGCCGCGTCGGCGGCCTGATGCTGAAAAGGCTGGGCGAGTTGCGGCAGCGCTTCCCGCAGATCGGCGCCGTGCTCGGCAAGGGCCTGGTGGCCGGGGTAATCTGCGTCCGCCCCGGCGCCCGCGAGCCGGACGGCGACCTGGCCTGGGAGGTCGTCCGCCGCTCGGTCGAAAAAGGCGTGCTGATGTTCAGCCCGGTGGGCTACATGGGATCGACGGTGAAGATCGCGCCGCCGCTGGTGCTCACCGAGGAGGCGCTGCTGGATAGCCTGGCCGCCTTTGAGGAAGCTTTCGCGGAGGCGGTGGCGAAATGAGCGCGCCGCAAGTCACCATCGTCGGCGGCGGCATGATCACCCACGACCAGCTCCTGCCGTCCCTCTACCACATGCAGCGGCAGGGCTCGATCGGCGAAATCGCCGTCTGCGCCTTGACCGCGCGCCCGCTCAAGGAGCTGGTGGAATCCGAGATCCTCTGCCGCGCCTTTCCCGGCCAGTCGTTCCGCGCCTGGCCCGATCTCGGCGGCGGCCTGGACCGGCCGCGGCCGGATCTCTACCGGGAGGTGATCGCCGGGATGCCGCCGCGCAACATCGTGGTGGTGGCGGTGCCGGACCAGCTCCACTACCCGGTTATCATGGCCGCACTGGCCGCCAACCAGCACGTCTGCGCGGTGAAGCCGCTGGTGCTGACGGCGCTGGAAGCCGTGGAGATCGAGCGCGAGGCCTTCGCGCGCGGCCTGCTGGTGGGCGTCGAATACCACAAGCGGTTCGACGACCGCGCGCTGACAGCCCGCCGGCGCTACCGCGAGGGCCTGTTCGGCGAGTTCCGCCTCGGCACCGCCTGCCTGCTGGAGAAGTGGTACTACCGCCATTCGAATTTCCAGAATTGGTGCACGGTGGAGAACTCCGACGCCTTCACTTACGTCGGCTGCCATTACGTGGACCTGGTGCACTTCATCACCGGCCTGCTGCCGGCCGCGATCAGCCTCTACGGGCTGCGTGACCGCTACCCCAATGGCAACGAGGGGTTCCTGTGGACCGACGCCCGCGTTATCTGGAACAACGGCGCCTGCCTCAACGTCCAGAACGCGCTGGGCTTCCCTGACGAGGGACCTGGCACCAACACCCAAGGCCTCACCATGTATTGCGCGGGGCCGGAGGGCGGCGCGCTGCTCGCTCACGACGACCAGTACCGGGGCTTGCGCTACTGTTACACGCGACGGCCCGGCGGCGCCGGGGCGACGGTCTACGCCGAGCCCAGTCCCGACTACTTCCAATACGTAGATCTGGGCGGCCCGGGGCTGGCGCCGGTGGGTTACGGCTACCGGTCGGTGGAGTACATCCTGCTCGCAGCCCTCCGCCTGGAAAAGGAAACCGAGGGCCTGGAGGCGGGGGAGGCGCTGCGCCAGCGCCAGGCTTTGCTGCGGGAGATCGACGAGGCCGGGGTCATGGCTACGCCGGCCAACAGCCGCTACAACGAGCTGGTGATGGAGGCCGGCCGCCTGTCGATCCTCAACGGAGGCCGCGAGGTGGTCATCGACTACGGCCCGCCGCCCGGTGTCCGGTTTCGGGCGTAACGCCTGTAACACCACTGCCATCCGGGAGCGTCTAAACGGTTTAGGCCCGCGGACCGCCCAACGGCCTGTGCCGGAAGTACGGTATCCTGTCAAACTGGCCGGTATTTCGAGAACGGCAATCTTAACCAGGAGGGTGTTTTGCATCCCCGAAGTATTGTATGTGTCATCCTGGCGGCAACGCTTGCGGTGCCTCTCCCCGCGCAGCAGCCCGCCCCTCCGGCGCCCAAGCCGGCGATGCCGGCCGAGCAGCCCGCGGCTCCAGCCCCGAAGCCGGCGGCCCCTGCCGCACCACTGAAACTCGTCGTGCTCCAGGGCGAGGGCGCCATCAATAATATGCGAGCGAAAACGGCCACCCAGCCGTCGGTCGAGGTTCGCGATGAGAAGGACAAGCCTGTGCCGGGCGCGGAGGTGGTCTTCCAACTTCCAGCCGCCGGTCCGGGCGGTGTCTTCCACGGCTGGATGCGCACCCAGACCGCGCGGACAGATGCCCAGGGACAAGCGGCCGCCAGCGGGCTCACGCCCAACGATCAGGCCGGGCGGTTCAACATCAAGGTAACGGCGACCCTTGACAACAGCACCGGCAGCGTGGTGATCGGCCAAAGCAACGCCGTGCGGGGAGGCGAAGGCGGCCGCGCCGTAAACGGTCGCTCCGGGTGGTGGAAGGCGGTGGTGGCGCTGGGAGCTGCCGGCGCCGTCGGCGGCGTGGTGGCCGCGACGCGCAACGGTCAGGCGGCCGCGGCCATCCCGCTGACGCCAATCACCATCACGCCGGGGCCGATCAGCGTGGGCAGCCCCCGCTAGCGGGGCCAGCCGTTGAGGAAAGGCTTCATGATGACCAGCAGATTCTCAGCGCTTTGGCTGTTAGCAATGTTGCCGCTGGCCGCGCAGCCGCTTCAGGTCGCCGGCCCCATTGCCGGCTTGGTTTTCGATTCCGAGTCAGCCGCCATCCGGCCGATCCTGGGAGTCCCCGGCGCCGCCCATGTGGGCGATGCGCTCGTGGACGGCCTCGAATGGGCCAGCGTGGCGCCGGGGGGCAAGTCGGCGCTGGCGGTGAAGGGCGGCGCGTTGTATGTCCTGGGCGGGCTCGACGGGGCCAGCCCTACCTGGACGCCCCTTGAGGGCGGTCTGGGCCGGCCAGAACTGGCGGCGTGGAATGCCGGCGGTTCGGCGGCGGTCCTTTATTGGGCAGCCGCAGGCCGCCTGCAAGTGGTCGATCAATCCGGCGCGCACGCGCCGATCAAGGTGGAAGGACGCGTGACCGCGCTGGCTCTGGATTCTTCTGGTGAGCGCGCGGTGGCGGGTCTCGAAGGGGGCCTGTACCTGCTCACCGGGGAGGGGCCGCCGGTGCTGCTGGCCAGGCTGATCGAGCCGGCCGGCATCACCATCGCCGGCCCGGATCTGTTCGTGGCCGACCGCGCCAGCGGCCAGATCCTGGAAGTACGCGATTTCGCCGGCACGCCGAAAGCGCTTCCGCTGGCCGAGGCCGGCGATCCGGTTGGGCTCGCCCTGGTCCGTGGCCGCCTGCTGGTTGCCAGCAGGTCCCGGAAGAGCCTGGATGTTTACGACCTGGCCAGCCGCACGCTGGCGGCGCAGATCGACCTGGAGGCCGAGCCCTCGACGCTGGAGCCGCTCTCGGCAACCTTGCTGCTGCTCAGCGGGCGCGCCCGCGGCCTGGACGCGCTGCTGGTCGTGGAGACGAGCCGCGACCCCGGTGTTTTCTTCGTGCCCGCGGGGAGGGGAGAGTAACTCATGTCGCGCCAGCGGATTTGCCTCTCAGCGGTCGCAGTTCTCCTGTTTCCCGTGCCGGCGGCGTTCGCCCAGGCAACGCCCCCGCCGTTTGCGATACGCGTGCAGCAGGGGCAGAACGTACTTAACATCGCCGACGGCGGCAGCTTCACCATGCCGGCCGACGCCGTCGGCTTGGCCACCACCGCCACCATAACGGTCAGTTATCGCGGCACGACGACCGCCGACATCCAGACGATCGATCTCACCGGGCACACCGATTTTTCCATCTCCAGCCTGCCCGAGCTGCCCCTGACGCTGAACCCGAGCCAGAGCTTCACCATCTACACGCGTTTCCTGCCCACCAGCAGCAATCGCGTGCTCGGCCGCGTCGCCTTCGGTTACAGAGAGGGCAGGACCGGCGGCGCGCTCACCGTCAACATGGCGGGCGTGGCCCCGGAGTTCGCGTTCAGCTACATCCCGCTGCCCGGCGGCAACGCCACGCCGCTCGCGCCCGGCGGCACGATTCCCTTCCCGGTGACGCCGATCAACACGACCGCTTCGGCTACCTTTGTCGTCACCAATCGCGGCAGCGGAGCGGGAACGGTCGATGCCATCTCAGCGAGCGGGGCGGCCTTTCAGCTCGCAGGCTTGCCGCTGACCCCGGCCACCGTGGAGGCCGGCAAGGAGCTACGCTTCACCATCCAGTTCATGCCCAAGCAACTGGAGGCCAGCCAAGGCGCCGTACAGGTCGGCTTCATTGACCGCCAGCCCGTCTTCCGGCTGGAGGGTTCCGGTTCCGGCCCGGTATACGCTTACGAGCTGGCGCTGGTCGCCGGGTCCACGCCGCTGGCGCCCGGCCAGATGATCAACCTCCCCGACGCCCTGGTGGGCGAGAAGAGCAGCCTCACGGTTCGCGTGCGCAACACCGGCAACGCCGACGGGACAGTCACCACTATCAGCGTCCAGGGGACCGGCTTCCAGCTCACCGACGTTCCCTTTCTGCCGCTGACCTTGACCACGGGAGCCTCGGCCAGCTTCACGGTCAATTTCAACCCCACGCAGCCTGGCCGCATCGCGGGCCGGCTGCGGATCGGCGCCGACAGCTTCGAGGTTTCCGGCAACGGCCTGGGCTCAACGCTCGCCTACTCGTTCGCGATCAGCTCGGCCACCACCACGGTACAGCCCAGCGGCACGGTGGTGTTCACGCCGGTGGCGGTCGGGCGTACTACCTCGGTGAAGTTCGTGATCAGCAACACTGGAACCGCACCCACCGTGGTCAACAGCATCAGCCTGGCCGGCACGAACCTTCCGTTCACGCTGTCCGGGCTGCCAGCGCTGCCGCTGACGCTGGCCGCCGGCGCCAGCGCCGGCTTCAACATCGAGTTCACGCCGGTGGCCGTGGGCGTCGCTGCCGCGAGCTTGAAGGTGGATACGTCCACCTTTACCCTCTCGGCTTCGGCCGGGCCGCCCGACCCTCTGCCGTCGTACCGGTTCGCCGCTCCCAGCGGGCCGCAGGAGCCGATGCAGCAGCCGGCCGTCGGGCTGACGCTCGACGCGCCCTACCCGATCGCGCTCAGCGGCACGCTGACGCTGGCCTTCAACTCCGACGTTTTCAGCAACGACCCGGCGGTGCAGTTCGCCACCGGCGGCCGGACCATCAACTTCACCATCCCGGCCAACACCAGGAATGCGGTCTTCCAGCAGAACCTGACGCAGGTGCGCATCCAGACCGGCACGGTGGCCGGGACCATCACGCTGACGCCCTCCTTCGCCACCGACGGCGGCATCAACCTGACGCCGGCGACCCCGGCAACCTTGAGCCTGACGGTGCCCCAACTGGCGCCGCGGCTGTTGAGCGTGGCGCTATCCGCCAAGACCGCCGGCGGAATCACCTTGCTGGTGACCGGTTACGCCACTGGCCGCTCGGTCACCCAGATGGACTTCCAGTTCACCGCGGTGACGGATGAGACGCTGGGCACGACCAAGCTCACTCTCAACGCCGAGGGCAGTTTTGTCGCCTGGTATTCGAGCACGCCGTCGCAGCAGTACGGCAGCCTGTTCACCGCCACCGTCCCGTTCACATTGCAGGGCGACGTGAAGAACGTCACCAGCGTGGCCGACGCGGTGCAGTCGGTCTCGGTGACGCTGGCCAACCGGCTGGGGACGTCCAACGCCGTCAGCGTGACGCTGCGGTAGCGCCTACTTCGGCTTCGCGTAGTTGGTCGCGCCGGACCAGTCGATGGCGACCACCGGCTCGTTGCCCACGACCCAGGCGTCGTGCCCGGGCGGGAGGATGGCCACCTCGCCCGCTCCGGTTTCGAACTCCTCGCCATCCGCCATCCGGACGTGCAGCCGGCCCGAGACTTGGTACTGGAAGTGCGGCGCTTCGCACCACGCCGTCCCGGCTATCGGCTTGACGTGCAGCGACCATTTCCAGCCCGGCTGGAGCGTGATCCGTCCCACGGTCCCGCCCCCAATGTTTACAACTTCCAGCTTCCCCTTTTCGAACGTGCGCGCTTCGTCCGGCGATGCGAGTTGCTTTCTTTCCGCCTTTCCGGACACACTTTGCTTTGCCTGTGCAATTGCCATTTGCCCCTCCTATGCAGCCAGTATACACCCGAAAGACGGCCATCGGGGCCGCCGCCGGAAGATTTAACGAGTTGGCATATGCACGGGCTGGGAGCAGATCACTCCGGCTGGAGCCGGCGGACGCCGGCGACGCTGTCGAAGCCGCTGTCGAATGAGGCGATCCGCTCGACGTCATGGTTATGCATGACGGCGGCGTGGATGGCGTCGCGGGCCGAATCGATGAAGACGCTCACGAGCGTCCTGCCTCGAGCTCGGAGAGCAT
>JBBTDS010000711.1:0-5901 GCA_038060875.1 Acidobacteriota bacterium | reverse complement strand
CTGCGCCGCCTCAACCTCGTTCTCGTGACCATCGACACGCTGCGCGCGGACCGGCTGGGATGCTACGGCTATTCGCAGACCGAGACTCCGAACCTGGACAGGTTCGCGCAGACCGGGGTGCTGTTTGAGGCCGCAGTCTGCCAGGCTCCACTCACTGCCCCCTCTCACGCCAGCATGCTCACCGGCATGAATCCGACCGTGCACAAGGTCCGGGACACGGGCGGGTTTATCCTGCCGCCGTCGAGCACGACGCTGGCGGAGATACTCCAGCAGCAGGGATGGGACACGGCCGCGTTCGTTGGGGCGTCGGTGCTGAAGAAGGAGTTCGGACTGAACCAGGGATTCGCGGTCTACGACGACCGGATGCCCAAGCCCGGCGCGCAGAATGCGGCGGTTGAGTTTCCCGAGCGTCGAGCTGGGGAAGTCGTCGATCGGGCAATCCAGTGGCTCGACAGGCAATCGGGCCAGCCATTTTTCCTCTGGGTGCACGTGTTCGACCCGCACGCTCCCTACGATCCGCCCGCTCCCTTCCGGGAGAAATACAGGGGAAGGTCCTACGACGGGGAGGTGGCCTATACGGACCAGCAACTGGGGCGGCTGTTCGAGGCCGTGGCCAGGAAATCGCCGCGGGAGAATACCCTGACCGCGGTGTTGTCGGACCACGGAGAGAGCTTGTCCGAGCACGGGGAGTACACGCACGGAGTCTTCGTCTATGACGCGACGCTGCGGATCGCGTTCCTGATAGCGGGACCGGGCGTCCCCGCCGGGCTCCGGGTGAAGCGGCAGGCCCGAACCATCGATCTGCTCCCCACGCTGCTCGAACTGCTGGGGAGCAAGGCCCTGCCCGCAGTGCAGGGCGTCAGCCTGAGGCCCGCCTTCACGGGCAAGGAAGTGGCGACGGCCCATTCCTACGCGGAGACGTTGTTTCCCAGAATCAACATGGGCTGGGCCGAGCTGCGGGCGGTTCGGACGAACCGTTGGAAGTACATTCGCGCGCCCAAGCCGGAGCTTTACGACCTGGCGCAGGATCCCACCGAGACCACCAACGTCATCGCGAGCCACGCGAGAGAAGTCGAGGAACTGGAGGCGAAGTTGAGAGAAGCCGCCGGAAGCGGGGGAGGTCAAGACCCGGAAAAGGTCCGCACCGTGATGGTGGATCAGCGCACGATGGAGCAATTGCGGTCGCTGGGCTACCTTGGGGGCAGTTCGGGGCGGGACTACGCGCTGTCCGGCAAGGGGACCGACCCCAAGGACCGCACCGAGGTTCTGAAGTTGCTTCATCTGGCGGGTGACTCCAGGGTTCCTTCAAGCCGGCGCCTGGCTCTGCTGCGCCAGGCGCTCGCCCAAGATCCGGCCAACCCGATGGTCTATTATCAGCTCGGAGAGGAGTATAGGAAGGCCGGACGCCCAGGCGAAGCGCTGCGGCTCTATCAGGACGGGATCCGCAGCGGTGTCCAGACCGCCTGGCTGTACTCACGCCTCGGCCACCTCTATCTGCGGCAAGGGAACCCGGCCGAGGCGATCGCTTCCTATGAGCGGGCGGCGCAGTTGAACCCGTCCGATTGCGAAAGCCTGAGCGACCTGGCGACCGCCTACCTTGAAACGGGGAAGGTCGGGGACGCCGAGAGGGTCTACAGGTGGTGCCTGGCTACGGGCGACGAATATGCTCCGTCGTACAACGGGCTGGGACTCGTCTCAGTCCGGAAGCGGGATCTGCCGGCGGCGCGCGGCTACTTTGAGAAAGCCGCTCAACTTGACCCGGATCTCCTGGAGGCCCAACTGAACCTTGGCCGGATCTACAAAATGACGGGGGCCAACGCACGCGCACGCGCGTGTTTTGAAGCTTTCCTCGCCAAAGCCTCGCCCGCGGAGTACGGTCACATCATCCCGAGGGTGAGGGAAGAACTGGCGGCGATGCAATAGGCCTCGGAAACGCACGTGTGCGTTGCCGGGGAGGCCGGCAACGCGCTGGAGTAGAAGGCCCCGGAGCGAGGGTTTCGTACCCGCTTGACAGCGCCGCGAGAGTGGCAGAGAACATGGTCTTGGTCACGCCTTTTTCCGGCTCCTGTCAGAAAAGTGTAATGGCGCATCAGGCCCTTTGGATGGTTGAACTTGCGAGCCAGCACGGTTTCCGCGAGAGAGCTCGGTCACGCGCTGGAACGGACGGGCCCTGACGGCGCTGTTGCGGACCGTGCCGGGCCAGGAAAGCACGCGCGCGGCAGGACTCGTTCACCAAGGCTCCGTTCCTGAACCGCAACGAGTTCGGCGCCAGCGGTGGCGGCTGCCCCTTGACGGCGACCCTGCAACGGCGGTAAACAAGTACGGTCATGTCAGTCCGAAAAGTTCGAATGAGAATCCTGTATTCTCTGGTTGCTCTTCTTCTGAGCACCAGCCCGGTCTTCGGCCAGGAGTCCCGCGGGACAATCCTCGGCCGTGTTGTGGACTCCAGTGGCGCCGTCATCCCGGGCGCGGACGTGCGCGCCACGAACGTGGCTACGGGTGTGGCCGCGGCCGGCCGAACGAACCCGGCAGGCAACTACGCGCTTCCCTACCTGCTTTCGGGGACATATACGATTCAGGCCGAACTGGCCGGTTTCAAGAGGTTCGTGCGCGAGGGTATTCAAGTACGCATCGCCGACGCCGTCGAAGTCAACATCCAGATGGAAGTCGGCGATGTCGCCGAATCCGTCGAGGTCCGGGCCGAGACGCCGCTGCTGAGCACCGCTGAGGCCTCGCTCGGCCAGGTGATCGACGAGCGGCGGGTGCTGGAGCTGCCGCTGTTGGCCGGGAACCCGATGGACTTGGTTCACCTGGCGCCCGGAGTCGCCAATACCACAGACCTTCGCCTGCGCAAGTCAGGATGGAACGCCGCGCCTTCGCAGTTTTCCACGGACGGCAGCGGCTCCAACAAGAACGAGTTCACCATCGATGGCGTGTCGAACACATACTCGGACGGGACAGCACCGCGGGTGGCCTTTTCGCCCCCGGCCACCGCCGTGCAGGAGTTCCGCGTGCAAACTTCCTCGTTCGACGCCACCTTGGGATACACGGGGGGCGCCACCGTCAACCTAAGCACCAAGAGCGGCGCCAACGAGGTGCACGCTGAGATACACTGGTGGCTGCGGCATTCCAAGCTGGACGCACCGACCATCTTTCAGAATCGCGCTGGACTAAAGCTCCCGTTGTACCAAGACAACCGCTATGGCGCCAGCGCCGGAGGTCCGGTGGTTCTTCCGCGAGTCTATAACGGCAGAAACAAGACCTTCTGGTTCTATGCCTGGGAGGCCAACAAGTGGAAAATCCCGCAGGACATGCTCTCCACGGTTCCCACCGAGGCCATGCGGCGGGGCGACCTGTCCAATCTTCTGGCCATCGGCGCCAACTACCAGATCTACGATCCGGCAACCATTGCGCCGGCGCCGGGCGGGCTTTTCTCGCGCCAGCCGTTCCCTGGAAATGTGATCCCACCCAGTCGCCTGGACCCGGTGGGCCAGAAGCTGCTCGCTCTTTATCCGCTTCCGAGCCAGGTTGGAACGCGCGACCACCTCAATAACTACTTCCGCGCTGCGAGTGCCCTGGAGGACTACTGGGTTCACATGGGCCGCATGGACCACGTCTCCAGCGAGAAGCACCGCCTGTTCCTGCGGCTCCACCGCGACTTCTGGGAAGAGGACAAGAACCGGAGCTTCGGCGACGACAGACGGGGCGTCATCCTGAACCGGGTCAACCGGGGCGCCGCGCTGGACAACGTGTACGTGTTCGACCCGACGTTCCTCGTCAACGTCCGCTACGGGATCACGCAGCAGGAGTTTCCGGAGCAGCGTGTCAGCCGTGGCTTCGACCTCGCTTCGCTCGGATTCTCACCGAACCTGGTGCGTCTGGTGAATGCCAGGCTGGCGACGATTCCCTACACCCAGGTCGGCTCGCTGACTCCGCTCAGCAACTGGGAGAGCGGCGACGGCGCGACGTCTTCCGTAATCCACTCGCTCGTGGTCAACTTCACCAAGCTGAAGGGCGATCACAACCTCCGGTTCGGGAAGGAGTTCCGCGCCTACCGCGAGTTCCGCGCTCGCTTCTCCTACGATGTATCGCCCAACCTGAACTTCTCCAACTACTACACGCGCGGCCCGCTGGACAACTCTCCCGCGCCTCCTGTCGGCGCCGAGCTCGCGGCTCTGCTGCTCGGCATCCCCGGCGGCCGCATGGACCGGACCGCCACCTACGCCGAGCAGAATCTCCACCCTTCTCTCTTCGTTCAGGACGACTTCAAGGTGTCGCGGAGGCTGACCTTGAACCTGGGCTTGCGCTACGAGCTGGAATTACCCATCACGGAGCGGTACGACCGCGCCGTTGCTCACTTTGCTTTTGGCCAGTCAAACCCCATTGAGGCGCAGGCCCGGGCCAACTACGCCAGGAGCCCCATCCCCGAGTTGCCCGTCAGCGAGTTTCGCGTGCTCGGCGGGCTGACCTTCGTCAACACGGGCGGCAACCCGCGCACTTACTGGAAAGGCGAGAAGAACAACCTGATGCCGCGCTTCGGCTTCGCCTACCAGTTGCACGACACGACCGTCATGCGCGGCGGCTACGGCATCTACTACCTGCCGATCGGCATCTTGGCCACCAACACGACCCAGACCGGCTTCAGCCAGTCCACGCCGATCCAGCCTTCGCTGGACAGCGGCCTGACCTTCATCGCCAACACGGCTAATCCTTTCCCCTCCGGCTTGCTGGAGCCGCTGGGCGCAGCCGGCGGCCTGGCAACGAACCTCGGGCAGAGTGTCAGCTTCTTCCGGGCCGAGCGGAAGAACGCGTACAACCAGAAGTGGTCGTTCGGCGTGCAGCACCAGTTGCCGAAACAGTGGCTGGTGGACGTCTCCTATGTCGGCAGCCGGGCCACGCGTCTGAACGTGGAGCGGAACCTGAATTTCACGCCGGCGAAGTACCTCAGCAGGCTTCCCTACCGGGACCAGCCGACGATCAATTTCCTGTCGGCGACCTTCCCGAACCCGCTCCGGGGGACCGATCCGATTTACGGCGCTAACATCAGCCGCGCGGCGCTGCTACAACCTTACCCGCACTTCG
The DNA here is from genome assembly GCA_038060875.1 of Acidobacteriota bacterium. Lineage (GTDB taxonomy): Bacteria > Acidobacteriota > Terriglobia > Bryobacterales > Bryobacteraceae > JBBTDS01. Next base: position 819 of record JBBTDS010000711.1, on the reverse strand, counting down.
GCTCGGTGACGCTGGTCAGCGAGCCGATGGGCTACTCCTGGTACCACTCGATGCAATCGCGGGTGGAGCGGCGTTTCGCCCAAGGCTACACGTTCCAGCTCTCCTACACCTGGTCCAAGGCGATGGAGGCAATGGCGTTCCCCAATGCCTCCGACCCCGTGCCATACCGTTCGCTGTCCGACATCGACCGCACGCACCGCCTGGTGATGAGCGGCATCTATGAGTTGCCGTTCGGCCGCGGGAGACACCTCGGTTCAACCTGGCACCCGGCGCTCAACTTCATCGCCGGCGGCTGGCAGTTGAACGGCGTGGTACAACGGCAGAGCGGCCCGCCCCTTGGATTCGGCAACGTTATCTTCAACGGCAACCCGGATGACATCCAATTGCCGAAGAGCCAGCGCAGCGTGGATGGCTGGTTCAACATCGGCGCCGGTTTCAACCGCAACTCGGCGCAGCAGCTCAGCAACAACATCCGCGAATTCCCGCTGCGGTTCAGCGGTATCCGCAGCGACGGGCAGGCGCGCTGGGACTTCTCGGCCATCAAGAACTTCCAGATCACCGAGCGAGCCAAGATGCAGTTCCGCGCCGAGGCCTTTAACGCCTGGAACCACCCGAACCTCGGCGGGCCGAACACCAGCCCGACGAGCACGGCCTTCGGCCAAATCACGGGTCAGGATTATCCGCGTTCCTGGCAGCTCGCTCTGAAGCTGACCTTCTGAAGCTCTCTGACCGTTGAGAGCCTCCGGCTGGCTCTCAATGATTGGCGCCTGTACTACTAAATCTTCGCTTCTTTGCGCGGCGCGAAGATTCTTGTCTCAT
>JBBTDS010000710.1:0-3352 GCA_038060875.1 Acidobacteriota bacterium | reverse complement strand
TCTCCCCGTGGGATGCCCGCGCCACGGTTCCGCCCTTCGAGAACGAATCGGAGAACTACGTCTCCGTTGTGCTGGCCGAGCGTGGCGACCGCCGCATGCTTGAAAATGGCTCGACGCTGGTGGCCATGGCCGCCCGAATCAACCAGCCCAATGCTCCCAAGACCGCTGGCGAGCAAACCACGGATGTGGAGCGGCGTGCGGCGCTCGCCGAGGTGGCGCGCTCGTTCGGCTTGAGTCCGCAAGACGTGGACCGCGCCATCCGCGCTTGGGGTGAGCGAACCGAGGATCCTTACGGAAAGGGCCTAGCCGCGCTTTATGAGAGGCATTACCCGGAGGGTACGAAGCTGTTGGCGGCCTCGCTTGAGCAGCGCAGGGGGCACGTCATCAAAGCGCGCGAACGCGTCGCCGACGCGGCTTTCTTCCTGGGCCAGTCCCTATACGAGCAGGGCAAGTACCCCGAGGCCGCAGTTGCCTACCGTGAAGCCTACACCCTGCGTCCCGACGATCCGACCGTTCTGAACAACTTCGGCCTCAGCCTGGCGGAAGCCGGCGATTACGCCGCCGCCGAGCCGCTCTATCGCCGCGCTCTGGCCATCTACGAGAAGACGCTGAGACCGGAGCATCCCAGCGTCGCCACCAGCTTGAACAACCTCGCAGGTTTGCTCCAGGTCAAAGGGGACTACGCTGCCGCCGAGCCGCTCTACCGCCGCGCCCTGGCTATCAATGAGAAGATGCTCGGACCGGAGCACCGCGGCGTGGCCACCAGTCTGAACAACCTTGCCGAACTGCTGCGGCTCAAAGGGGATTACCCTGCCGCGGAACCGCTCTATCGGCGCGCTCTCGTGATCCGCGAGAAGACGCTCGGACCCGAGCACCCTAGCGTGGCCGCCAGCCTGAACAACCTCGCAGGATTGCTCCAGGACAAAGGGGAGTACGCTGCCGCCGAGCCGCTCTATCGCCGCGCCCTGGGTATTTACGAGAAGATGCTCGGACCGGAGCATCCCAGCGTCGCCACCAGCTTGAACAACCTGGCAGCTTTGCTCAAGGTCAAAGGGGACTACGCTGCCGCCGAGCCGCTCTGTCTCCGAGCTCTGGCTGTCCACGAGAAGACGCTCGGACCCGAGCACCCCAGCGTGGCCACCAGCCTGAACAACCTCGCAGAGTTGCTCCAGGCCAAAGGGGCGTACGCTGCCGCCGAGCCGCTCTATCGCCGCGCCCTGGCCATCAACGAGAAGACGCTCGGGACGGAACATCCCGGTGTGGCCACCAGCCTGAACAACCTCGCAGAGTTGCTCTGGGCCAAAGGGGAGTACGCTGCTGCCGAGCCGCTCTATCGCCGCGCTCTGGCTGTCCACGAGAAGACGCTCGGACCGGACCATCCCCGCGTGGCCGCCAGCTTGAACAACCTCGCAGGGTTGCTCTGGACCAAGGGGGACTATGCTGCCGCCGAGCTGCTCTGTCGCCGCGCTCTGGCCATCGAGGAGAAGACGCCCGGACCGGAGCATCCCAGCGTCGCCACCAGCTTGAACAACCTCGCAGCTATGCTCCAGGTCAAAGGGGACTACGCTGTCGCCGAGCCGCTCTATCGCCGCGCCCTGGCTATCAATGAGAAGATGCTCGGACCGGAGCACCCCGGCGTGGCCACCAGCTTGAACAACCTCGCAGGTTTGCTCCAGGTCAAAGGGGATTACGCTGCCGCGGAACCGCTGCATCGGCGCGCTCTCGTGATCCGCGAGAAGGTCCTGGGACCGGACCATCCCGACGTGGCCGACAGCCTGAATGATCTGGCCGCACTGCTGTGGGCCACAGGCGACCACGCTGCCGCCCGGGCGCTCTTCCGCCGCGCGCTCGCTATCTTCACCAACGCCTTGGGACCAAACCACCCGAGCACGAGCCGAGTGCGGGAAAACCTCGCGGAGATCGACAAGGCTTCCGCGCCAACTGTTCCGAAGCAGCCGTAACAGGGAGAATTGCCATGGATACGCTGATTCAGAAACTGATTGAAACCGTCTCCGTTATCCCCACACAGTACCGGCTAGCCGCACTCGGCATGGTGGCTATCGCTCTGCTGCTGGCTCGCCGCCGCGGCAAGGTGCCACGCATATGGTGGGGCGCCTTCGCTGCTATCACGGTTCTTGCGATAGTCCCACCGCTCCTGGTGAAAGATCCCATTTATCGTGTCCGGGTGACGGTGCTGGATCTCAACCAGGTCCCTGTGGACGACGCTCGGGTCTGGTCCTCTATTGGCGGCGAAGCCAAGAAGGTCGCCGGTGGATGGCAATTCGATGTCCCCGCGGCCACCAAACCTGCCAATGGGAGGCTTACCCTTTATGCCTCCGTACCCAGCGCGTTTCTTGCCGGCCGCCGGGACCTCCAACTGGAGGACCGAAACCCTTCCATCGTGATCCAGCTCGCCAAAGACACGACGGCAAAGATCCGCGGAATTGTGGTGGACCAGTCGGGCAAAGCGATAGTCGGCGCCCGGGTCAGCGTAATCGGTTATGAGTCCGAAGTCGTACTCACCGCTGAGGGAGGAAACTTCTCGCTCGCAGCGCATGCCGCGGACGGGCAGCAGGTCCAGTTGCACGCCGAGAAAGCTGGCCACCGGCCCGCCAACGAGTGGCGCCCCGCCGGGGATCACCCCATCACCATCGTGTTGCAGCGCAAGTAGCAGGATCGCAAGTTGTGAGCAAGCTTCACAAAACGCCCGGAGGGGCGCAACAGGCCGGCTGACGATGGATACTGCCCTCCGAAGTTTAGTGTCTCTTCTGGATAGATGCCAAAGGGACACTCTTGAAGTCCTCGGTGTCGGCGCTGCAGGACGGCTCGCTAACTGGCAACGTTACGCCGACGACCGAGACCGGTTGGTTAGGTTCATCAGAGAGCGGCTGCTCGTGAGCCGCCAAAACGGTTACAAACTTGAGCAAAACGGCAAGCTTAGCCTGGAACGGATCGTCGCTCACCACCATCCCGGCCTGTTCACCTCCGAGGACATCGAAGTCGCCCGCGCAACGCTGGAAGGAAAGGTCTGAAGATCGACAACCCCGTGCCCCAGCAGGACGAGCGGTGGGTGGACTCAACAGGAGGGAGTTCTCACTCCGAGCGGCCGGGCTGGCCGCGCCGCGCCCCGTCCGCCAGAATGTCATCCTCGTGCTGGCTGACAATCTGGGCTGGGCCGAGCGGGGCTGCTACGGCAACCGCTGCAACCGCACGCCGGAACCGGATGGCCTGGCCGCCGAGGGCGGCCGGTTCACCGAGGCCGATGCCGCCCCCCGCGCGACTTGACAACTATTCCCTTCGCGTCCGTGGCAATATGGTAGTCAGGATGGGAGGAGGGGACGTGAGCAACCGC
>JBBTDS010000709.1:0-1162 GCA_038060875.1 Acidobacteriota bacterium | reverse complement strand
ACCACTACACCGCCACCGGCGGCTGGGAGGGCATGCTGCTGGTCTCCCTTTCGAACCCGAAATACAAGCAGTACGAAGGCCGGCGCATGAGCGACGTGATTCGGGCGCTGGGCAAGGACCCCATCGACGTTTTGTTCGAGCTGCTGGACGCCAATGGCGGCTCGGTGCCGACGGTTTATTTCCACCACTCGGAAGAGGACATGCGCCACGCGCTCGGCCAGCCGTTTGTCTCGATCGGCTCGGACGGCTCCGCGGTCGCCATCGACGGCCCGCTGGCCCGCGGCAACCCGCACCCGCGTTATTACGGCGCCTTCCCGCGCCTGCTGGGGCGCTACGTGCGCGACGAAAAGGTCCTGACGCTCGAAGAAGCGGTGCGCAAGATGACCTCGGCCAACGCCGCCAAGATCGGCCTATACGACCGCGGTCTGCTGCGCCCCGGCCAGTGGGCCGACATCACCGTCTTTGACGCGGCCAGAATCATCGACCACGCCACCTACGAGAAGCCGCACCAGTACGCCACCGGCGTCGAGTACGTCTTCGTCAACGGCACGGCGGTGCTGGAAAAAGGCCGCCACACCGGCGCGCGGCCGGGGGTGATCCTCTACGGGCCCGGAAAGCGATGATAGACCCCATGCACTGGCTGGCTACCAACAAGGATTCGATTGAAGCCCTGTTCTACCTCGCGTCTTTAACCGCTGCATTTTTCGCTTGGTGGACGTACCGGCGCAATGCGAAGACCCGGCGTGCGGAGTGGCTCTTCAGCCTGTACCAGAAGTTCTTTGAGGAACCCCACCACAAAGACGTTCGCTTTGTGCTGGACTACCAGCCGGAACCAGGTTTGCGCAACTCAAGGCGGCCGTGGAAGAAGACGGCGCCGACCCCCAGGTCGAGCAACTGGTGGACTACTTGAACTTCTTTGAATTCACGGCGCACCTGTGGCGCTCCAAGCAGCTCGATCTCGATGAGATCGATGGCCTCTTCAACTACTACCTGGAAAACCTGACGAAGCACCACTTCGTCAGCGAGTTTCTGACGAAAGGCTTCGAAGCGCTATCGGACTTGTTGGCTACAATGAAAGAAAAGGGCCGCATCAAAAGGGAGGCCACGTGAGCCACGAGTTGTGCTCGCAGCTTTTCGTGTACGGAACGCTTCGTCGGGGAGT
>JBBTDS010000708.1:8214-11122 GCA_038060875.1 Acidobacteriota bacterium | reverse complement strand
TGGTGCGCTTCCTGCGGCGGCTGCGAGGAGGCGGTGGTCGATCTGGCCGAGAAGATCCTCGACGTGGTCGCGGCCGTCGATATCGTCTTCTGGCCGGTGGCGCTGGACTTCAAGCGCAAGGACGTGGAAGCGATGGCGGACGGCTCCATCGTGGCCACATTCTTGAACGGCGCCATCCGCACCAGCGAGCAGGAGGAGATGGCCCGGCTGCTGCGGCGCAAATCGCAGGTACTGATCGCCTTCGGGGCCTGCTCGCATCTGGGCGGCATCCCCGGGCTGGGGAACCTCTGGGACCGGGCGGCCATCTTTCACCGGGCCTATCTGGAGTCACCCAGCACAGTGAACCCCGAGGGCACCGTCCCGCAGCCGAACTGCCAGCAGAACGGCCACTCGCTCACGTTGCCCGTCTTCTTCGACACGGTCCGGTCGCTCGACCAGGTGGTCGAAGTGGACTACTACATCCCCGGCTGCGCCCCGCCCGCGGGCATTATTGCCAAGGCCGTCCAGGCCCTGCTCAGCGGCAACCTGCCGCCCAAGGGCAGCGTGCTGGCGGGGGACAAGGCGCTGTGCGAAGAGTGCCCGCGTAAGGACACTCGCCCTGAGAAGCTGACCTTGAAGGAGTTCAAGCGCCCGCACCAGATTCTGATCGATCCGGAGAAGTGCATGATGGCCCAGGGCCTGGTCTGCATGGGGCCGGCCACGCGCGGCGGCTGCGAGTCGCGGTGCATCAATGGCAACATGCCCTGCACCGGCTGCTTCGGGCCCACCGACAACGTGCGGGACTACGGCGGCAAGGCCCTTTCGGCCATCGCCTCCATCATCGACAGCACCGACCCGGCGGAAATCGAGAGCATTCTGGCGAAGATCCCCGACCCGGTCGGCACGTTATACCGTTACAGTCTTCCGGCTTCGTTGCTGCGCCGGAAGAAAGTTGAGGCAGCCTGAAACAGGAGGTGAACTGACATGGCGGAACAAACGCGGCGCAGGATTCAGATCGACCCGATCACGCGGCTGGAAGGGCACGGCAAGATCGACATCTTCCTCGACGATCAAGGCAAGGTCGAGCGGGCCTATTTCCAGGTGCCCGAACTACGGGGCTTCGAGAAGTTCGCCGAAGGGCGCCCGGCCGAAGAGATGCCGCAGATCACCTCGCGGATCTGCGGCGTCTGCCCCACCGCTCACCACATGGCTTCCACCAAGGCGCTCGACAGCCTCTACCGCGTCGGTCCGCCGGCGGCGGCCAGGAAGATCCGGGAACTGGTCTACAGCACCTTCATGACCGAAGACCATGCCCTGCATTTCTATATCCTGGGCGGGCCGGACTTCGTGGTCGGGCCAACTGCGCCGGCGGCGGAACGCAACGTGCTGGGCGTCATCGGGAAGGTGGGCCTCGAAGTAGGCCTGAAGGTGATCGGCATGCGGCGCAAGCTGCGCGATCTGATCACCCTGGTGGCCGGCAAGGTCATCCATCCGGTGCTGGGCCTGCCCGGCGGCGTCGCCAAGCCGATCAAGCCGGACGAGCAGAAGCTGTTCCAGCAAACGGCGGCCGAAGCGGTGGAGTTTGCCCAGTTCACCCTCGGTGTGTTCGAAAACGTTGTCCTCAAGAATTCCGACTACGTCAACCTGATCGTCTCGGACTACTTCACTCACCGCACTTACTACATGGGCCTGGTGGACAAGAACAACCGGGTCAATTTCTACGACGGGACCATCCGGGTGGTTTCGCCGGCGGGTAAGGAAACGGCTAACTTCCGCGCCGACCAGTACCTGGACTATGTGGCCGAGCACGTCGAGCCGTGGAGCTACGTCAAGTTCTGTTACCTCAAACAGGTCGGCTGGAAGGGCTTCGTGGAGGGCGACGACAGCGGCGTTTATTGCGTGGCCCCGCTGGCGCGGCTGAACGTGGCCGACGGCATGGCCACCCCGCTGGCCCAGGCTGCCTACGAGCAGTTCTACGCCACCCTGGGCGGCAAGCCGGTGCATCACACGCTGGCCAATCACTGGGCCAGGGTGATCGAGCTGCTCTATGCCGCCGAGCGTATGCGGGAACTGGCTGATGATCCCGAGCTCACCGACCCTAACGTGCGTACCCTGCCCACCGAGATACCGCGGGAGGGCATCGGCGTGGTGGAAGCCCCGCGCGGCACGCTGTTCCATCACTACCAGACCGACGAGCGCGGGGTCATAAAGAAGGCCAACCTGATCGTAGCCACCCAGAACAACTCGGCCCGCATCGCCATGAGCGTCGATAAGGCGGCCAAGGGGCTGATCTCCGGCGCCGAGGTTTCCGAGGGCCTGCTCAACATGGTGGAGATGGCCTTCCGGGCCTACGACCCCTGTCACGGCTGCGCCACCCATTCCCTGCCGGGAAGCATGCCGCTGTTGGTCCGCGTACGCAACCGGAACGGAGAGACGCTCACCACCCTGCGACGCGATTCCGACGGCCGGGTGCACAGAGACTGATGATGGCCACACCGGTTCGCGTGCTCGGGCTGGGTAACGAGTTGCTGGGCGATGACGCTTTCGGCATTCTCGTGGCCCACGAGATCCAGCGGCTGGCGCCGGACCTGGTGGATGTCGTCTGCACGCCGGAGTCGGGGTTCAGCCTGCTCGATTACATCCTCGGTGCGCCGCGTCTGTTGGTGGTCGATGCCATTCAGACCGGCCGCGCCGAGCCGGGCACGCTCCACGAGATTGCCGAGGGGGACCTGGAGTCGGCGCCGGGCGGCTCCCCTCATTTTGTGGGTTTGTTCGAAACGCTCGAGCTGGCGCGGAAGCTGGGTCTACCTGCCCCCTCCGACGTCCGCATCCTCGCGGTGGAAGCGGCGGACTGCTTGACCGTCGGCGGTCCCATGCACCCGGCGGTGACAGACGCGATTCCCGAGGCGGTGCGGCGGATTCAGAGCCT
>JBBTDS010000708.1:0-8114 GCA_038060875.1 Acidobacteriota bacterium | reverse complement strand
TTCCTCCAACTTCAGCCGGCCGGTGTAAATCGCCATGCCGAGGGCGGCGTGGATGCCCAGCCGCTGCAACTCGCGGATCTCCTCGAGCGTGGTGATGCCGCCGGCGGCGGTGAGTTCGAGCGATGTGGCCGCGCGCAGGCGCCGGAACCAGTCGAGGTCGGTCCCCGCCAGCATTCCTTCCTTATCCACGTAGGTGCACAGGAAGCCCGAGCAGTAAGGCTCAAGCTGGCCGAGCACTTCTTCGGCGCTGAGGGCCGTGGTCTCGCGCCAGCCCTTGACGACGATGCGGCCGCCCTTGGAGTCGAGCGCGACGATCAGCCGGTCGCGGCCGATCCCGCCGCACACGGCGTCGAGGAACTCCCGGTCCACACCGCCGGTCTGGAACGCCGACGTGCCCACGATGACCCTGCGCGCGCCTTGCTCGACCAGTTTCTGCGCCCGTTCCACGGTGCGCACGCCGCCGCCAACGCGCGTCACGGCGTGGGCCGCCAAGTACTCGACGATGGCGTCGTTGGAGCCGCGTCCCAGCGCCGCATCCAGGTCGATCACCTGGATCTCGGGGAACGCGGCGAACCGGCGCAGCATCTCCTCCGGCGTCCCGCCTTCCAGCGCTTTCTCCCGGCCCTGAACGAGCTGGACCACCTTGCCGTCCATCAGGTCGATGCACGGAATGATCATGCGGGCCTCACCGCAACGCCATGCCTGGCAAGATACTCCTTCAGGTCCCCCACCGTGTAAGTGCCGTAGTGGAAGATGGAGGCGGCCAGCGCCGCGTCGGCCTCGCCCTCCGTCAGCGCCTCAACGAAGTGCTCCGGCTTCCCCGCCCCGCCCGAGGCAATGATAGGGATGCGGGTCGCGCGGGACACCATCCGGGTCAGCTCGCAGTCGAACCCCCGCTGCACGCCGTCGGTGTCCATCGAGGTCAGCAGGATCTCGCCGGCGCCGAGTTGCTCGCCGCGGGCGGCCCACTGGACTGCGTCTACGCCGGTGTCGTCGCGGCCGCCCCGGACGTAGACCGTCCAGGCGCCCGGCGCCTTCCGCTTGGCGTCGATGGCCAGCACCACTGCCTGGGACCCGAACTCCAGGCTCAGCTCGGTGATCAACTCCGGCCGCCGCACCGCGGCCGTGTTCACGCTCACCTTGTCCGCCCCGGCCAGCAGGATTCGCCGCGCGTCCGCCACCGAGCGGATGCCGCCGCCGACCGTGAGCGGGATGAAAACTTTCCGCGCCGTACGCGCCACCACCTCAGCCATGATGTCGCGCGCGTCGCTTGAGGCGGTGATATCCAGGAAGACCAGCTCATCGGCGCCTTGCTGGTTGTACCGGTCGGCCAGCTCGACCGGATCGCCGGCGTCGCGCAGGTTAACGAAGTGCACGCCCTTGACGACCCGCCCCGCCGTCACGTCCAGGCAGGGAATGATCCGCTTCGCCAGCACGTCCTATAACTCCACGAAGTTCCTCATGACCCGCAGACCCAGCGGGCCGGACTTCTCCGGATGAAACTGCACGCCGAAGATGTTACCGGACTCCAGCACCGCGGTGTAATGTACCTCATAAGTGCACACCGCCGCGGTGGCGAACATTACCGGCACATAGTAACTGTGGGCGAAGTAGAAGTAAGGTCTGTCGCCGGCGCCCGTCAGCAGCCGCGAAGCGGGGCCGGGTTGTAACTCATTCCAGCCCATCTGTGGCACGCGCGCCGCGGCCGGAAAGCGCCTCACTGTTCCCTCATACACCCCAAGGCCGGGCACATCCGGCGCCTCCTCGCTGCCGTTGAGCAGGGCCTGGAGGCCGAGGCAGATCCCGAGGAACGGCACGCCGCCGTGGATGGCGCCCAGCAAGGCGTCCCGCACGCCCATCCCATCGAGCGCCCGCAGCATCTGGCCGAAGTGGCCGACGCCCGGCAGGATGATTTTCGAGGCCCGCCCCAGTCCCGCCGCGTCCCGCACCACCGTGTAGTCCGCGCCCACCTCTTCCAGCGTGTTGGCCACCGACCGCAGGTTGCCGGCGCCGTAGTCGAAGATGGCGATCATGCGCCCCCGCTACCGACCATACTTCCCCGCTACCGAGCCGCGACCGTAGGGAGCGGTCAGCGTCACAGCAACCCCTTCGTGGACGGCAGCTCCCGCCGCAGCCGTTTGTCCTGCGAACAGGCGTAGGCCAGCGCGCGGGCGAAGCACTTGAACACCGCCTCCAGCTTGTGGTGGCTCGAGCGCCCATAAAGCACCTTGACATGCAGGTTGGCCCCGGCGTGGCGCACAAAGCCCTGGAAGAAATCCTCCGCCAGCTCCGCCTGCAAGTCGCCGACCGTGCGCACCTTCACCAGGTCCCGATACACCAGGTACGGCCTGCCGCCCAGATCGACCGCCGCCACCGCCAGCGTCTCGTCCATCGGCACGACGAAGTAGCCGGCGCGGTTGATCCCGCGGCGGTCGCCGAGCGCCTGCGAGAACAACTGCCCAACCACGATGCCGGCGTCTTCGACGGTGTGGTGCTGATCGACGTCCAGATCTCCGGCTGCGTGCAGCTCGAGATCGAAGCCGCCGTGCCTGGCGAACAGCTCCAGCATATGATCGAGGAACCGCACGCCGGTGGAGATCTCGTACCGGCCCCGTCCTTCGATCCGCAGGCTGCCTCGGATCTGTGTCTCTTTCGTGATGCGCTCGACCTTCGCGGTTCTCATCGCGGCAACACCGCCTCCAGTTGGTTGATGTCATCGAGCACCGCGACCGCGCCCTCCGCCCCGAGCAGCCCGGCCAGCTCGGCGTGCCGCGGATTTGAGGGCGTGGCAACCCCGATGAAGGCAACACCGGCCGCTTTGGCGCACCGCGCGTCGTCCACCGTGTCGCCGATGTACCAGAGCGGCCTGGCGGGCGCCAGCTCGGCGATTCGCAACAGGCCCTCCGGCGCCGGCTTGGTGCGCGTTACGTCCTCGGTGGTGACCGTCGGATCAAAGCGAATCGCCGGCGCGAAGCGGTCCAGCGTCAGCCGGAGCTCGTCACGCAGCCTGCCGGTGAAGATGGCGAGCTGAAAACGTCCGCCGAGGCGCTCCAGCACGCCCGTGCGCGCAATCCAGCGCTCGCGCAGGATTAGCCCTTCCCCGCCGTCCCCCAGGAAGATCCGCTGAAACCGATCGACCACGGCGTCATACCCAGCCTTCCCGCCCAACTCCTGAATCAGCCGGTGCGAAAGCTCCCAGTCGTTGTTCCAGCCGCCCTGGTTCTTGAAGTCCTGTATCTGCGCGCGGCTCGGCTGGCGGCCGGTGAAATGCTCGACGGTGCGAGCGATCGTTTCCCGGTACGATTCGCTGACGTCCACCAGCACGCCATCCATGTCGAAGACCAGAAGGCCGCCACTCACCAGATCGCCTCCAGCTCCGCAATGAACCGGCGGACCTGATCGCGCGTACCCACTGTAACGCGCACACAGCCGGCCAGCTCGTAGCTGCGGTCACGGACCAGCACACCGGTCTCGCGCAGCCGGTCGCGGATCTCCAGCGCCCGCTCGCCCGCCCGCATCAGCACGAAGTTGGCTTGGCTCGGGAAGTAGGGGATACGCATCCGCTCCAGCTCCCGGCAGAGCACGTCCCGCGCCGCCAGCACTTCGGCCACGTAGTTCTCGACGTAAGCGTGGTCCTGAATGGCCGCCCGGGCCGCCAGCGCGGCCAGTGCGTTTACGCTGTAAGGCGACTGCGCCTTGTGCAGGTACGCGATGTTGCCGGCTTGTGAGAACACGCACCCTAGCCGCATCGCCGCCATGCCGTATACCTTCGAGAATGTGCGGCTCACAAAGAGGTTCGGGTGGCGCGGGAGCAGGCCCAGCACCGTGACGCCGCAGAACTCGTAGTAAGCCTCGTCGATCAGCACCGCCGCGCCGGCGGCCTTCTTCAGTATGCGCTCGATGCCCTCAAGCCCGACACCGCTGCCGGTCGGGTTGTTCGGATTGGCGATCAGGACAGCCCGCGTCGAGGGCTCGATTGTGGCGAGCAGCTCTTCGAGCGGGAAGGCCAGCGTGCCGGCGCGGTAATCGACTTCGCGGAGCGCGGCGCCGGCCACCTCGGCGTAGAAGCGGTACATCGCGTACGAGGGCCGCAGGAGGCACACCTGGTCGCCGTCATCCACGTAGGTGTTCAGCACGATCTGAATCGCTTCGTCGGTGCCGTTGGTGAGCAGAAGCTGGTCCGGCGCCACGCCGAAAAAGGCGGCCAGGGCCTGCCTGGCTTCACCGTATTCGGGATAGACCGACAGCCCGTCCGCGCTCAGCCGCTCGCGCAGAAACTCGACTACGCGGGGCGAGCAACCCACCGTGTTCTCGTTGAAATCCAGGCGCAGTTTGCCGGCGCGTCCGGCGGTCGGCGGCGAGTAGGGCGCCATGCTCAGCACGGCCTGGCGGGGACGGAGCGGCTCAGTCACGGATGCGCGCCTCCACCGATCGCGCGTGGGCTTCCAGACCCTCGGCGCGGGCCAGCGTCGTGATCGCGGGCGCCAGCCTCGCCAGCCCGGCGCGGGTCAGCTCCTGCACCGAAATGACCTTGACGAAATCGGCCGCCGAAAGCCCGCCCCGCAAACGGGCCGCGCCGCTCGTCGGCAGCACGTGGTTCGGTCCGGAGGCGTAGTCGCCTGCCGCCTCCGGACTGCTCGGCCCTACAAACACGCTGCCGGCATGGGTGACCTTCGCTAGCAGGCGCGCCGTGGGAATGCTCAGGTGCTCGGGAGCGAACCGGTTGGCCATCTCGACCGCCTCGCTGAGCGAGCCAACCAGCACGATGGCGCTGTTCTTCCGGATGGCCTGGCGAGCCACCGGCGCGGTCGGCAGGTCCTCAAGCTGGCGTTCGATCTCCCGCGCCACCGCCTGCGCCAGCCGCTTCGACGTGGTGAGCAGCACGGCGGCGGCATCGGCGTCGTGCTCGGCCTGGGCGAGCATGTCGGCGGCCAGCACGCGCGGATCGCCCTCGGCGGCGACGATCAGGATCTCGGTCGGTCCCGCGATGAAATCGATGCCCACCTCGCCGGCCAGCAGCTTCTTGGCCGCCGCCACGTAGATGTTGCCCGGGCCGACGATGCGGTCCACCCGCGGCACGGTGCGCGTGCCGAAGGCGAAGGCGGCGATGGCGTGCGCGCCTCCCATCTGGAACACATCGGTCGCCCCCAGCATCCATGCGGTCCCGAGAATCTCCGGGACGGCGCGGGGCGAGGCCGCGCAGATGCGCTTCACGCCGGCCACCTGGGCCGGGATCACCGTCATCATCAACGTTGAGGGCAGCGGGTACCGGCCCGACGGAATGTAGGCCGCTATCGCGTCCAGCGGCCGCACCACCTGGCCGGCGCGGACGCCGCGGCCGATGGCGCGGAAATGCCGCCGGGGAAGCTGCATGCGCGCGAAGGCACGGATGTTCTTCGACGCCGCCCGCACCGCCGCCCGGAACGCTGGCGCCAGCCGCGCCGCCGCCTCTTTCAGCTCGCGTACCGGAATGCGCACCGTGGGCCGGTCCAGCCCGTCCAGACGACGAGCGTATTCGAGGAGGGCCCTGTCACCGCGCCGGCGCACCGCCTCGATGATCGGGCGCACGGTGTCCTCGGCTTCGGTGAGCCGCGCCGCCCGCCGCTGTAACAGCTTGCCCGCTTCGCTGGAGGCAATGATCCGGATCATGGGCTACATCACGATCTTGTTGAGCGGGTACTCGACGATGCCCTGCGCGCCCGCCTTCTTCAGCCGGGGGATGATGGTGCGCACGGTGCTCTCATCGAGAATAGTGTTGACCGCCAGCCACTCCGGGTCGCTCAGGTGCGAGATGGTGGGCCTCTTCAGCGCCGGCAGGACTTCGAGCACCTCTTCCAGGTTGTCCTTGTGCACGTTGAGCATCAGGCCCACTTTGCCAAGCGCGCTGATGGCGCCTTCGAGCAGCATCTGGAGGTCGGAGATCTTCTGTCGCTTCCACTCGTCCTGCCAGGCCTCCGGGTTGGCGATGAGCTGGGTGTTCGACTCCAGCACGGTGTCGATGATCCGCAGCTTGTTGGCGCGCAGCGACGAGCCGGTCTCGGTGACCTCGACGATGGCGTCGGCCAGTTCCGGCGGCTTCACTTCGGTGGCGCCCCAACTGAACTCGACCTTGGAGGTCACGCCGTGCGCCGCCAGGTAGCGGCGGGTGGTCTCGACCAGCTCGGTGGCGATGACCTTGCCCTCCAGGTCCTTCACCGAGCGGAACGGCGAGCCGTCCGGCACGGCCAGCACCCAGCGCACCTTGCCGAAGCTCTGCTTGGCGTAGATCAGGTCGGCGACCGTGTGCACCCGCGCGCCGCATTCCTCCACCCAGTCGCGCCCGGTCAGCCCCACGTCCAGCACCCCGTCATCGACGTAGCGGGCCATCTCCTGGGCTCGGATCAGCATGCAGTCGATCTCCGGATCGTCGATGGCCGGGTAATAGGAACGGGTCGAGGTGGTGATGTTGAACCCCGCCCGCCGGAACAGGTCGATGGTGGAGTGCTCGAGGCTGCCCTTGGGAATGCCAAGTTTTAGCTTGTTCATGCGCGGCCTCCGTAAACGGCCTCCGGATCGTACGCCCGCGGCTCGGCTTCGACCCAGCGGCCGTCCTCCAGCCGCCGGTAGAAGCAGCTCTGGTAGCCGTTGTGGCAGACGCCCGGTCCCAGCGCTTCCACCCGGACCAGCAGCGCGTCGGCGTCGCAGTCGGTTGAGATCTCCTTGACCACCAGCCGGTGCCCGGAGGTCTCGCCCTTCAGCCAGAGCCTGTTGCGCGAGCGGCTGTAGAAGGTAGCAAAGCCCGTCTCGATCGTTTTCGCGAACGCCTCCCGGTTCATGAATCCTACCATCAGCACGCGGCCGGAAGCATGATCCTGAATGACCGCCGGGACCAACCCGCCGAGCTTGTCGAAATCCAGTTCCATAAATGGCAACGCCCGCCTGGGACCGGCGGGCGTCCTTTCCTGGTGGTTTCAAGTAGCTGGAGCTACAAGACCGCCCGTCGCCCCGCATGGGCACCGTGGTGGTAATGCTGCGCCACGCCGACGGACCAGTATTCCATGGGAACTTTGACTATAGCACAATAGGAGGGGCCGGCACGAGCGGAGCTTTCCGGGCTTCGACCGGGCAGGAGCCAGCGACAACTGCATTTCGGAAGGAGCGCAATGTCGAGGGCACACGAGATCCGATCATTCGTCATCGGCAAATACATCAGGCCCGCGCGAGCCAGGGGGCGACACCAAAATCGTCATCCGCGCAGGCGACGTTGCCAGGCAAATGGGACTGTATGACCGGTTGCCTGCGGTCGTCTCCGCTATCGGTGCCAACAAGTTCCAGGATGAAGCGGGAGTCAAGCTGCTGCAACGGTCGGGACCGAACCCAGGCTGCAATGCGACGTTCGAGTTCGAACCCCGTAACGGTCAGGCCGAACGACAGGCCCCTACCCTTGTTGCGGAAGCCGAACCACCAACTCCGGCGGAGCCTTCCAGTTTCTTGGAGTCCGGCCTGTATCCTGCCGGCTCGGCGCCTCAGGTGACGCCAGCCAGCCCGCGACTCAGCGATGCGGCTCGCAGGGAGCAGCGTGCTGCCCTGCGCGTCGCCGAGGAAGCCGGAGAAATACCAAGGATCGAGGTGCATTCCGCGCCGCTGGGCGGGGTTCGCGGTGAACGCGGCGAGGAGTTTTCCGATGGCCTGCACCGGGACGCTGTGCTGAGGCGGAGGATCAAGTTCGTGGTCGAGAAAGGCGCCATGGCGCGGTTGTTCAAGGCCGGGACTCACGAGTAGCTCCAGGCCGAGCTTTTCCGCCGGATAAGGCCCTTCGATCTGGCTGGTCTCCATTCAGTGGAGCAGTACGATTCCTGGTTGTCGAAGACCGTCGAGGACGAGTGCTGGCAGCCCTTTTCGCGGCACTCCTTGGAAGAGGACCGGTGGGCCTATTTCGCAAAGCTGGTGAACATCGTCGTCTACGAAATCGTCAGCAACCGAGAGGTCTTCTGCGAGAGCGACTGGCAGCGGCTGCGGCAATGGTTGCATCTCCCGCTTGATAGCAGGGTTTGCCACCTGCTTACCAAGGTGGACCCCACCTGTCCGGTTCCACCCCTCCTGTCAGGTATGATGGCCGACCAATACTGGTCTGT
>JBBTDS010000707.1:0-17202 GCA_038060875.1 Acidobacteriota bacterium | reverse complement strand
GAGAACGCCCATTCTACACGTACTCACTTTGCGGCGAAGCCGCGCTGTGCCACACTGGAAGCATGGCCACACAATACGGCGCCCCGCCGCCGATGAGCATCGACGCGAGCAAGTCCTACGCCGCCACGCTTGAAACCTCGCGCGGAACCATCGTCTGTGACCTGTTCGCCCGGGACGCGCCGGTGACCGTCAACAACTTCGTCTTCCTCGCCCGCGAGGGCTTCTATGACGGCACCACCTTCCACCGCGTCATCGCGAACTTCATGATCCAGGGCGGCGACCCCGCCGGCACCGGCCGCGGTGGGCCGGGCTACCGTTTCGTGGATGAGACCCGGAACAACGCTCGCCGCCACCAGGCCGGCTCGCTGTCGATGGCCAACGCCGGACCCGACACCAACGGCAGCCAGTTCTTCATCACCCACGTGGCGACCGACTGGCTCGACGGCAAGCACACCGTCTTCGGGAAGGTCCGCAGCGGCCAGGACGTGGTCAACTCCGTCCAGCAGGGCGACACGCTAACGCAGGTGACGATCCAGGAGGCATAGGGGCGCGCGCTGGCGCGCGTATGTGCCGCCCGAACCCGGGTTTCAGCGGAGCTCGTACACGCGCAGCATCGAGGGCGGGGGCAATGGTCCCTCGCGCGGGCGGTCGCGGTTGGGCCCCAGGGTCTCCCAGCGGAGGACGTAGCGGGCGCCGCTGCTGCCGGCGCTGGGCAGCAGGCGCACGGCGATGCCGGGGAAGTCGGATTCCGGCCGCTCCAGTTCCTTCGGCCAGGCACGGGTCTTCTCGCGCTGTCCCACCGGCTTGAGCGTCTTCTCGTCCAAAACCCAGACGCCCTCGCCTTCCTTGACGTGCTGATAGTCCAGCAGCAGGTTTCCCTTGCCATCACGGTGAACCGAACCGATGCGGATTTCAAACGGAATCGCGCCGCCGCCCTGGAAATCCCAGCGATAGCTCCACTGGCTGGTCTGGCGGATCACCCATTTCGACCCTTCCAGGCGGGCGGTATAGGCCTGTGTGATGCCTCGCGCGTCGAACTTATGGTAGGTGAGGATCACCCGGCCGGCCGAGTCGAAGCCGATCCTGGTGTTGCCGTTGATCATGCCGCCGCGGACTGGCGCCGGGTCCACGATTTCCGCCGTTTCGATGGTCATCGGCAGCGGAACCGGCTTGCCGGAGCTGGTTTCCCAATGGACCAGGTCCCTGCTGCGAGCGTAGGAAAGATCGTGATTGGTTTCGCAGCCGCCGTGATCGCGCCAGACCCAGCAGAGGTGGAAGCAGCCGTCGGGCCCTTTCACGGGGCCGATAAAGTAGGCGTTCATCTTGCCCCGTCCGTCGCTGAGCGGTGCGTCGTGGAGCCTGCGCCAGGAGCGGGTCTTGTGCTCATAGACGTTATAGATCTGATTGCCGGCGCCGCTGCGGCCGTCGCGGTAGGTAAAGAGGAACTCGTTGTTGGAACCGCGCAGGAAATGGGGATAGGTGCAGCGGTCCTCGTTCGGGCCCACCATCGCGGGAATGCGCTCGAAGGTTTCGATGTCCAGTGGCCTGGTGGTTCGGAAATAAACGAGCGGCACGACGTGCATGTTTCCGCTGAGGTGGATGTAACCCTGGTCGTCGATGGCCATGGTGACGTAGTTGTGGCTGTCCCACTTGAGATCGGAGGGGAGGCGCACGAACTTCCACTCGGCGGACCCGAGCGCGCGCGCGGCGACCCTCATGTGCCGCTCGGCGTCATAGAAGGCGATGAACTGGCGATTACGGTGGGTGAGGAAGTCGAAGCCCACCGTATGGCCGCTCCAGACCGGCATCACGTCGATGACGCGCGCCACTTCGGGTTCGGCGGCCGAGGCCAGCGCCGCCAGCGTCAGGAGCAGGAATCTGCGCATCGGGAATTTCGGCGACAGGCACCGAAATTCCATGGTATTGCTTCCGGCCGCCCGATGCCGTAACCTGTTCGACGGGGTATTCAGCATGGGCACACGATGCGGACTGTCCGTCACATTTGTCACTTTGGGCCTGCTTTTGGCGCAGCCGGCCCGGGCGCAGGTGCTTTATGGTTCGATCGTCGGCACGATCGAAGACCCGAGCGGGGCGCTGGTTCCCAAGGCTACCGTCACCATTATCAACGCGGCCACCGGCCTGACGCGCGAAACCACGGCGGACGACGACGGGCGTTTCTCGCTGCTGAACGTGCTGGCGGCAACGTACGAGCTCAAGGTCACGGCCAGCGGTTTTCGTCCGTACTCCCGCGCCGGCCTCGGCATCACCATCAACACTATCACCCGCGCCGATGTGAGGCTCGAGGTAGGCGGTCTGACGGAGGCGGTGACGGTGGCGGCCAGCGCGGTCCAGTTGCAGGCCGACAAGGCCGACGTCCGCTCGGAAATCTCGGCGGCGGCGGTCGTCAATCTGCCGCTGCCGAACTACCGGAACTACCAGAGCCTGATCAACCTGGTGCCCGGCGCCACGCCGGCTGACTTTCAGAACGCGATCGTGGATACGCCGGCGCGCGCGCTGACCACCAACGTGAACGGCACGGCGCGCAACAACAACAACACTCTGACGGACGGGGCGGTGAACATCTTCATCTGGCTGCCGCATCACGTGCTATACGTCCAGCCGGTGGAGAGCATCGACAACGTGAACATCACTACCGGCTCGTTCGACGCCGAGCAGGGCATGGCCGGGGGGGCGGCTATCACGGTCGCGACCAAGTCCGGAACGAACACCGTGCACGGCACCGCCTTCTGGTTCCATGACAACCAGCACCTGAAGTCCGGGGCGTTCACCAAGTCCCAGACCTACCGCAAACCGGTGGACGCCTTCAACCAGGGCGGCGGCACCATCGGCGGCCCGATCAAGAAGGACAAGCTGTTCTATTTTTTCAGCTTCGAGCGGACCTGGGAGCGGAACGGCCTGTTCGGCAACTACTCGGTGCCCCTGGCCGACTGGCGGGCCGGCGACTTCAGCGCCTGGCGGGACTACGCGGTCGTCTACGACCCGGCGACGATGACCGGGACCGACACCCGCACGCGCCAGCCGTTCCCGAACAACATCGTCCCGCGGAACCGCATCAGCCCCATCTTCGACAAGATCCAGCAGCAGGCGCCGCTTCCCAACCAGAAGTCGCCGACCGACCCGCTCAACCTCGGCGGCACCTACGGTTCGTCCGGCAGCATGAAGCTGGATCGGAACAATTACGACTGGAAGATCACCTGGGCGGCCGGCCAGAAGTTGACGGTCTGGGGGAGCTACAGCCGGATGGACTCGCCGGTCAAGGGCAAGTACGTGTTTGGCGAGCTGGGCGGGCCGGCCATGGGCACCGACGGCTTCGGCGACACCAACGTCAACATCCCTCGCGTCGGCTACACTTACACTTTCTCGCCGGCGTTTCTGATGGACGGCGTCTTCGGGTACTCGCGCTTCGACCAGACGGTGGGCATCCCGGGGCAGGACAAGAACGTCGGCCTGGACGTGTGGGGCATCCCGGGCACCAACGGCGGCCGCCAGTACAAGGACGATCCGCGCTACGGCGGGCTCCCGCACCTGACCGGCTTCGGCTTCGACGACTGGGGCGTGGCCGCCACCTGGGCGCCCTGCTTCCGCAACGACCGTAGCTACACCTACCAGACCAACTTCAGCAAGCTCAGCGGCTCTCACGAATTCCGCTGGGGCTTCGAGCCGCGGCGGCACTCGCTGAACCACTGGCAGCCGGAGACGGCCAACCCGCGCGGCCGGATCGATTTTGCCGGCGGGGCGACCCGCGTTCCCGGACAGACCGCTCGCTCGCCCCACTCCTACGCGGCGGCGCTGCTCGGGCTGGCGGGCTCCTACACGAAGTCCATCCAGTTTCTGCTGATGCAGAACCGGGAATGGCAGTATGCGTGGTACTTCCGCGACCGCTGGCAGGCGACGCGCAAGCTGACCTTCACGCTGGGCCTGCGCTACGAATACTACCCGCTGCTCAACCGCGGCGAGCGCGGCATCGAGCAGTGGAACCCGTACACGAACACCGTTTATCTCGGCGGCCTGGGCCAGGTCCCGCGCGCAGTCGGGATCACCGTCAGCAAGAGGCTGTTCGCGCCGCGCGTCGGATTCGCTTACCGGCTGGGGGACAACTGGGTGGTCCGCAGCGGCTACGGCATCACCTACGATCCGATGCCGCTCTCGCGCCCCTTGCGCGGGCCGTATCCGGCGACCCTGACCGGCAACTGGGGCGCCGGAACGGAGGGAGCGGCTTTCCGCGAGTCCTCCTACGGGTGGTACAACACCCTCCAGCAGGGCATCCCCGATGTTCCGACGCCGGACATCAGCACCGGCGTTCTCCAACTTCCGCTGAACCTCACCATGGGGGCGCGCAGCCCCTGGGGCGGCCGGCTGCATCGCGGCTACATCCAGAGCTGGAACTTCACCATCCAGCGGAAGCTGCCGCTGGAGATGGTCGGTTCGGTGGCCTACGTCGGCACCAAGACGGTGCACCAGTTGCTGCAACGCGACATCAACACCGCCGGCCCCGGCACGCTCAGCACAAGTAATCTGCCTCTCGCCAGGCTTTACGGGCGGACGACCTCCGCCAACCTGTGGGACGGCATCGGCCCCGGTTTCTACAACTCACTCCAGGCGACCCTCGACAGGGACTTCAAGGGCGGACTGTACCTGAAGGGCGCCTACACCTGGTCGAAGACGCTGAACATGGCCGACGACGACGGCACCGCCGGGCTGGCCATCTGGCACTGGGAGCCGATGATGCGGCGCAACTACGCGCCAGCCGGTTACGACCGCCGGCACATGCTGACCATGGCCTGGGTCTACGAACTGCCGGCCGGCAAGGGCAAGAGGTGGAACCTCTCGGGCCCGCTCGATTTCCTGCTCGGCGGCTGGAGGATCAACGGCGTGTTCAGCGCTTACAGCGGCACGCCGTTTTCCATGACCGCCAGCGGGGATTCGTTACGCTGCACCGGCTGCTCGCAGACGGTGGACATCGTGAAACCGATCCGCAAGATCGACCAGGAGCGCGGCCCCGGCAAGCCGTACTACGACCCCGCATCGTTTTTCGACCCGCTGTGGTCCTTCGACGCGAGGAACCCGGTCTACCGGCCAGGCACCACGGGCCGCAACTTCCTCTACGGCCCGGGCTTCTGGAGAGTGGACCCGGTGCTCTCGAAGATCTTCGCGGTGACCGAGCGGCTGCGAGCCGAGTTTCGCGCCGAGGCTTACAACGGGACCAACACGCCGCGGTGGGGCGGTCCGAGCACCGGCACGGGGCAGATCCAGCGCGACGCGCAAGGCAACGTGACCGACTACCGCAACTTCATGTCGATCACCGGCGCCGGCAGCCTGCGCTCCATCCGCCTCGGGCTGCGGCTGGAGTTTTGAGCGCTAACGGCGGCCCGAGAATTC
Source organism: Acidobacteriota bacterium (assembly GCA_038060875.1). Lineage (GTDB taxonomy): Bacteria > Acidobacteriota > Terriglobia > Bryobacterales > Bryobacteraceae > JBBTDS01. The sequence goes on along the minus strand of JBBTDS010000707.1, from coordinate 11,802 downwards.
CTGCGGGCTGAAGCCCGCAGCGGCACGCTAAAGCGTGCGCTACCACTCGATACGGAGGCCAAGCCGGCCGCTGCGCGGGCCCGATCCATAGCGGCCATAGAGGCCGGTGATCGTTCCGACGGCGGTGGAGCGGATGTTGGAGTTCGGCAAGCCGTAATTCGGGTGGTTCAGCACGTTGGTGAACGTGCCCTCGATCGTCGCCCGGATCCTCTCGGTGAACCGGAACTGCTTGTGAAGGCCCGCGTCCAGGATGAACGCCCCCGGACCTTCGAGCACGTTCGGCGCCGAGTTGCCGAACCGGCCGACGTTCACGTCCGGCCGCCCGTCGCCGTTGGTGTCGCCCGGCACGAGGAAGGCGGTGTTGTCAAACCACCGGTTGATCGTGCGCTGGGAGCTCGGGAGGTTGCCGTTGGCGGCGCGGTCCGGGCGCTGCGTCCCGGTGACGTTGGTGTTCGAGACGTCGAAGCCGTTGAATGACGGGCTGAAGTACGTCCCGCTCTGCGCCACAAGGATGGAGCTAAGCGTCCAGCCGCCGATCAGCCAGTCCACCGGCCGGGAATTCGCCAGGAACGGCTTGCCGGAACCGAACGGCAACTCGTACAGCAGCGTGCCGGTTATCCGTTGGCGGTTCCCGTAGTCCACATTGCCGTACTCCGAGCTGCGGTCATAGGCATTCTGCGGCGTGCAACCGGACTCGCTGTCGCTCTGGCAGTCGGTCAGCATGCTCGCCCACGTCCAGCCGAGCTGGTAGTGCAACCCTCCCTGAAACTTGCGTTCCGCCACCACGTGCAACGAGTTGTAGTTGTGGAGGCCGCCGTTCTCTCGCAGCCCGATGTCACGCAGGGCCGGAAACCGCCGCATGTTGACGATGAACGGCTGGAGCGACGGCCGCGGCTGGTTGATGTTCTCGACCCAGGTCAGCTTGCGGGAGTTCGTGCCGATGTAGGAGACCCGAATACCCGTGTTCAGCACCTCCCGCTCCAGCGTAAGGTTCCACTGCTGGATGTAAGGGTTGCGCAACTTCGGGCTGATCGCGCTGAAGCTCTGGGCGGCGACGGCGCCGAAGCCCGGGGGGAACGCGTTGGGGAACTGGAACAGCGGCTTGCCGCCGGTGATCGCGTTGGTGAACGTCTCCTGGGAGATGAACGGCCCGCCGGTCCCGAGCCGCCAGATCGATGAAGTCAGGTCATCGATGTAGATGCCGTAGCCGCCCCGGATCACCGTCCGGTTGCTCGTGGACGGACGATAGGCGAAGCCGAAGCGCGGCACGATATTGTTCAGGTCCGTGTACCAGAGACTGCGCGGCGCGCCGGCCTGGGACGCCGTCACGACCGGGACCAGGTTGGACGGAAACAGCGGGTTCACCCGCCCCAAGGCCGCGTCGCTGGGGAGGATGAGCTTGCCCGCGCTGGGGTCGAAGTTGAAGAAGTTGTCGTCCCTCTCGTGGTACGGCGGGTTGTACTCGTAACGCACGCCCAGGTTCAGCGTCAGCTTTGGCGAGATCTTCCAGTCATCCTGCACGAAGAACGCCAGGTCGGTATTGATGCTGTGGATCAGCGGCGCGGCGTTGGCGCGCCCCGCCGTTTGCGGGATTCCCAGCAGGAAGTCGGCGTAGTCGTAGTTGCTGTACGTCCCGGTGAAGCTGAACTGGCCGAACTGGAGGACGGGAAAGCTGGTGCCCCCCGGGAAGTTGGTGCCGCGGTTCCAGCGGATGTCAACGCCCGCTTTGACGGCGTGATTGCGCCGCGTCCAGGTCAGGTTGTTCACCACCTGGTGGATGCGCTCGCTCGGATCCTGGTAGATGTCGGTGGCGCCGATCTGCTGGAAGTTGGTGAAGCTGAAGACCGGCGCGCCTTTGTCCAGCTTGGGGTTCCAGGTGATGCCCTGCAAACCGAACTGCTTGATCAGCGCCGGCCCGTCGAGCTCGTTAAAGGCGGGGTTCTTGGTGCGCATGATTCCGAAGCGGAACTCGTTGATCAGCGTCGGACCGAACAGGTGATTGTCGGAAACAGTGATGGCGGTGCTGCGGCGGTCCTGCGACCGCCGGGGCATCGTCACGAGGTTGTAATCCCATACGTTGGCGCCAGTCCGGTTCCACGACAGCCTCACAAACAGGGAGTTCGCATTGGAGAGCTTGTGGTCAACCCGGCCCTCCGCCTGCGTCTTGTACTGGGACCCCGCGCGAGTGCCGCGCCAGTTCTGTAAGATGCCGTCGGCCGGGCCGAAGTTCGGCAGGGGATAGAAATGTTCCTGAATCTTGAGTGCGGTCTGGCTTAGCCGGTCCGCTGGAATCGCGTTGTTCGCGAACGGGGTCCCGGTGAGCGGATCGCGGACCACCCGGCCCGGCAGCAGCGACGAGAAGTCGCCCTTCCGGAAGGCCACCGTCGGGAGGTTGCTGTTGAAGACCCTCTCGTTGCGGAGCGGGAACCGCTCATAGGTGGCGAAGAAGAAAGTACGGTTCTTGACGATCGGCCCGCCTCCGCTCCCGCCGTAGTTGTTTTGGATCTGGAAAGGCACCCTGGTGGAAAACGTGTTGCGCGCCACCAGGCGGGAATTCGAGTGGTACCAGAACAGGCTGCCGTGATACTGGTTGGCGCCGGAGCGCGAGGTGGCGTAAATGCCGCCCGGCAGCGCCGCCTCGGCCTTGTCGTTGGCCAACTGGATGCGCAGCTCGCCGGTCATCTCCATGTTGCTTTGGGTGGGGCCGATGCTGTTGGCGAACAGCGGCGACCGCTGCGAAGTCCCGTCCACCGTGGCGCCCCACTGGAATCCGCGGGCGCCCGCGAAACTGAAGTTGGAACCCTGGCCCTGCACCGCGCCCGGCGTCAGCACGATCACGTCGTAATAGAAGCCGTTGAACTGGCCCCGGACATTGAAGGGCAGCTTCTGCATCACCTCGTTGTTGCGGATGGCCGCCACCTCCGCGCTCTCGGTGTTGATTACCGGCGCGACAGCCTCTACGTTCACTGAAGTCGCCACCTCTCCGATTTCCATTCGAACGTCCGTTCGCACCGTCATCGAGGTTTCGAGAAGGATGTTCGAAACCACGACCTTCTTGAAGCCGGATTTCTGGGCGGTTACATCGTACCGGCCGGGGATGAGTTGTGTGACCTCGTAGTTGCCTGTTATGTCTGTCGCCGTCTGCCGCTCGATGTTGGTGCCGATGTTCCGGACCCTCACCTGGACGTCCGGCACGACCGCCCCGCTTGAGTCGGTCACCAGACCGCGGACCGTGCCGAGCGTGGTCTGGCCAACCGCGGAATGCGCCGCCAGCAGGACCAGACAGGCGAATGAAAGGCGCCTTCTGGTAGCACTCAGATGTGCGAGCATGGATTCCTCCTCTGGACTCCCCGTTAAGTTCACTGTACCACCGGACCCAACCCGTGGCAATGCCCCGGCGGCGACAAGCTGAAGCTTGCCCCTGGAGTTTGTACATTTTGCGGCAGGTCACTGTGGGGCAGACGATCGTTTCTTGTCGTCTGCCCGCGGCTGCCTCACTGGATTCCGGATCAGGCCATGGTCTTCGTGACCTGGCGCCTGGCCGGATCCATCACTCCACCCAGCCTGGATATTCTCACCGCCGAGAACACTGGCCCGCCTCGGTTTCGTCAGCGCGACGAGCAACTCGACCGTCTTCGCTCCGGCCCGGTTTGGCGGCAGGATCCCCGGATCGCGTTGCCGGACATCATGCGCTGGCTGAAAGGTCGAACCAGCCGCGTGGCCAACCGGATTGTCGGGCGTACCGGAAAGCCCTTCTGGCAAGATGAAGCGTTCGATCACTGGGTTCGCTCGGCGGAAGAACTTCAGGAACTGATCGGTTATGTGGAGGGCAACCCGGTAAAGGCGAGGCTGGTGGAAGCCGAGGAGGAGTGGCCGTGGTCGAGAGCCCAGGTCAGGGCAGACGACAAAAGACGATCGTCTGCCCTGCAAATGTACAAACTCCGGCGACAAGCTGAAGCTTGCCCTACCGGTTCCAGGGCTGCGCCAGCGCCGGCTGGTTGGCGTAGCGCTTCATCCGCAGCTCGAGGCGGGCGCCGCAGCCCGGCGCCAGCCGCACGGTGACCAGCGAGTCATCCAGCGGCACGGTCTTGCCGTTCCAGGCGGCAGAGATGAACTGGTGCTCGCCGTAGCCGCCCGCCTGCACGATCAGCGTGCGCGCGGCCGCCTGGTTCGTGTTGACCAGCGACAGCGTAACCGAATCGGCGCTCAGCTTCTCGACCAGCGCGGCCACGTCCTCGGGCAGGCCCGACCGCCGCCGCACCGGGTCGAAATAGCGCACGCGGCTGTGCAGCGTCCAGATGTTGCCGGTCAGGTAGCCGCCGAGCGTCAGCCTCGCCAGCGCATCGGTCCGGGCCGGGTTGAAGCCCATCAGATAGTCCGCCAGCCGCGTGTCCGGCGTGGTGTTGTCCCGATCCATCTCCTCGACCTTCGCGCGTACCGCGCTCAGTTCCGCCCGCAGTGCTTCTTCCGGGTAGCCCGGGCTTTGCCCTTCGAGGAACGCAATCCAATCCGTCTTGGGAATGCGGTCGAGGTCTTTCCGGTCGCACGACCAGAGATAGATCTCGGTCAGCCGGTTGGTGTGGAGATTCGCCGTCCAGTGATACCACGCCTCCTGGCCGCTGTACTTGTGGCCCCGCGGGTCGCCGTACATCTGCGGGAGCATGAGCTTTCCATCGATGACCTTCCGCTGCGCGTACAGGTTGTCCATCTGCCGGCGCAGCGTGGCGATGTAGGCGGGATCGCCGGTAAGAAGGTACGCGTTGCCGAATCCCGGCCACATGCCGGCATCGAAGGTGTTCCGGTGGGCGATCTGTTCGATCTCGCCGTCGAAGATGGTGAAGTTCCATCCGTAGGTGCCTTTGTACCACTTGCCGCCGTACTCGCCGCCGATCGTGCCGTCGAGGCCGATGTTCGTCGGGATGTTGCCGCCGTTGGCTTCGGTCCGCTGCTTCCACGCATTGACGTACTCCAACACCCAGTCCCGGTACTTCTTCTCGCGGGTGAGCATGTAGGCGTTGAGGGCCAGGTTGGTGGCCGCGAGATTGAGCGGGTGGTCGCCCACGCTGTCCAGGTACTCGGCGCAGTGGGCCAGCATCTTCTCGTAGTTCGCCTCCAGGTCGAGCAACTGGCGGCGGCCTCCCTTGCTGTGGAGAAGGTGGAAGCGGCCGGGCACGGGGTCGCCGACCCAGTCGTAGGTGGTGGCCTTGCGGAGCATCGGCCCCTTGCTGCCTGTCCAGAGGCTGCGGATAATGCGGTGCTTGGGGTCGTAGTTGGGCGCCTCGGGATCTTCGTTCATGTAAAGCCCGGCGAAGCGCCGCATCCGCTGCCGGAAGCGCTCATCGGCCGGGTCCGACAGGCCAAGGAACATGAAGCCCCGCATCCCCTCGCCGGTGTGGAACCAGTCCGACATGGTGACGAACTCTTTGTAGTAAGCGCCGTCGCGGGCCAGCTCGGTTTTGGTGGTGCGAAGCTGCTGGTACTGCTGGAGGTGGCCCTCGTGGGCTTTCTTGAACAACCGGAGCACGGAGTCCGATGCGCCGAGGGCGTGCAGCAGCGTCCAGTTATAGAAAGTCTCGATGGCGTCGTCGGGCCCGTCCAGCGTGCCCCAGCGCGGGGTGTGGAGCAGGTAGCCGCGCTCGTCGAGGTACCTGGCGGCGAAGCGTTCGCAGGCGGCGGAGTTGGCCTGAAGCAGCTCCCGCTCGAGCAGCGCCCACTTCGGCGGAGGCAGCGGTGTGTTGACGATCAGGGCTGAGGGCTGGGCCAGCAGCGTTTCGAGCGCCGCCATTAGCACGCTCTCCACCTCCGGCGACGTCCGCGAGGCGGGACCCGTCTCGTAGCCGCCCTCCGAATACGCGATGCGGGTGCCGATGTAACCGGGGCCGTAATCTCCGTACGCGGCCATCGCCACGAACTCGCCCGGCCTCATCTTCTGCGCCGCCAACTGGTACTCGACAAACAGCTCGCCGGGCATGTGGATGACGCGCGCGGGGCCCAGGCGCAGGCACGCCAGCTCGATCTGGCGGCCGGCAGCGCGCTCAATCCAGGCGAGGTCTCGGGCTGCTCCGATACGGGAGCGCAGCGGCGTCTTCGGGTCGTCGAGTATCTTGCGGATCGGCCCCTCGTCTTTCAGGCGGGGCGACAGGGGCAGGGCCACCGGAACGACGCGCCAGTCGATGTCGCTCGCGCGCAGCGGAACCTTCTTGACGGCCCGCCAGGCGGCTTGCATGCCGGCGGCGAGCCGCCCGGCCAGGACCGGACGCAACTCGGGAGCGCCGTCGTTGTACTTGCCGGCGGTGACATTGCCGGCCGCCCCGTTGAAGTGGATGTGCGCGACGCCGGGCAGCTCTCTCTCTTGCAGCGTTCTGGCCATCCCGACGAAGTCGGCGCTTACGCCGCCCTTGCCGTAGTAACTCTGCGGATGGGTGGCGTAGTAAGTCAGCGAAGCCAGCGGCCGGTCGCCGTTCCAGAAGCTGATCAGCCGGACATACGGGTCCACTGTGCCTTCCGGCGCCGCGCGCGCCTCGGGGATGCGGGAGGCGCTGTAGCGGACGTACTTCACCTTGCCGTCCGGGCCGAGGACCCTGCGGTTCGAAGCCACCTGCTGTACGAGGCCGCTGCCCAGACCGAGGTGGGTCACCGGCTGCGGCTTGCGGACGGCTGCGCGCAGCGCCTGTGCAGCCTGCTCGATCGTGCGGCGGGCCAGCGCCGGACTGAAATGCGCGCCGCCGAGTCCCCGCGCCTCAAGCAGCCGCTCGGCGCTCAGATCGTAACCGGGAGCGTCGTGCTGGTGCACGGTGTGCACGCTGACGCGGTCCACGGTGGTGCCGACCGCTTCCGCCAGCGTCTTGCGCCATTCGTCCAGCGCCTCGTTGGCGATTCCGACCCAGTCCACCGCCACCAGCACAATCGGCTTGCCGGCGTTAAGTAAGACGATGCCGCGGGCGCTCAACGGATCGACGATCTCCTTCGCCGGCTCGACCGCTCCGCCGCACAGGGGCGTGCCAAGCGGCGGCGTGGCATCCACCTGAAAGGTGGCGATCGCCAGCCGTTGCTGCGCGGCCACCGGCGCAAGCAGCGAGAATCCGATCATCCAGACCCGGGTCAGGGTGTTCATGACAGGCCTCCGATCCGGGAAGCAGTATACGACATCCTGGCGGGCCGAGGAGAAGCTGATGTTCCGGCGCGCCCGGCGTGGGCGCACGGACGCTGAACAGCGTGCGGCTGTCGTCATAATCCAGAGGTGGCGGGATTTCTCTCCTCGGTGAGAATGCCCCTGGTGTACCGGGGGCGCGGGCGGCGGGGTAGATTAGAGGGGTGTGGGCGTGGAAACTGTCAAGTACAGTTTGAATGAGGTTCTGACTCGGGCGGAGGGTCCGAGGTGAAGCCACAATCATCACAGGCTTGCCCCTGGCTTCAGGAACGCGAAGGCGAGCACCTGGAGTGCAAGGAAGCGAAAGCCAACTTCCATTTCGACAAGCTCTTGAAATACTGTGCTGCGCTGGCGAACGAGGGCGGCGGCAGGTTCGTACTGGGCGTTACCGACCGACGCCCGCGACAGATTGTAGGCACTCAGGCGTTTCCCGAGCCCCAACGCACCGTGGCCCAGCTCACGGGGCGCCTTCGCTTGAAGGCGAGTACGAAGAGAACCTGGAACCGGAGGGTCGAGTGCTGATTTTCAGGGTGCCTTCCCGGCCCCTGGGCATGCCCATAGAAGTCGATGGGGCGTACTACATGCGCTCTGGCGACGAGTTACGGCCCATGACGCCTGATCAACTGCGCCGCATCCTTAACGAGGTTGGCCCGGATTTCAGCGCCGAGATCTGCGCGGGGGCATCGCTGGAGGATCTAGAGCGGGAGCCCGTGGAACGGTTCCGTGCAATGTGGCGGCGAAAGTCAGGCAACCCGGCACTGGAGACCTTGACGCCGGAGCAGCTTCTGCGCGACGCCGAACTACTCGTCGAGGGAAAACCCACCTATGCGGCGCTGATCCTCTTTGGAACACGCGAAGCGCTGGGCCGCCACCTGGGTCAGGCGGAGGTGATCTTCGAATTTCGCAGCATGGAAAACTCGATTGAGTGGCAGCAGCGCGTCGAGCTTCGCCGTGGGTTCTTCGGTCTTCTCGACGAACTCTGGGAGCTGATCAACCGGCGTAATGAGGTGACCGGCTTCCAGGATGGGCTCTACCGCTGGGAAATCCCTGTCTTCGACGAGAGCGTGGTGCGGGAAGCCATCTTGAATGCCGTCACCCACCGGGACTATCGCCTTGCGGGTTCGGTTCTTGTCAGACAGTATCCGCGCAAGCTGGAGATGATCAACCCGGGCGGCTTTCCACCGGGTGTCACAGCGCAGAACATCCTGTGGAGCCAGGCGCCGCGCAACCGGCGGATCGCGGAGGCCTGCCAGCGATGCGGACTCGTGGAGCGCTCCGGGCAGGGCGCCGACCGCATGTTCCGCGAAACCATCCGGCAGGGCAAGCCGAGGCCGGACTATTCCCGCTCGGACAGCTCTCAGGTTTGGCTTACACTGCGGGGAGAGGTGGAGCACCCCGAGTTCTTACGCTTCCTGGAGAAGATCGGGCAGGAGCGGCTTTCCAGGTTTGCTGTGGAAGACCTTATCGTACTCGATCTGCTGCATCGGGAAGAGCCGGTCTGGGACGCGCTGAAGGCACGTCTCGCCCACTTGCTTGAGGTCGGCGTTATCGAGCGGATCGGGCGGGGCCGTGGGGTGCGTTACATCCTCTCGCGGAAGTTCTACAGTTTTTGGGGACGTGCAGGGACGTACACCCGCAGGCGGGGGCTGGACCGCGAGACCAATAAGACACTATTGCTCAAACACATACGAGACAACCGGGAGGAGGGCGCAAGGCTCATGGAACTCGGCCAGGTCCTCCCGGGACTCTCGTGCCGCCAGATTCAGACCCTCCTTACCGAACTGAGGGCGGAGGGCGAGATCCGTGTCTTGGGCATCACCCGCAAAGCCCGCTGGTATCCCGGCCCGGGCTAATCGTGGATTGCACTCAACCGCCGCAATCGTGCAATCCGGTGCAATCCGGGTGCAATCGATCTTGGCAACTTGCTGTGCGGACAGCACTTAATGCTTGCTCTAAAGCTAGCAAGATAGCAATGCTTAATTGGTAACTTGCTGTGCGGACAACACTTATTTCTTGCTCTAAAGCCGGCAAGATGGCAACGCTTAACACGGGGGACCGGACTCGCACCCGCGACACCCATCCGGGTGAGTGTCCGGCGGGCGGGGTGCCCGGCCGGCACTACGTCTGCCGCAGCAGCCACTTCACTGCGTTCTTTTGCATCTTCTCGTATTCGGGGTTCCACAGCGCGCTGACCATGTGGCCCGGGGCCATGAAGCAGACGCGGCCCTTGCCGTAGTCGTAGGCCCAGACAGCCTCGCAGGAGCTGCTGCGCCGCCCGGCCAAGTCGGTGTATTCCAGCCCGTCCTCGTTGACGCTGCGGGCCAGCACGTACTTGGGGTCCTTCTCGTAGGTGACGTAATGCTGCTCGTCGGTGACCACGAAGTCGTTGACGCCCGCGGTGATCGGGTGCTCGCGATTCACGACTTTCACCTTGAAGGGGCGGATCGGCGGGTGGCCGGTGTAGACGGCGCCTTCGACATCGCGGTAGTCCTTGTTCATCAGCGAGAGTTGGCTGTTGTTGTGCCAGGCCCAGAGCGAGCCGCCTTGCTGAACCCACCGTTTCACCGCCCGGCCCTGTTCCTCGGTCATCCAACCCGCCCGGTCCCCGCCGATCTTCTTCTGGATGGGCGGCACGCTTACGACTTCGCCCGGCTTCGGGTTCCAGTACATGGCATACCAGTAGCCGTTGGGGAAGCGCAGCCCGTCGCGGAAGATGATGAGGATCTTGTAGTGCTTGAGGTTCTCGTAGCTGAGCAGCCGCTCCTCATCGGTGAAGTCGATGGCGAGACCGGCGTCGCGTACCAGCGTGCTGGTGAGCGCCGAGCGGATGTAGTCGGAGTTGTGGGATTCGTCGCCGATCAGCGCGAACGCGGTGGCGCTGGTTCGAGCGACGGTATGAATTGCGCTCGCCCTCCGGGCCGCGGCTCCGGCGCCCAGGGCCACGGCGGCCCCGGCCCGGATAGCGGCGCGGCGTGAGGTTCTTGTCGTGACGGTCATGGCTGCACAATCCATACCATCGGCCCCGTGAGGCTGTCAAGGCCGGCGGCTTGGTTCACACAAAAAGTACTTGACAATGTAAAGTACTTGGCGCATAATGGGCGTCGGTAAGGAGCTGCCGCGCATGTTTCGCCGTCTCGCCGCCGTCGTTTTCATCTTCATGGCCACCGCTGTCGCCTGGGCCATCCTCGGGACCACCATCTTCCACCGCACCTACTCCTCCCGCGCCGGCCTCAAGGACCGCGTCGTCTCGACCTGGGGGGCGCCCCACGAGCAGGTGCCCCCCTCGGCCAGCTTCGACGAGATCGTCGCCTCGACCAGCGAAACGACCGTCGAGGGCCGGAAGGTGGTGCGGACAACCCAGGAGAAGCACGCCCGGCCGTTGCCGCTCGAGAACAGCCGGATCGACGTGGGCCTCGACCTCGAACACCGGCGGAAGGGCCTGCTCTGGTACAGCACCTACTCGGTGGCTTTCGGCGCAACCTACATGTTCCGTAACACCAGCGCGGCAGAACAGCCCGTCACCTTCGAGCTTCGCTTCCCGGCGTCGCGGGCGGTGTACGACGGCCTGATCATGGAGGTGGACGGCGTGCCGCTGGCGGTGACGAACCACAAGACGTCCGCCAACGGCGTGGCCCGGATCGGGGCAGGCCGCGCTGCCGCGCTCAAGGTGGCTTACCGTTCCCAGGGGTTGGATTCGTGGCGCTACAGTCTGGGCGGCGATGTGGCCCAGGTGCGAGACTTCAGCCTGAAGATGATCACCAACTTCAAAGGCATCGATTTTCCGGAGAGCACCCTCTCGCCATCCGCGAAACGCGAGACCGGGAACGGCTGGGAACTCACCTGGACCTACCAGAACCTGGTCTCCGGCTTCCAGATCGGCATGGAGATGCCGCAGAAGCTCCAGCCGGGGCCGCTCGCCGGCAGGATCAGCTACTTCGCCCCGGTCGCGCTGTTGTTCTTCTTCTTCCTGATGTTCATCATCACCACCCTGCGCCGGATCGACCTGCATCCGATGAACTACTTCTTCCTGGCCTGCGCGTTTTTCGCGTTCCACCTGCTGCTGGCCTACCTGGTGGACCACGTCTCAATCCACGCGGCCTTTGCGGTCTCCTCCGCCGTGTCCGTCTTCCTGGTGGTGAGCTACCTGCGGCTGGTGGCGGGGATGCGCTTCGCGGCGCTGGAGGCGGGCACGGCCCAACTGGTGTACCTGGTGCTGTTCTCCTATGCCTTCTTCTTTGAAGGCTTCACCGGCCTGGCGGTCACCGTCGGCTCCATCGCCACGCTGTTCGTGGTGATGCAAATGACCGGCCGCATCCGTTGGACCGAGGTCTTCGCCCGGCGTGCGGAAGGATAGGAAACCGGTTACTGTCCCAGTTTCTCCCGCGATATAATGCCCGCACGGAGGTAGGCCAACATGCTGCTACGCGTCCTGGGCGGCCTGCTGCTGATGCTGGCGGCCGCTTTCGCCCAAACCACGGGAAGCGCAACCCTGGTGGGAACACTCACCGATTCGACGGGAGCCCTCATTGCCGGAGCCAAAGTGACGGTGGTCAACACGGGGACCTCTTTCGTTTCCGAAACCACCACTACCGCTGAAGGGTAATTGATTTACGGCTTGCCCGGCGTCAGGGGGATGGCTGGTCTGGGTAGGG
>JBBTDS010000706.1:0-9820 GCA_038060875.1 Acidobacteriota bacterium | reverse complement strand
TCGCGGTTCTGCTCATCGCGCAGACGTTGGGGTTCGCAGCGGCCAGCGTACCGGCGCCAAACGACCCGATTCCACAGTGCTGGCCCTGCCCGGATAACCGGTAGTAATAGAACTAATTTTCGATAGTTATTAGCCGGCCTCTGTGCTAAAATCGGGGACGGAGCAAAGGCTGTGGCTTCGTTCTCCAGCGCCGAGGCTTTCCTTCGGGCGGTGATGATCGCCGCTTACGTTATTCTTGTGCTCAAGCTCTGGCAAACGGGGCTGCGGCGCGTCTACAAGCTGTTTTTCATCTACGTTGTGGTACGCCTGGTGCGGTCGCTGGTTCTGTTCCCAATCCCCACGGACAAGACCCTATACGGGACAATTTTCGTCCTCAGCCTGCCCCTGTTGTGGTTCCTATACGTGATGGTCGTACTTGAGCTGTACTCCCTGGTGCTTGGCAACTACACGGGCATCGCCAGCCTGGGGCGGTGGGCGCTCATTGTGGCCCTTGTCATTTCGGTATTCGTGTCCGGAATCAGCCTGCTGCCCGACCTGAGCAACCCGGCTGAGAAATATCCCAAATTGCTGCCCTTCCTGGTGATTGAGCGCGGCGTGGTCTCCAGCCTGGCCATCTTCCTGCTGCTGATCAGCGCCTTTGTGGTCTGGTATCCCGTCCCGCTGAACCGGAACACCCTCATTCACTGCATCGTGTTCTCGGTGTATTTCCTCAGCTCGACCATGGGATTTTTAATCCGCAATGTGACGGGCCACCAGGTGACACCCGGCGTCAACCTGGCGGTGGTCATCACCGCGCTGGTGACCTTGCTCATGTGGATCGCCTTTTTGAACCGCGCCGGAGAAGCCAGGACTGTCCTACTCCGGTACCAGTGGCGGGCCGAGGACGAGGAGCGGCTGGTCGGGCAACTGAACGCCATTAATAGCACTCTGCTGCGCGCCGCGAGAAGGTGATTTTGTGCCGATGAGTGTAATAGCGGAATTATCGATTTTTGCCAACGGGAGTATTGAGGAGGTTAGGAGACCATGAACGTGGCTATCCCGATTGCGGCGACCCTGGTTGCCTTCGCAGCGGTTGCCTTTTTCTTGCTGTTTCGCAAGCTCAGCGTAGCGGCGCCCCGCTCGGGGTCCGATCCGAACTGGTGGCGGGATTTCTCCGTCGCGAGATACCGGCCGCTGGCGAGGCTGTTCTCGCCGGACGACTACACCTTCCTGGAAGCCCAGCCCGGCTACCGTCCCGAGATTGCCCGGCGGCTCCGGGTGGAGCGGCGGCGGATCTTCCGCCATTACCTGCGCTCGATCAGCCGCGATTTCGACCGGCTGCACGCAACTGCCAGATTGTTCCTGTTGCACGCTCAGCAGGACCGGCCGGAGTTGGCCGGCGTCCTGCTCAAACAGCGCCTCGTGTTCGGCTATGCCATGGCCGCCATCCACGGCCGGCTGGTGTTGCAGACGCTGGGTCTGGGCACGGTGGATGTCCGCAGGCTGGTCGGCGCCGTCGATGCGATGCGCGCGCAACTGCTGGCCCTTCAGCCGCAAGCGGCCGGGGCCTAGCAAGTACCGCGCCGCGTTGGCCTGATGGCAACTCCGGGCCCGATCGAATACGAAGACGCCGGTTCCGAGGTGCGGGCTGTCTATGACGACATCATGGCGACCCGCCAGACCGACCGCGTCAGCAACTTCTGGAAAGCTCTCGCCCACGATCCTCCCACCCTCCGGCGCACGTGGCAGACCGTCAAGGAGATCATGGCTCCCGGCGCCCTGGATCCCCTCACCAAGGAGATGCTCTACCTGGCGGTGAGCGTCACCAACCAGTGCGGCTACTGCATCGCCTCGCACCTGGCCGCCGCCCGCAAGGCCGGACTTACCGATCCTATGTTCGCCGAGCTGATGGCCGTCATCGGCATGGCCAACGAAACCAACCGTCTGGCCGCCGGCTACCAGGTCGAAATCGACGAGCAGTTCAAGTAGGCGAGCCCGACCCACGGCGCGGTTGACATCAAAACCGCGTCCTGTCATCATAGCATCAAGATGAGGACGACGCTAAACCTGGATGATGATGTCCATGCTCTGGCAAAGAGCTTGGCAGAGGGGAGGAAGACCTCTCTCGGAGAGGCGGTGTCGTATCTGGCCCGGCGAGGGGTGACGGCACAGCCTACGTTCACGATCCGCAACGGCTTCGCCGTGTTTCAGGTGCCGGAGGGTTCTCCGAAGTTTGGCTCGGAAGACATCGAGGCGGCGCTCGAAGCCGAGGATCGCGAATACGCGAGGTACTTCCTGGACCCTAAGGGCTGAGCTTGTGGCGGTAGCGTTGCTGGACGTGAATGTGCTGCTGGCGCTGGCCTGGCCGCAGCACGCGCATCACGGAGCGGCGCACGAGTGGTTCGCCGGCCAGCGGCCCGAGGGGTGGGCTACCTGTGCCTTGACGCAGGCGGGGTTTGTCCGGCTAAGCTCACAGCCCGGGGCGGTGAAGACACCCGTTACGGTGAGCGAGGCGATCCGTAACCTGGATGCCAATGTGTCGGTGCCCGAGCACGAGTTCTGGCCGCTGGACTACGGCATCGCCGCGATGTTGCCGGAGATTCGGGACCGGCTGATGGGGCCGCGCCAAATTACCGACGCCCTGCTGCTCGACCTGGCGATCCGAAGGGGAGGAAAGCTGGCCACGCTGGACCGGCGTGTTGAGAATCTGCTGGCGGCGGACTCGGCCCACCGGGGGGCGCTGGAGGTCCTGCTGTTGGAGTAGCACGGCGCCCCGGAGGGTCGGCCGGCTCGTATTCGTTCCTGGTCAAGGGTCGACGGGCCAGTGCCGGCCAGGGCCGAAAGGCGTCCATGCGAAATCCGTTATACTGCGGTGTGAAGGGAGACCGCGATTGTGGAGCCCAAAGTGATTGACTGGGATGGGATGAACCTTCCCCCGCAGTTAAAGGATTTGCCGCCTGGCCGCTACGCGGTTGACTCGCTGGACCCGCCGCCGCTGAGCCAGGAGGAAGAACAAGGACTTCTGGCAGCTCTGGACCAGATCGAGGCCGGCCAGGGGATTCCGCTGGCGGATGTGGTTCGGGAGATCCGGAATCGAGCCGCCGGCAAGTGACGATCATTCTCTCGCCGCTGGCGCGGGAGGATCTTAGTCAGGCCTACGATTGGATTGCGCAAGACAGCGTAGCCCGCGCAGAGGGACTTTTGGCGCGCATCTTCGACGTTCTCGGCCTGCTCGCCTCGGGTGCCCTAATGGGGCGGGAGGTGCGCTTGCAGGACGGCCGTCGGATGCGGACTTGGCCGGCACCTCCGTATCGCATCTATTACGTGGAAGGGATCGAAACCCTTCGTGTGTTGCGGGTTTACCATCAGGCCCGGCGACCGATTGAAGAATAGCACCTGATTGCGCTCGGGTTCCAGGAAAAGCATCCTACCGATCGCAACTTAACCGGCAGGAATGCCGGTCCCACCTGTGTAGAATGAGAAGTCGGGCCGGCGGCCATGTACAAGGGTCAGAAGATCACCGTGGTCATCCCCTGCCTCAACGAGGAACAGGGGATCGGGCAGGTGCTGCGCCGCATGCCCGGGTTCGTGGACGAAGTCATCGTCGTCGATAACGGCTCCACCGACCGCACCTCCGAGGTCGCCCGCGGCTTTGGCGCCCAGGTGATCCGCGAGGACGTCCGCGGCTACGGGCGCAGCTACCGCAAGGGATTCGCCTACGCCGGCGGCGACCTGATCGTCACCCTCGACGGCGACCATAGCTACCCGGTGGACGCCCTCTCCTACCTGCTGGAGGCCTTCCTCCACCTGGATGTGGATTTCCTGAACGCCTCGCGCTTTCCGGTGCGCGACCGCCGGGCGATGAGCCTGAAGCACAAGATCGGCAACCTGATCCTGTCGCTGGCCATGTCGCTGCTGTACCTGCGCTGGGTGCGCGACTCCCAGTCGGGCATGTGGGTCTTCCGCCGCTCGATCCTCAAGGACATGTCGCTGGAATCCGACGGCATGTCCTTCTCCGAGGAGATCAAGATCGAGGCCCTGAAGAACCACCATATCCGCTTCGGGGAAATCTCGATCCAATACTCCTCGCGGCTGGGGGAGAAGAAGCTGAATCCCTGGCGCGACGGCTTCCATAACCTGTGGTTCCTGGTGAGGAAACGGTTCACCGGGAGGAAGCGCCAGTGACCGCCGCCGGCGGCGTCACCGTCATCGTCCCGAACTGGAACCGGCGTGACCTGCTGGCGAGTCTCCTCGAGGGGCTGCGCCGCCAGTCCTCGCCGGTGGCCGAAATCCTGGTGGTCGATAACGGCTCCAGCGACGGCTCCGTTGAAATGGCCGAGCGCTCGGGCGCGCGCGTGCTGGCGATGGGACGCAATGCGGGCTTCAGCGCGGCCGTCAACCGCGGCATCCGCGAATGCCGCAGCGGGTGGCTGGCGGTGGTCAACAACGACGTCGCGCCGGCGCCGGACTGGCTGGAGCGGCTGCTGGAGGCCGCCCAGCACCCGCGGGTGTGGTTCGCCACCGGTAAGCTCTTGAGCCAGTCCCGCCGCGACACGCTGGACGGGACCTTCGATGCGCTGTCGCGCGGCGGCTGCGCCTGGCGGGCCGGACACAACCGCCCGGACGCCCCGCTCTGGAACCGCCTCCGAGGCATTCGCTTCGCCCCGTTTACC
Organism: Acidobacteriota bacterium; assembly: GCA_038060875.1. GTDB lineage: Bacteria > Acidobacteriota > Terriglobia > Bryobacterales > Bryobacteraceae > JBBTDS01. The sequence continues at coordinate 5,168 of JBBTDS010000706.1, read as the reverse complement.
GCCACGCTGTTTCGCGCCGCCTTGTTCGAGCGCGCCGGCCTGCTCGACGAGCGCTTTGAGTCCTACCTGGAAGACGTGGACTTCTGCCTGCGCTGCGCCCGGCTCGGTCTCTGGGGCCTGTACGTGCCTGCCGCGGTCGCCACCCACGCCGGCAGCGCCACCCTCGGCCCCTGGCACCGCGAGACAGTCCGGCTGATCTCCAGAAACCAGTTGCTGCTGGTGGCCAAGCACTACCCGGGCCGCTGGCTGGCCCGCTGCGCCTGGCCCATACTGGTGGGACAGATGTTGTGGGGCCTCGTGGCGCTCCGCCACGGCCGAGGGCTGGCTTTCCTCCGCGGCAAGCTGGAAGGCCTTCGTAGGTTTCGGACGATGCGCGACCCGATGCCGGTCGAGGTAGTGGCAACAATCCTGCAACGGAGCGAGGCGGAGATCTTCGCGCTCCAGCGGCGGGTGGGTTTCGATCTCTACTGGCGGCTGTACTTCCTGCTCACATGGCTGAGATGAGCCAAACCGGCATCGTCGTCGTCACCCACAACTCCGAGCCGGAGATCGGCCCCTGCCTCGACGCCGCGCTGGCCACGGGCGCGCAAGTGGTCGTCGTGGACAATGCCTCCCAGGACGCGACACTGGAGGAAGTGCTGCTGCGTCCGGCGGTGCGGCTGATCGCCAATCCCTGGAACCGCGGCTTTGCCGCCGCCGCCAACCAGGGCATCGGCGCCATCGACTGCGCCTGTGTTCTGCTGCTGAACCCCGACGCGGTGCTGCTGGGGGGCCTGGCGGCGCTGGCCTCGGCCTGCCGGCAGCCGGGCGTGGCCGCCGCCGGCGGCAAGCTGGTCGATGAGCGGGGTCGGCCGCAGACCGGCTTCATGGTGCGCCGCTTTCCCAGCGCGCTATCGCTCACCTTCGAGATGTTCGGGCTGAACCGGCTGTGGCCCGCGAACCCGGTGAACCGCCGCTACCGCTGCCTGGACCTCGATGCGGAGGTCCCGGCCGAAGTTGAGCAGCCGGCGGGGGCCTTCCTGATGGTGCGCCGCGGGGTCTGGCAGGAGTTGGGCGGTTTCGACGAGTCGTTCCACCCGCTTTGGTTCGAGGATGTGGATTTCTTGAAGCGCGCGCGGGACCTGGGATGCCGGGTGCTCTACGTGCCGGCGGCGGCGGCCCGGCACTTGGGCGGCCGCTCCGTCGGGCGGCTCCCCTGGGAACGCCGGCGCGTGTATTGGTATGATAGCCTTTTAAGCTATGCCGCCCGGCACTTCCGTCCCCTGTCACTGGGGATGACCTGCGCGGCGGCCATGTTGGCCAGTGTGGCCCGCATGGGTGAGGGGATCTTGAGGGTGAGTCCCAGGCCCTTTTGGGTGTACAGTAGAGTATTCCGGCTGGCTGGCCGGCGCCTGATATTGGGCCGGAGGGAGGAAAGGGTTTTCGCGTCCGCTTTCTCGGCGCGGCAACAGAGCAGCGGCGGGTAGCTGCCTCCAGGCATCGCATGGTCCACAACGATCTGGTTTCGGTCACTATCGTCACTTACAACAGCGGCCAGTTCATCGGCAGGTGCCTGGAGTCGGTGCTGGCGCAGAAGTATCCGCGCGTGGAAGTGATCGTGGTGGACAACGCCTCCACCGACGGCACGCGGGGAGTGCTGGCAGGCTTTGGCGACCGCTGCCGCATCCTTTACAACGACCACAACGCCGGCTTCGCCGCCGCCCAGAACCAGGCCATCCGGATCGCGCGCGGCGACTGGGTCCTCACCCTCAACCCGGACGTGCTGCTGCTGCCGAACTTCATCCAGGCGCTGGTGCAGACCAGCCGCTTCGATCCCAGGGTCGGCACGGTGTGCGGCAAGCTCCTCACCATGCGGCCCAGCTTCGATTTCCCCGAGCTGCCGCTGGTGGATTCCACCGGCATCTACTTCAACCCGATGCTCCGCCACCTGGACCGCGGCAGCCAGGAGGTCGAAAACGGCCACTACCTCAAGGTCGAATATGTATTCGGCGCCACCGCGGCCGCCGCCCTGTACCGCCGCGAGATGATTGAGGACGTCTCGCTGGACGGCGAGTTCTTCGACGCGGATTTCTTCGTCTACCGCGAGGACGCCGACGTGGCCTGGCGGGCGCAGTTGTTCGGCTGGCGCTGCCTCTACACGCCGCACGCCCGCGGCTACCACGTGCGCAAGGTCCGGCCCGGCAACCGCCGCGCCCTGCCGCCGGTCATCAACATGCACTCAGTGAAGAACCGCTTCCTGATGCGCATCAAGAACATGACCGGCGACCTTTATCTGCGGAACCTGTTCTCGATCACCCTGCGCGACATCATCGTCATCGCCTGCTGCCTGGTGCGCGAGCGGACATCGCTGGAGGCCTTTGCCTACCTGATCCGGAACTGGAGGCGGGTCTGGGCCAAGCGGCGGCTGATCATGCAGCGGCGGCGGGTGGACGGCAAGTACATCGCCGACTGGTTCCGCTATCACCCGGTCAGCCTTCCGGCCGGGGAGTTCGTGCCGGCCTCGGTCCCGCAGGTCCGCGCCGCCGTCCATTCCGAAGGCGCCTGAGACTCATTACCCGTGCGAATCGCGATCCTGGGCACACGGGGCATTCCCGCGCGCTACGGGGGCTTCGAGACCTTCGCCGAGGAGTTGTCGCGGCGGCTGGCCGCGCGCGGCCACCAGGTGACCGTCTACTGCCGCGCCCGCCATGGGGAGCCTTCCTACCTGGGGGTTTCCCTCCGTTACCTGCCGACCATCCGCCGCAAGTACTTCGACACGGTCGCCCACACTTTCCTCTCGACGCTTCACCTGCTTCGACGACGGCAGGACGTCGCGCTGTACTGCAACGCCGCCAACGCGCTGTTCACCTTCCTACCGCGCCTGCTCGCCATCCCCACCGCGCTGAACGTAGACGGGCTGGAGCGCCACCGCAAGAAGTGGAACCGGCTGGCCAAGGCCTGGTACCGGATCTCGGAGTGGCTGGCCACCTTTTGCCCCACCGCGGTGGTCACCGACGCGCGGAGCATGGCCGATTATTACCTGGAGCGCTACCGCAAACCGACGCGCTTCATTCCTTATGGCGCCGACGCCGGGCCCGTGCCCACCACCGAGGCGCTGAAGGCGCTGGGGCTGGAGCCTGGCCGCTATTTCCTTTACGTCAGCCGCATGGAGCCGGAGAACAACGCCCTGCTGGTGCGCGAGGCTTTCGAGCGGGTGGAGACGGACATGAAGCTGGTGCTGGTCGGCGATGCTCCCTACGCGCGCGATTACATCGCCCGCGTGCGCGAGACCCGCGACCCGCGCGTCCTGCTGCCGGGCGCCATCTACGGGCAGGGCTACCGCGAGCTTGGCTCGCACTGCTTTGCCTACATCCACGCCACCGAGGTCGGCGGCACCCACCCGGCGCTGATCGAAGCGATGGGCCGCGGCGCACTGGTCCTCTACCTCGACACGCCGGAGAATGCCGAAGCGGCCGCCGGCGCCGGCGTCGCCTTTCAGCCGCAGGAAATCGGCGAGAAGCTGCGCCTGCTGCTGGCGATGAGCGAGGCCGAGCGCGACGAGTTCCGGCGGCGCGCCGCCGCCCGCGCGCGCGAGCGCTACGATTGGGAGCGCGTCACCGACGCCTACGAGGACTTGCTGGCCGGGCTGTGCCAATAATAGCGGCATGGGCCCTCCTTTCCGCACCTGGGTCGAGATTTCCCGCCGCCAGGTGGCCGCGAACTTCCGCGCCGTGCGGGCCGCGGTCGGGCCCGGCGTCGAGATCGCCGCGGTAGTGAAGGCCGACGCGTACGGGCACGGCGCCGTCGAGGTCGCGCGCGTGCTGGAGGCCGAGGGAGCGCGCTGGCTGGCGGTAAGCTGCGTCGAGGAAGGCGTGATCCTGCGCCAGGCGGGCGTCGCGACGCGCATCCTCATCATGGCCGACAACCTGCCGTTCGCGCGGCCCGCCCTGTTCGAGTACGGCCTCACTCCGGTCGTCCACTCGCTCGAAGACCTCCGTGAGTTGAACAGCTCGGTTGATGCGGGCGCCGTGCCGCTGGGCTTCCACCTCAAGCTCGACACCGGGATGGGACGCCTTGGCGCGTGCGACGAGGCCGCCGAGATCGCCGCCACGGTTCAGGCGGCCACGCGCCTGCGCCTGGAAGGGCTGATGACCCACTTCGCCTCGGCGGCCGATTACACCAGCGCCCAGACCGACTCCCAGATCCGGGGCTTCAACGAGCTGTGCGCCCGGCTGCGGCAGGCCGGCCTGCGGCCCGAGTACCGTCACATGGCCGGCACCAACCCGATCGCCTACGGGCGCCGCGAGGCCTGGCACAACATGGTGCGCCCGGGCCACGCGCTTTACGGCTATGTCTCCCCGGCGCGCGGCCACGCGCCGCCGCGCATCCTGAGCGTGCGGCCGGCGCTGGCCTGGAAGGCCAGGATACTGTCGGTCAAGCAGGTTCCTGAGGGCGCGCCGGTCGGCTACGGCGGTATGTTCCACGCCCCGCGGCCGACGCGCATCGGCATCCTCGCGGTCGGCTACGCCGACGGTTTGTCGCACCGGCTCTCGAGCCGCGGCAAGGTGATCGCCCAGGGGCGGCTGGCGCCCATTCTCGGCGCCGTATCGATGGACCTCACCACCATCGACGTGACCGACTGCCCCGGCGTCCGCGAGGGCGACGTGGTCACGCTGCTCGGAGCGGAGGGCGAAGCCGCGCTTGACGCCCAGCAGATGGCCCGCCTGGCCGGCACCATTTCCTATGACATCCTCTGCGGCATCCGCGCCCGGGTGAAGCGGGTGTACGTGGAGTAGCCGGCCACGCCCCTTGCACCGACGCCGGGGCTTGTGAAACTATCCTGGATGTGAGCGTCGAGGACGCGTCTCCGGGGATCGAAGCCTCGCCGGGTGTCTGTGGCGGAGAGCCCTGCATTGTACGGACGCGCATACCGGTGTGGGTTTTGGAGCAGGCCCGCCGTCTCGGCGCTAGCGAGGAGGTCTTGTTGAGGTCTTATCCGGTGCTCCGCGCCGAGGACCTGGCCAACGCCTGGGCTTACGTTCGATCGCATCGCGAGGAGATCGAGCAACAGATGGGCGACAACGAGGCTGCCTGAGACATGGCGCGATTCTACGCCACGGCGTCCGAGATCACTCACGTGGCCCTGGGGCGGCGGTATAAGATGGGGTGGGATGGCAACCCGGTACGCC
>JBBTDS010000705.1:0-3479 GCA_038060875.1 Acidobacteriota bacterium | reverse complement strand
GTGTATTTCGGTTCAGAAGTGACCGAAGGTTATGCGCTTCAATTCCTCAATTTCGCGGACGGGAAGATCAAGCGGGTAATCACGAGCCCGGATATCGCGTTTGCGAGGTTGGGCGCTTCCCCCGATGGCCGGCGGCTCTTGTATGACCGATGGAATCTGCGGGACAGCGATCTGATGTTGGTGGAGAACTTCCAGTGAGCGGCCGGCGGAAGTCGTAAGAAGTTTTTTGGCACGGTGGCCGTTGCGTAATCCGGAGGTTGACAGCAGGGCGCCTTGGCCGCCCCAGCGCTACGTCGTCGATTTCGACCTGGTCCGCCAGGGCGGACCCTGCGCAACGTCCATCTTCTCGGACAGTTCGGGGTCTACGATAGGCACAATTGGCTACGCACAATCGCTCTCACGTCAGCGCTGGTTCGCCTTCAGCACCTTCTTCCGCAGCCGTATCGAGCCCGGGGTCACTTCCACATACTCGTCGGCACGGATGAACTCGATCGCCTGTTCCAGGTTGAGGATGCGCGGCGGCACCAGCCGGATCGCCTCGTCGGAGGTGGACGCCCGCATGTTCGTGAGCTTCTTCTCTTTCACGATATTGACGTTCAGGTCCGCGTCACGCGCGTTCTCGCCCACCACCATGCCTTCATAAACCTCCGTCCCCGGAGTCACGAAGATCTCACCGCGCTCCTGAAGGTTGAAGATCGCGTACGCAGTCGCCCGCCCGGACCGATCCGCGACCAGCGACCCGGTTGGCCGCGTCGGTATGTCGCCCTGCCAGGGCGCATACCCGCGAAACAGCGAGTTCATCACCGCGGTTCCGCGCGTGTCGGTCAGCAACTCGGTACGAATGCCGATCAACCCCCGCGAAGGCACATGGAAGTCCAGCCGCGCGCGCCCCGAGCCGTGGTTGACCATTTTCGTCATCTTCCCGCGGCGTTTTCCCATCTTCTCCATCACGACGCCGATGTACGGTTCCGGGCAATCCACCACCAGCAGTTCCATCGGCTCGTGCACGCCGCCGTTCACCGCCCGCGTCAGAATCTCCGGCTTGCCCACCATCAGCTCGTAGCCCTCGCGCCGCATCATCTCGACCAGGATGGCGAGCTGCAGCTCGCCGCGTCCCATCACCTTGAATGCGTCCGGCCCGCCGGCTTCCTCAACCTGCAATGAGACGTTGGTCAGCAACTCCTTCTCCAGCCGCTCGCGCAGATGACGCGAGGTCACGTAAGTTCCCTCGCGCCCCGCCAACGGCGACGTATTCACCGTCAGCGTCATCGCGATCGTCGGCTCATCCACTGGAATGTGCAACAGCCGGGCCGGCGCCTCCGGGTGCGTGATCGTCTCGCCGATCGTGATGCCTTCCACTCCGGCGATGGCCAGAATGTCGCCGGGCCGGCCAAGCCTCTCCTCTACCCGCTTGAGCCCTTCGAAGGAGTAAAGCTTCGTGATTCTGGTGCGCTCGAACGACCCATCCAGCTTCGCGATAGCGACTTCGTCACCCAGGCGCAGCGTGCCCGAGAACACACGCCCGATGGCCAGCCGCCCCAGGTAATCGCTGTAATCCAGATTGGCGACCAGCAGTTGCAGCACCGCCTCGGGGTCGCCCGCGGGCCCCGGAATATGCTTCAGAATTGCCTCAAACAGCGGCTCGAGATTCTCCGAACCGTCCTCCTGCGATCGCTTGGCCACGCCAGCCTTGGCATTCGTGTAGATCACCGGAAACTCGAGTTGGTCCTCGGTGGCATCCAGATCGATGAACAGGTCGCAAATCTCGTTCAGCACCTCCTGGATGCGCGCGTCGTGACGGTCAATCTTGTTGATGACGACGATCTGCGGCAGCTTCGCCTCGAGCGCCTTCATCAGCACGTACCGGGTCTGCGGCAGCGGCCCCTCGCTCGCGTCCACCAGCAGCATCACGCCGTCCACCAGCTTCAGCGCCCGCTCGACTTCCCCGCCAAAGTCGCTGTGCCCGGGCGTATCGACGATGTTGATCTTGGCGCCGCGGTACCGGACGCCCGTCGTCTTCGCCAGAATGGTGATGCCGCGCTCCCGCTCGAGTTCGTTGGAGTCCATGACCCGCTCGGCGACCGTTTCGTTAGCGCGGAAAATGCCGCTCTGCCTGAGCATGGCGTCCACGAGCGTCGTCTTCCCGTGATCCACGTGCGCAATGATGGCGATATTGCGAATGTCGCTGGCTGGTTCGTTACGCTCCGGGGCCACGCCGGGCCCGGCGCTGGACGCCGTAGGGGTGCTCACTCTTCCATGTTCACACGGATTGCGTTCGCCAGCGACAATGGCAGGTAGTGTGTTCCTCTCTTAGGGTGTGGCTCCCCGTCGTGGATACGTTTCGAACTCTGGTGGTCTCGCCTCCGCCGGCGATCAGAGCGGTTTTCCGGCAGATTCAAGAGCTTGCGACTGCCTGAGGACTTGCCACGGCCCCTGCCCACCTCGCGCAACGAGCTTCGGACCCATGTTTCCGATGGAGATACGGAGAATACTGCGCCCGTCGAAATGCGCTACGGCGCAATCCCCACCCGCCGCAGCAAGTCGTGATAGCGGGAATCCTGGCGGAGGGGGCCGAGGGCGGGCATGACTGGGAGCCAAAACAAATGGGGGGCGCGCTCTTCGTAGCGCCTCTCCCGGTGTGAAACACCGAGCCATCCACGATGGCCTCCACCTTCAGCTCGCGTGCGATCTCCGGCAGCCTCTTCTTCGTGCCCCTGTACTGCAGCACCGACTGACGCGAAATCACCCGCAGGCTGCTCATGTTGCCAAGTCAAGACGGCCAGCCTCGGCTCGGCTGTCTGCCGGCTGGGCTCCACCGTCGCGACGAAGCGGTAGCCGCGACGGAGGTGCGTGGTTGCGACCCTAGCCGATCCCAGACCTTCAAGGCCATGCGGAATCAGCCGGGCATTCTCCGGCTCCGGGGAGAAGTCAGGCGGGCAGGAAAGAAAACGGACTCACCGGGACGATCAAACCGGCTCTCCGAGACTCGGTGCGGAGAACAAGACCGTCTTGGGTGGACGCTCGGCCTGAAACTCGCAGTCGGCGCACTGCTGCCTGGTGTAGAAGAGGTGACTCGGGCCGCGGCCTCGGTTTCCAACCAGCGTCCCGTGGACCACAGACCACGCCTCGGGGTGCTCATTCGCCTGCCAACCGTCGAGGGTTCGGCTCCCCGGGACGGGGATCGGGACGGTGCGCGGCTCGTACGGGCGCGCTTGCGGCGACGGCGGTTTCCCCTTCCCCTCAGCCACTTGCCCGCCGCATGGCGTCTCCCGCCCCGCTAATGCCCCAATAAGCCAGCTTTATGCAAAACCTCGCTTGCATTTCCCGCGCTTTTACGTTACTCTAGATACCAATGAGGTCCCGGTTCAGCCCCGGCTCATCCGAGTCCCCGGCCGCCGCCGGTGCCCTCAGTCTGCTCGCTGTAGTTTCCGTAATCATCATCATTAGCGTCGGGGTCATCGTAGCTGGCCCCGCCTGAA
>JBBTDS010000704.1:36334-49954 GCA_038060875.1 Acidobacteriota bacterium | reverse complement strand
TGGGGTTGATTTCGCGCCGGATCAGGAGGTTCCTGGACAGAGAGCCGACGTAGGATGCATCCAGAACGGTGCCCCAGACCTGGTGCTGCAATCCTAAGTTGAACTGCATCACCTGGGGGAGCTTGGCCCGCCCATAGGGCGCCTGCCCGATGGCGGAAGGCCCCACGACACCGCCGCCCTTGGCGAAGGTGTCCAGGTTGCCGTAGAACAGGGTGGGCGCGTAAGTGACCGGGGGATTCCCGGTGCTGCCTTCAATGGGGTTCTGCTGGCCGGTGTCCCGGAACAGGCCGAAGCCCGCGCGCAGCGCGGTCTTGCCGTTGCCGAACAAATCCCAGGCGAAGCCGAAGCGCGGCCCGAGGGCCAGCCAGGGTCTGGTGTACAGCCCCGTGGGATAACCGTCCCGGCCGCCCACCGCGCTGCCGTTGGCGAACTCGCCCGATCCCGGCACGTATCGTCCGATGAGCGCTTCGGGCGCCAGCGTCATCGAGATCGGGTCGATGGCCATCCGCCGCCCGGCGGGGTCCAGACCCGGCCTGTAGAGCGCCGGCGCCTTGCGGGCATCGTACCGGCTGGGGTTGAAGTGGGCGGTGTTCTGCTGGCGGTCGGACATGGGCGGCATGTGATAGAGGCGCAACCCGAAGTCGAGCGTGAGCCGCCGGGTGAGGCGCCAGTTGTCCTGGAGGTACCACTCCACGTTCCACAGCAGCAGGTCTTTGGTGGCGCGCGCCGTCGTCTCGGTGTAGGTCCGGAAGTTCCCCAGCAGCGCATTGGAGAAACTGTGGTTGGAATCGAAGGAGTTGTTCACGTCGCGGCTGAAATCGAAAGCGCCGCGCCACAGCGGGCGCTCATCGTGCGAGTCGATCACCGCGCGCTCCAGGTGGAAGCCAGCCTTGAAGGTGTGCGCGTTCCACACCTTGCTCAGGTTGTCGCTGAAGATGTAGACGGGATCGGCGTAGCGGTAAGGCGAGACGCCGATCTGGAGATTGATCGGGCTGGAAGGCTGGCCGCCGAAAGCCACGTTGGGGACGTAGTTGGGAAGCTGGGGATCGGGGAACCACTGCGGCGGGTCGCCCATGCGGGACCGGGCGACCAGCGTCTTGTCCACGTGGTCGGAGCTCATCAGCGCAAGGCTGTAGCCGAAGGTGGACTCGTTGACCAGCGTCGGGGAAAAGGTCTTCGTCACATGCGCGGTGTGCCCCCGGCCGGGGTACTCGGACAGGATCGGCGTCAGCAGGAAGTTGTTCCCGATCTTCCAGTCACCCCAAGGCAGCTTGGCCTGGTCTTTGTTCTGTATGAGCCGGTAGTAGACCATCAGCGTCGGGGTGAGGCTGGCATCGACGCGCAGCACGTCGTTCCTTCTGGGGTTCTCGGCGCCGTAGGTCGAGCGATAGTTGCGGCGGTAGAGATTGCGCGGGTCGGGGTCGATGAAGTTTGGCGTGGGGAAGAAGTTGAGGATCGACTGCCCCAGCTTGTTTATGCGGCTCGCCGGGACCACGTTGCCGGGGAAAGGCTGTTTGGTCAGCGGGTCGTTGACCGGGATCAGCCGGCTGCTCACATCGAAGCTCTGCGAGAAATCCCCGCGCCGTTCCATCTCCGTCGGGGTGTTGACGAACTGCGTTCCGAGATCCCGGCGCGACCCGGTGTACTCCTGCGAGAAGAAGAAGAACAGCCGGCTGCGGTCGGTGTTGAATCTGCCCGGCAGGAAGACCGGCCCGCCCAGAGAATAGCCGCTGATGCGGTAGCGGTAGGGAACCTTGGGAGTGGCCGTGCGGTTGTTGAAGAAGCTGTTGGCGTTCAGGCTCTCGTGCCGGTAGAAGTGGAAGGCGGTGCCGTGGAAGTCTTTCGAGCCGGACTTTGTAATCACGCTGACGATGCCGCCGCCGTGACGGCCGTACTCGGCCTGGTAGTTGCTGGTCAGGACCTTCACTTCGGCCACGGCGTCCATGTTGGGTTGAGTGGGGATGCTGCCATTGGCCCCGATGTTCATGCTGAGGACGCCGTCGATGGTGTAGTTCTTCTGGTTGTACCGCGCGCCGTTGATGAAGGTGCCGGCGATGGCGCTGGTGGAAGTGGTCTCGCGGGGCGTGGTATAGGTGTCCACCACTCCGGGGATCGTCGAGAGCAGGGCAAAAAAGTCCCGGCCCTTGATGGCGATGTTGTTGAGTTGCTCGCCGCTGACCAGGCCGGAGCGCTCGGCGCTGGCCAACTGCACGGCCGTGGCCGCCCGCTCAGCGGTTACGCTGACCGATTCCTTGATTTCGCCAATCTCGAGCGAGAGGTTCCCCAGGGTGCGGGTTTCGTTGGCCGTCACGACGATGTTCTGGATGGTCAGGGTCTTGAACCCGTCGGCCTGGATGCTCAGCGTGTATTTTCCCGCCAGCACGTTGGGGAAGGTGAAGGCGCCATCGGTCCAGGAACTGACCGTGAGCCGCTGGCCGGTGGCCTGGTTGGTGAGCGTGCAGGCGGCCTTGGGGATGGCCGCCGAGCTGGCGTCCAGAACCACGCCTTTCACCGAACTGGAGATGTTTTGGGACCACGCCAGCACCGTGGCCAGCGCAGCAACAACGAGAATACGGGTATACGCAAGCATGCCGATTCCTCCTTGGGATGGCCGGCGGCAGGATTCTCACCTCGGCTCCCCAGCACGCATCGAGTATACACCCGTCCGTCTTCAGCTATTCGCCGCGCCGGCGCCCGGCTGCCGGCCGAGACAAGCGGGGACGCCTATCCGACCTCCTGGGCATCCACCACGGCGATGGCGGCCATGTTGACGATCTCGTTAACCTCGGCGCCGCGCTGCAACACGTGCACCGGCTTGGACATGCCCATCAGGATCGGGCCGATTACCTCGCAGCCGCCGATCCGCCCCAGCAGCTTGTAAGCGATGTTGCCGGCCTCGAGGTTGGGAAAGATCAGCACGTTGGCGCCGCCCTTGAGCGTGCTGAACGCATAGGTCTCTTCGATGATCTCCGGCACCACCGCGGTGTCGGCTTGCATCTCGCCATCCACTATCAGGCCGGGCTCGCGGGCCTTGACGATCGCGGTGGCCCGGCGCACCTTGTCGGCCAGCGGGTGGTGCGTGCTGCCGAAGTTGGAGAAGGAGAGCATGGCCACCCGCGGCTCGATGTCGAAGCGGCGGGCCATCTCGGCGGTAGTGATGGCGATTTCTGCCAGGTCCTCGGCGGTGGGGTCGATATTCACGGTGCAATCGGCCAGGAAGTAGATCTGGCGCTTGGGAGAGATCAGCAGGTAGAGGCCGGAGACGCGGTGCAGCCCCTCCCGCACCGAGATCACCTGGAGGGCCGGCCGGATGGTGTCCGGGTAGTGCTGGGTGAGCCCGGCAATCAGGGCGTCGGCGTCTCCCATATGCACCATCATCGAGCCGAAGACGTGGCGGTTCCGGATCAGGTCCTCGGCTTCCTTGAGGGTGACGCCCTTGCGGCGGCGCAGCCCGTACAGTTCGGCGATGTAAGCCGGCCGCCGCGAGAAGCGGGCAGGGTCGATGATCCGGACGCCGTCCAGGTGGAGCCGCAACTCGGCCATCCTGGCGCGGATCTTCTCCTCGTTGCCGAGCAGGATCGGCGCGGCGATCTTTTCGTCGAGCAGGATCTGGCTGGCGCGGAGCATCTTGGTCTCCTCGCCTTCCGGGAACACCACCCGCTTGGGCTGCCGCTGCGCCTTGTGGATCATCATCCGCATGACTTCATAGGACTTGCCGAGCCGGCGCTCGAGCTGCTGCTTGTACTGTTCGATCTCGACCGGCTGCTGGGCCACCCCGCTGTCGATGGCCGCCTTGGCCACCGCCGCCGCCTCCCAGATCAGCACGCGCGGATCGAACGGCTTGGGGATGATGTACTCGCGACCGAACTCCATACGTTCCACGCCGTAGGCGCGGCGGACCGAATCCGGCACGTCTTCCTTGGCCAGCGCGGCCAGCGCCCGCGTGGCCGCCAGCTTCATCGCGTCGTTGATGGCGGTGGCGCGCACGTCGAGGGCGCCGCGGAAGATGAACGGAAAGCCGAGGACGTTGTTCACCTGGTTGGGGAAGTCGGAGCGCCCGGTGGCCATGATTACGTCGGAGCGCGTACGAACGGCCAGTTCGTAGGGAATCTCGGGGTCAGGGTTGGCCATGGCGAAGACGATGGGATCCTCGGCCATGCTCAGCAGCATCTCCGGGGTGACGCAGTCGGCGGTCGAGAGGCCGACGAAGACGTCGGCGCCCGCAAGCGCCTCGGCCAGCGTGCGGCGGTCGGTCGCGCGGGCGAAGCGCTCCTTGTACTTGTTCATCCCCGCGGTGCGGCCCTTGTAGAGCACGCCCTTGGTGTCGCACATGAGGATGTTGTCCGGATTCGCGCCCAGCCGGATGTAGTGCTCGGCGCAGGCGATGGCGGCGGCGCCGGCGCCGTTGAAGACCACCTTGATCCGATCGAGCCGTTTGTCCACCACCTCGACCGCGTTCAACAGCGCGGCCCCGGAAATGATCGCCGTGCCGTGCTGGTCGTCGTGGAAGACAGGGATCTTCATCGTGCGCCGCAGTTCCTCCTCGATCTCGAAGCACTCCGGGGCCTTGATGTCCTCCAGGTTGATGCCACCAAAGGTCGGTTCCAGCAACTGGCAGGCGCGGATCACCTCTTTGGGGTCCTCGGTGGCAAGCTCGATGTCGAACACGTCTATGTCGGCGAAGCGCTTGAACAGCACCGCCTTGCCTTCCATCACCGGTTTGCCGGCCTGGGCGCCGATGTTGCCCAGACCCAGAACGGCCGTGCCGTTCGAGACCACCCCGACCAGGTTGCCCTTGGCGGTGTAACGGTAAGCAAGAGCCGGGTCGCGTTCGATCTCCAGGCAGGGAACGGCCACGCCCGGCGAGTAGGCCAGGCTCAGATCGCGTTGCGTCTGGCAGGGCTTGGTCGGCGTGATGGACAGCTTGCCTGCCGGCGCCGAGGAGTGGTATTCGAGGGCATCTTCGTTTCGGATCATGCGTGCGGGTTCTCCTTACCGCAATTGTAGCGTCAGGGAGTTACACCGTACACACCGGCCTGGCGCATCACCTCGCGGCTGAGGTCGCGGTCCACCGTGAGCTTGCCGCTCTTTCTCAAGGTGACGTGGCCGGAGGCGGGGCCTTCCGTGCCGAACAACACTTCCCAGTCGCTGGCGCCGTATCGGAAGCGGACGCCTACGCGGCCGCCCCCGCGGACGAGCCTGGCGTTCACCATGCGCTCCAGCCCGGCGTCGCCCACCTGGATCAGGTGGAGAAACGGGTCGTCCGCGCGCCCTTCGCGGGGTGACACTTCAACACGCCACTGGCCCAGCAGCGGCGTCGTGTCCGGCGTACGGTACCCTGGCGGCAGCGGCCAGTTGCGCCCGTCGGACCAGAACTGTTTGCCCGGCCCGCCAACTTTGGCCAGCTCCGCCTTCTCCGGCAGCAGCGTACGGCAGAACAGCTTCCCCTGTTCGTGCACGGCGGAGAACTCCCGCGCGGCAAGGCGCGGTTCCTCGACCGTGTGGAGCAGCCAGGTCTTCCGGTACTCCGGCCGCGTCGAGCTCACGCGGTCGAACACCACGAAGTGGTCCGGCGGGAGAAACACGAACTGGCGCAGGGCCAGGCGGCACTTGCGCTCATCGTAGGTGACGGTGGCGTCGCCGGCGACGTAAGAGTAATCGTTGTTCGTTTCGAAGGCGACCACCTTCGATCCCAACGCCCGGCGCTGCCCGCCGTCATTGGGAACAGGGAGCGCTTCCTCGCCCGGCGCGGGTCCGCCCCAGTAGCGCGGCATCTGCTCGTCCGGCATGCGGATGAGGATGGCGTTGTGCGCCACGGTGCGCGAGTAATAGTGCGTCAGGTGCTGGCCGGGCTCCGGGCGCGTCCCGGTGTCGATGGCGAGAAAGCCCTTCCTGTAAATGACGAAGTTGTTGTGGTCGAAATGCTTGTGCTGCTCGAGCACGCCGCCGGCGGTGAACAACGCGTAGCTGTCGTCCGGACCCGACCCGGAGCGCAACAGCGTCTGCCCCATGTTCTCGAAGTGACGCGCCATGGGCATCCTGGCCAGCGGATCTTTGGCCGGGGTCACATTGGGAATCGCCGTCAGCAGAAAACGGGCGAAGAAGAACGGCAGGCGCTCGGCGGCGGGCCGCGGCGTCTTCTCGAGCAGCCACCGGGCGAAAGCGGCGCACTCCGGCTCGGCGGCCGCATAGAACTGGAGGCTCTGCGAGAGATGTATGTTGAGCCCCTCGACGCGCATCTGGTTGGTGGTGTGGTAGGCGTCGCCGTAGCCGAACTCGCGGCCGCCGGGCAGCCAGTTCCAGAAGATGTAGCCGGGCAGGTAGGCCACGTAAGGCCACTCGCGCGCGATGTTCCTGCCGGTCGCCGACTCGTAAGTGTGGAAGAAGTTGAACTCCGCCCACGGGTAGGCGGCCAGCGCGTAGTTCAGCGCCCCGGAGGCGGAGCCGCCGTCATCGGCGGCCGCGTGCCGCCGGAACTCCAGCAGCTTCACGAACTGGGCGTACCCGCTGGTCAACATCTGCCCGGCCATCCCGTCGTTGATGCCGTCCCGATAAGTGGCCAGCCCCGCGTACCAGAGCAGGCTCGGCGTGCTGTAAAAGCCGGAATTCGTCCCGCCCCAGTTCTCGCGGTCGAAGGCCTTCCTTGTCTTGGTCGGCTGCGCGCCCTCGACGGCTTTCAGAAACGCCGCGCCCATACGGCTGCGCTCCGCCGGGGTCAGGCGATTGAACAGCCAGTCGAAGGCCGCCCAGGCGTTGATGCGCGAGAAAGAATACCAGTTGACCGTCCGCTGCTCGGCGTAGCACCGGCTGTAGAAGTCGATGCTGGCTTCGAGCAGGCGCGTGGCCAGGTCGCCGTACTTCTGCTCGTCGGTGATAAGGAAGACGAAGGCGGCCTCGGCGGCCTGGGCGCCGTAGTCGGCGGCCTCAAGCGGTTTGGCCGCCAGCTCATCGACGCGCGCCTTCAGGGCCGCGAACGTCGCCGCCTCCGGGCCGAGCGCGTGGGCCTTGACGGCCGGCCAGGTGTCGCGGTTGAAGAACAGGCGGGGATGGTCGCGGCGGATCAGGGACTGCCAGTTTTCCGCGGCCAGGGACAGGCAAGCGGTGAGGAGGAGGAGGAGCAGGAGTGGGATCATCGGGCTGGTCCAGCATAACAAAGGGACAGCCTGCATGTTTCCCAGTTTTCCAAATGTGGAAACACGCAGGCTGTCCCCGGGTGCCCGGGTGCCCGGGTGCGTCACTTGCCGCGGAAGCGAAAGGTAAGCCCCGCGGTCACGGTCAGCGGATAGCCCGGGGTACCGTGAATGCGCGCCAGCGGCGCCTGGCCGCGCAGCCGCGACTCGAAGTAGTTCTGTGTCTCGTAGTAGAGCCGGTCGGTCAGGTTGTCCACGGCCAGGCTGAACTCGACGCCGCGGCGGAGGCGGCGCGAGAGGCTCAGGTCGAACACCGTGTGACCGGAAGCGACCACCGACGGGTCCTGGCCGTCCAGCCGGTAGTGATTGATGGCGCGCATCCGCAACGAGCCGCTCCAGCCGCGCCAGGCCGACAGCGTCAGGCCGGCGTTGGCCACGAAATGCGGGGCGCGGTCCACGTAGACGCGGGGGCTGGTTCCACGATAAAAGGCGTTGGCGACCTTGGTCAAACCGCCGTTCAGGCTGAGCCGCCGGGTAATCTCGACCGAGACCTTGGCTTCGTAGCCATAGGCGCGGCTCGGCCCCATAAACTCCAGCGAGCCGTCATCGGGGACGTAAACCAGCTCGTTGGAGCGGTCGATCCAGAACAGATCGGTGATGAGCGAAACGCGGCGGAACTGGTGCGTCGCTCCGAGCTGGTAGAAGTCGGTGGCGGCCAGCCGGCGGCTGCTGGCGGAGCGGACCACGCCGCGCGCATCCGAAGAGGAGATGCCGCGCCCATAATGGACGTACAACGTCAGCGGCCAGCGGCGGCTTGGCGTGACGGCCAGGTTCCACTTCGGCTGCACTTGGCCGGCGTGGTGAACGCCGCTGGCGGCGGGCTGCGCCCGGTCCTCGACGCCGAAACGGAACAGGTCGTAGCGCAAGCCAAGGCCGGCGCGAAGCCGGCCGTTCAGCAGGCTCAGGGTGTCCTGGAGATATCCGGCGCCATTGGTCACGTGGGCGTGGGCCCGCGTGGTCACCCCGGTGGGGGTTCGTCCCAGGCGCGGGTACAGCCCGACGTTGATTTGGTTGTCGTGGAAGCTAGCGCCGGCCGTGAGCAGGCCTGGGATGCCAGCCAGACGGTGGGAACGCAGGTATTGGAGATTGGCACCCTGCTGGAGCCGGGAATCGTGCTGCTGGAGGGCATCGCCGGCCTCCGGATTGTTCAAGAAGAACGTGAAGTTGGAATAGAGATCTAACAGTGAGCGCGCGAGAAAGGCGTCGGCGTTCCACACCGCACCCGAGGCCGCTTCGCTGCGGTAATTGAGCCCCAGAGTACCGGACTGGCCGCGGCCTCCATCGCCGGCGCTGAGGGAACCGAACGGGTCGAGGCGCCCGGCCGAAACTTCGTCCAACGGAAGCTGGCCGGAGGAATTGAAATCGTTGCGGCCGGCGTTGAGTTTGAACCCGAGGCTCCGCTGGGAGGGCAGGCGCCGGGTAAGGTTGGCCGTGACGTTGTCGCGGGCGTAGCCCAACGGCTCCTGGAAAGGTCCATCGGTGCGCGAGCCCTCATAGGCCACTAACGCGTCGCCCGCCTTGAGGAGCGGGCTGTAACCGAGGAACGCCCGACGGGTGAGGAACGAGCCGCCCTGAAACCGCGCCGTCCACTGGTCAGGCAACGACTCGCGCAGGCGGATGTGCACCACGCCGAGGCCGCTGAAATCTCCGTATTCGGCGCTGAACGGCCCGTTGATGATCCGGACTTCCTCGACCAGCTCGGGGATCAGGCTCTTCAATGCTCCGAGGTATCCCTGCCCGTGGCCCTGAGTGCCCTGGTTCTGCTGGACGTTATCCACCAGCATCTTCAGCCCGCCGTTGACGCCGCCGTGGTCCAGGTTGAAGCCGAAGCGGCGCACCTCGACCGACTTGCCGCCGCCCTCGTGCTGGCCGGCGCTAATGCCGGCATCGAGCACGTGCAGGACCTGGTCGTCGCGGGAGAACAGGGTGCGGCGGAAGAGTTCGGCATCGCGGCGGTCAAAGGCCGGCTCGTCGGGCGAAGCGGTGATGACAATGGTCTGGTGCAAGGGCGGGATGACGACGTTTTGTGCGCCCGTTCCGGCGCTGGCGAGCAGCCAGATGAGAATCGAGGGTGTCATACAGGCCCACCACCGTATACGGCCCAGCCCAGACAACCGGATTTCCTGCTGCTATACTGGTTTCAATAGGCAGGGGATGGCGGGGTGGACAAATCCAAGTTCAGGTCGGGCAACGTACCCAAGAAGATGAGCGTTGCGGCCGTCAGCCCGGACCTTGGCACCAGCCATCCGGCGTGGAGCGACTACATCCAGCGAGCGGCGGCCGGCGAGCAGCAGGCGCTGGCGAGCCTCTACGACGAGTCTAGCCACATTGTTTATAGCCTGGCCCTGCGCATACTCGGCAACGCCGCGGATGCCGAGGAAGTGACGCTGGACGTATACACCCAGGTGTGGCGGAGCGCGGGCAAGTTCGATTCGCAGCGCGCGGCGGCGGCCACCTGGCTGGTGATGCTGGCCCGCAGCCGAGCGATCGACCGTTTGCGTTCCTGTGCGGCCCGCCGGACCAGCGAAGAGCCGTTGCCGCCGTGGGCCGAGTTCGCCGATACCGCCGAGCGGCCGGACGAGGCCGGGGCGGCCAGCCAGCAGCGCCGCTTTATCAGGGCGGCCCTGGAGTCCCTGTCGCGGGACCAAAGGGAAGCGATCGAGCTGGCTTACTTCTCCGGCTTCAGCCACAGCGAGATTGCCGCCAGGCTTGGCCAGCCGCTGGGCACGGTCAAGACGCGCATTCGCCTCGGTATGATCAGATTGCGGGAGCTGCTGGAACCGCTTGGGGAAGGATCTGTATGAAACGCCGACGGGCCACTGCCGAGATCTGCGAACAGGCCGCCTTGTACGTCCTCGGAGTGTTGGAGCCGGCAGAGGTTCGGGCGTTCGAAGAGCACTTGGGCGATTGCGCCGTTTGCGAGACCGAAGTGCGCGGGTTCGAGGAGACCGCGTCGCTCCTGCCGCTTGCTCTGCCCAAGCGCAGGCCGCATCCGCGGGTGCGCGATACGCTGCTGGCGCGGACAGCGGCCGAACCCGGTCCCCAGGTATGGAAAGGTTGGACCGCGACGGCCGCCAGCGACCTCCACGTGGTTCGCGGCGGCGGAGGCGGCTGGAAGCCGGTGCTGGAGGGCGTAACCGCCAAGCAGCTCTACGTCGATCCTGTCACCCGGTTCGTGACGATGCTGGTACGCATGGAGCCGGGGGCTGCCTATCCGCCGCACCGTCACGGCGGGGCCGAACAATGCCTGGTGCTGGAAGGCGACCTGGAGGTCGGCGACCTGGTGCTGCACACCGGCGACTATCAATGTGCTGACAGTGGCAGCATCCACGACGTGTCGCGCACGGTGAACGGCTGCCTGCTGCTGATTGTCTCCTCGCCACACGACCAACTGCTCGAGCACGCCTGAAGTCCGGTCGGCCGGGTCGTAAATCCGTTCGCGCAGTTCCTCCGTAATATATGCAGAAGTTGTTCGAAGACATTACCACTTGGAGGTACCATGAAAACGCTCAGAGGTTCTCTCTCGTTTCTGTTAGCGGTCCTGGTGGCCGTTCCACCAGCCGGCTACTCGGCCAATCATCGTGAGGCGCCTATCACGGCGCTGGACCACAAGGCCGACATCACCGACTTCTACGCCTTTCGCAGCTACGGCGGCGGCGGCAGTCCCAGGGTCACCCTGATCCTTTGCGTTGACCCGCTGCTGGAGCCTGGCAACGGCCCGAACTGGTTCCCTTTTGATCCCGAAATTCTGTACGAGATCAAAGTGGACAATAACAACGACGCGGTCGAAGACATTGTCTTTCAATTCCGTTTTCGCACCGAACAGCGACTGCCGAACTTGTTCCAGGTCTATGCGGGGATCGGCGCCGGCGGCGCCTCTGCCCCATCCAACTCCCCTCCGCCGGTTGCGCCAGGCACGCTCATTGTCCCGCCGCGAATCAACGATTTCAACGACGCAGGGCTGGGGATGCGGCAGAGCTACATCGTCACCATGGTCAAAGGTGACGATGACGTCCGGCTCGGCGCCGACAGGACACTCTTTGCCGTGCCGGCGAATGTCGGGCCGCGGACGATGGACTATAACGCGCTGTTCAATTCCGGCATCTACACCCTCCCGAACGGTATCAAGGTCTTCGCCGGCACTACCGACGACGCCTTCTGGATCGACCTGGGCGGGGCGTTCGACACTTTCAACACCAGCGCTTTCCCTGTTCTTACCGCTGCCCAGGATGCCACGAACGCCAACATCGCCAGCGACACCGTTTCCGGCTACGCCGTGAACACCATTGCCATCGAGTTGCCGGTGTCGATGCTGACCCGCACGGGCCGGGTGGAAGCGGCGAGCTCCCCGGCAGCGACCATCGGCGCTTGGGGAACCACTTCCCGCCCGCGCGTCACCGTACGCCGGTCGCCGCTGGCTGCCCTCACTTTCGATGGCTTCCGGCAAGTGCAGCGAATGGGGAACCCCCTCATCAACGAACTACTGGTCGGGACGGGCTTCAAAGATCGCTTCAGCATGGACAAGCCTAAGAACGACAGCCAGTTCGCCAGATTCTTCCTCGATCCGGCACTGGCGCGAGTGGTGAATGCGCTGACCGGCGGCGCGGTTGCGATTCCGGCGCCGCCCCGCGCGGATCTGCTGCCTGTTGTTACCTATGCGCCGCCCATCGCCGCTCCCGGCACGCCGGCCGGTCCCATCGCCGACCTGCTGCGTCTCAACACCGGAGTCGCACCGACGCCGCCGGTGAGCGCCAACCGCCTCGGCCTGCTGGGCGGCGACCCAGCCGGCTTCCCCAATGGGCGCCGCGTCTTTGACGACGTCACCGACGTCGCCTTGCGGCTCGTCGTGGGCGGAGTCCTGGCGGCGCCGTTCCCGGGCTTCGACCCGAACATCGGCGGCAGACTGGGGGACGGAGTCAACGTCAACGACTTCGCTTATCGCACGGATTTCCCCTATCTGGCGGATGCCCCCAGCGGCCGGAACCGGCGGCACATCGATCCCGGCGAGGCCGGCTGCACGGGCGGTGCCGGGGCGCCCTGCCTGCCCTGAGCCGTCACCGTCAACGAGCGACCGTTGGAGTACAACGATGTTGAAACTCGCTGCCTTATTGCTGTCCGTCTCGGCGGGTGTGGCGCAAACAGTTGCCTCGCCCGCCGAGCAAAGGGCTGCCTGGGCCAGAAAGGCGATCGAACATAACCCGGGTCACTACCGAGGCTACAACGATCTGGCTCAGGCACTGGCCCGCCGGGCGCGCGAAACTGCCGACCCGGCCTACTACGACCAGGCGGAAGAAGCCCTCCAGGAGTCCTTCCGCCTCTCACCCGACAACCTTGAGAGTCAGCGGCTGCGTGTCTGGATTTTGCTCGGCAAGCACGAGTTCGCCAAGGCGCTCCAGGCCGCCGTGGAGTTGAACAAGAAGGTGCCGGACGACCTTCTCACCTATGGCCTGCTCACCGACGCCTACGCTGAACTGGGCAACTACGAGGAGGCCGAAAAGGCTTGCCAATGGATGCTCGATCTCCGCCCGGGGAGCGTGGCAGGCTTGACCCGAGCCGCCTACCTGCGGGAGATCTTCGGCGACATTGAGGGCGCAATCCAGTTCATGGAGACCGCCTACCAACGGATTCTGCCCGACGAGGTGGAAGACCGCGCCTGGATTCTCACCCACATCGCGCACCTGGAGCTGTTGAGAGGCCAGGTTGCCGGCGCCGGGAAGCTGCTCGACCGGGCGCTGCTCCTCTTCCCGAACTACCACTATGCGCTCGCCAACCTGGCAAAGGTCCGCACCGCGGAGAAGAGGTACGCCGATGCGGTGAATCTTCTGCGCCGGCGCTATCAGGCAGCCCCGCATCCCGAAAACCTCTACGCGCTGGCCGAGTCGCTCGAGCGCGCCGCTCGCCATGAGGAGGCGGCTAAGACTTACACCGAATTCGAACAAAAGGCCCGTGCCGAAATGGACAGCGCCGACAATTCGAATCGCGAACTGATCTTCTTCTACGCGGACCGCGCCCGGAAACCGGCCGAGGCTCTGCGCGTGGCCAGGATCGAAATCGCCCGGCGGCAAGACGTGCACACCCTGGATGCCTACGCGTGGGCGCTGTTTGTCAGCGGCAACTATTCCGAAGCCCGCAAGCAGATCGAAAGGGCCCTGGCCGTAGGGACCCGCGAGGCCACCCTCTTCTACCATGCGGGTGCTATCGCGACGGTGCAGAAGGACCATGCCGGGGCGATGCGTTACCTGGAGCAGTCGCTCGAGCTGGCGCCTTCCTCCGAGGTGGCCGGCGTCGCGCGCAAACAACTGGCTCGCCTGAGGGGCAACAAAGTTCGATGATCGCCGTATAGGCATTGCCGGGCATCGCCGGCTTTCTCATGTGGGGCGGGCAATCTTGCCTGCGGACGCGCTTTCCAGCGCGCCAACGCCGGCTGGAA